>CAZXGQ010000069.1:0-18837 GCA_964640415.1 uncultured Prevotella sp.
ACCGCGGTTGATGTGTGCCTGCATGATGGCCATCTGCTCGGCTGTCATCGGTGTGCCGGTAGCCCCAAAAGCCGAGTTGCGATTGGTCTTTACCTGGTCATAGCGCAGTCCGAGTTTTTGGGTCATCAGTTCGCTTTTGTCTACCGTCAGTCCGAAGATGCCTATCGATCCGGTGATGGTGGTGGGCTCAGCCACAATGTAGTCAGCAGCCGCGCTGATGTAGTAGCCGCCCGAAGCGGCTGCGCCGCCCATGGAGATGACCACTGGTTTCTTGGTACGCAGCGTCTGTATCTGATGCCAAATCTGCTCGGAGGCGTAGGCCGATCCGCCTCCTGAGTTGACGCGTATCACCACCGCCTTCACGTTGTCGTCTTTGGCAAGTTCTTCGAGATCGGCCGACATCTTCTTGCCCACGATGAGGTGTCCTCCCGAGAGCATGGTCTGTGCAGGCACCTCGTCTACAATGTCGCCCCAGGCATAGTACACGGCAATCTGTTCGCCCTTGCTCTTGGCCGGTGCCTTTGCCATTGTGGTCACCGACACCTGCGGTATCTCGTCGTCGCCGCCCAGACCGAGGCGGCTGCGTACTACGCCCTTCACCTGGTCGTTGTAGAGCAGTCCGTCAATCATCTTGTAGCCTATGAGGTTCTTGGGGTCTTCGAGTGTGATGACACGGTCGGCATATGCCTGCAGCGAGTCGGCCTTGATGCCGCGACTCGTGGCCACAGCCTGGCAGATGGTTTGCCACCATCCGCTGAGGTAGCGCTCGGTCTGCTGGCGGCTTGGCTCACTCATGTGCTCTTCGGTGAACATCTCAGTGGCGCTCTTGTACTTGCCGCATTTGAAGGGCACCATCTTCACGCCAATCTTGGCCAGAGCGTCTTTGTAGAACACCATTTCGCCGCCCAGTCCGGTCCAGTCTATGGCTCCCTGCGGGTTGAGGTATATCTTGTCGGCCACCGAGGCTATGTAGTAGGCACCCTGCGAATAGTTTTCGCCGTAGGCCACAATCCACTTACCGCCCTTGCGGAAGTCGGCCAGTGTGCGGCGCACCTCCTGCAGACTGGCCATATCGGCGCTGATGCTGCCGGCCTCAATGTAGATGCCCTTCACAGCATCGTTGTCCTTGGCTTTGCTGATGGCCTCGAGTATGTC
This sequence comes from uncultured Prevotella sp., assembly GCA_964640415.1. GTDB lineage: Bacteria > Bacteroidota > Bacteroidia > Bacteroidales > Bacteroidaceae > Prevotella. Next base: position 1,156 of record CAZXGQ010000069.1, read on the forward strand.
GCTCAGACCCGTGGTCTGCGTGCCCTGTATGGTGGCCATGAGGCTGCTTTCGCCGCGCTCCTCGAGCGTGCCGTCGAGTTTTATGACAAGTACCGAGCCGTCGGCCACGCTCTGTGCTGCCTCTGAGGCGGAAGCCATTCCGGCAATGCTCAACAGACCGAGCGCTCCGGCAATGATAGTGAACAGCAGTAGGCCCACCACGGTGGCGCATGTCATCTTGAAAAAGTCTTTCATCGTGTAGAAAAATGTAAGGGTTGTATTAATACGCTGCAAATATACTAAATGTTTTTTGATTTTGCCCTCCTTTGGCAGATAAAAACAAAAAAGCCGGCAATTCACACGAATTACCGGCTTCAGAGAACTGAGTTAACTAAAAACCTGACGTATAAAAAATAATCTTATTGTCTATAATCTTATGTGGTTACCTGAAAACAATCATCTATCCTTAGTCTGTGGTGCGCTGTCTACGCACCGCATTTTTTCACGTCAGTCGTAATGCCTTTCTTGTCTGAGTGAGCGGCTTATGGCTGCAGCGTGAAGCCCACCACAAGGTAAGCCTTCTCTGTGCTGGGGTTGGCAGCCACCTGTGCGAAGACGGGCACGCTGAACGAGGGTGTCACCTTGATGTCCTTGGTTGCTTTCACGCCCACGTGGGTCACGGCAAAACCGTTGGCATCGCCGTAGAAACTGGTGGCGTAGGGCACGGCACCGATGCTGGCCTCCCAATCACACCCGCCCAACTTGAAGGGGGCAGTGGCCTCCACGTATGACGAGTAGGCACGCTTGCCGCTGCTGGTGTAGCCGTCATTTCCGGCAAAGTTGGTGTACCAGTTCAAAGCCACCGGACCGAAATCGTAGCCCACGTTGGCCTCAAAGACGTGTGACGTCTCGTGGGCTGCGTAGGAGAAGTAGCGCTCGTTGGGCGAGTTAAACCAGTAGTCAGTCACGCCCACGTGGAAGCCGCTGTTCTCGTAGGCTAGCGTGAGGTCGAACTCCTTAGTGTCGGATGGCTGCGAGATACCTACACTTCCCCAAGCGGTGAGCGAGAGACCTTTGTAGCCCAGTCCCAGTGTGGGCTGCAGTGAAATGGCCCCGAGGTCCTGGCCACGCCAGTAGTACTGGCTTACGAAGTCGGCGGCGATGGTGGTCTCCACCTTGTCTTGTGCCGAGGCGGGAGCGGCTGCTGCGAGGCAGAGGGCTACGGCACATGCGGCCTTTATGTGTTTCTTGCTGACGATGGATTTCAATGTCTTCATAATCGTGTGTGTTTTAATGAGTTAAGACTATGCTTTGCTGTTTTGTTTGGCAAGCAAGTGCAAAGTTACGTAAAATAATCCGTAATTGCACCTGCTTGCCTGTAGGGAAAGCGGTCCGCAGGATTAGTTGTAGCAACTCTCTCCGTGCTCGTAGATGTCGAGACCTTCCTCCTCAATGCGCTTGTCTACACGCAGACCGGCAATCTTCTTGATGCCCCAGAAGAGGATGATGCCCGTGGCGGCTGCCCAAAGGTCGATGCAGACGATGCCGAGCACCTGAGCACCGAAGAAGCCCCAGCCGTGGCCGTAGAGGGCACCTGAGTCGACAGCCAACAAGCCGGTCATCAGTGTGCCGAAGATGCCGCATACGCCGTGAACCGAACTGGCACCCACAGGGTCGTCGATGTGGAGTTTCACGTCGATGAACTCGATAGAGAATACGAGGATGATACCGGCGAGGAAGCCGATGATGACAGCGCCGAGTGGGCTGACGAGGTCGCAACCTGCGGTGATGGCAACGAGTCCGGCGAGGATACCGTTAAGAGTGAGCGAGAACGATGGCTTGCCATACTTGATCCATGAAGTGAACATGGTGGCTACACCGCCTGCAACAGCTGCAAGGTTGGTGGTGAGGAAGACATGGCTGATGGCTACGCGGTTGACCTCACCTGAGGCAGCCAGCTGTGAGCCGGGGTTGAAACCGAACCATCCAAACCAGAGGATGAATACACCGAGTGCAGCAGCCATAAGGTTGTGGCCGGGGATAGCAACGCTCTTGCCATTGCGGTACTTGCCGAGGCGTGGGCCAAGGCAGATGGCGCCCACGAGGGCCAGCACACCGCCTACTGAGTGGACAATGGCTGAACCGGCGAAGTCGTGGAAGGTGGCACCGAAAGTAGTCATCATGAACGATGTAGCATCGGCATTGGCCAACCAGCCGCCACCCCATGTCCAGTGACCCTCAACGGGATAGATAATCAGCGAGATGAAGAATGAATAGATGCAGTACATAGAGAACTTGGTGCGCTCGGCCATGGCACCTGACACGATGGTGGCGCTGGTGGCACAGAACACGGTCTGGAATATCAAGAAGCCCTCTACCGGCAGGTCGTTGCCGTGGAAGAAACTGAGGTCTCCGAAGTTGGGCATTCCGATGAATCCTGCACCGTCGCTTCCCCACATGAAGCCGAAGCCCACAAACCAGAAGAGCAGCGAGCCGATCATGAAGTCGACGAAGTTTTTGAACAAGATGTTGGCGGTGTTTTTGCTGCGTGTGAAGCCTGCTTCACAAAGAGCAAAGCCCGGCTGCATGAAGAATACCAGCATGGCTGCAAGCAACATCCATACGGTGTCTACTGATATAGATAAATCCTGTACACTCATAATCTTTTACCTTTAATGTTCAACTATCTGGATGGGGGCTATTTCTCAAGTTCGGCGTTGTAGAGGGCGATGTCGCCGCGCTCGCCTGTGCGGATACGGATGGTGTCCTCCACTGGAATGACGAAAATGCGGCCATCGCCAATCTCACCTGTGCTGGCAGCACCCTGAATGGCACTGATTGTCTTCTCAACGTTCTTGTCGCGTACCACTACGTTGACCAGCATGCGCTCAATGCTGCTTGTGTCGTACATTACACCACGGTAGATACGGGCTTGCCGCATCTTGCCCTCGCCTCTCACTTCATAGTAAGAGAACCACTCGATGTCGGCGGCGAGAAGCGCCTCTTTCACATCCTCGAACTTGGTCTTGCGGATGATGGCTTCAATCTTTTTCATGTTTAATCTCTCCTTATTAATTATGAATACTCTGTTGTCTGTTACTCCTGATGCCTTGCCGCGGTGTAGCGTTGTCGCTTGCCACTTGTTGGCGTTCCTATTAAATATGTATCATAAAGCTCAATTATATAACCTCTCAACTTACATAAAGTTCTTTGATTGCTGCAAAGTTACGACATTATGTCATCTTAAAAGCTTTTTAGGTTTCTTTTTGTTATATAATTCTTAGCTTTATTACAATCTGTGCGCGCAAACAGTCTTTATAGTGACAATCTGAAACACCTTGCGTTAAAATATTAAGCAAACTGTTACCTAACGCATAATTTTTAGATTTCACGATGCACGTAACAGGTGAACGCAGAGTGTATAGGAGGTTCTGCATGCGTGCCCGTTGGCTCCGGGTACGCATGCTACAACTATCCATGAATAATCAATACTGAAGATTCCTTAGGTTGGCTTAATATAGGCAATGAAAGTTTGGGAATTCAACAAGCAAGTAACGACAGGAAACTGTCTTTCTCAATATCGCAACCACGTTATGCCCCATAGGGGAGCCAACCGTATCCCACAACCAGCCTCCTACCCTTTAGTGTAAACGGGCACGGCTTTCTTTACGGCCTTGCCGTTCCTCACTACACGGACATAGCACTGCCGGTAACCGCTCTCGCGCAGGACGGTGAAGAACTTGGCATACTTCACTTCATTCTTATTTCCAAACTTATCGGAAGCCACTACAAAATCAGGTTTTTGCCTCCGTATGGCATCGTATCGTTCTTCTTCGATTCTCTCACCCGAATTGTTTTGCAATGACCAGTATTTGCAGGCCGGCAGGGCACGCACAAGAATACCATAGCCATAATCGCCAATCATAAAAAGTATAAGCGGGCGTTGTTTACGTTGCATCACCTGTTGTATTTCATCCCACCGTTCTTGGTTGGCCGACGGAAAAAACACAAGATCAGACCAACGCGTGTTGTATGCCGTTCCACCCAGACTGATAACAACCACAATGACGGCAAGCACCAATTTGGGTAGCTTATCAATGAAACGGGAGCAACAACTGACGAGAACCAGCAAGAAAAACATGTAGAACGGCATGACTACCGCAAAGTAATAATACCATGACGGTTGCAACCCAAGACCAAGAAAGAAAGGCAAGTAGGCCAACAACAACCAATACGACATACTAAAACGGCGGCAAAACAAGACAATACCCACAATGTCTCCAACAAGCAATGCCGTTTGATAAACCGCCATACGGTCGGTAAGCAAATTGTAGAACACGGTGCGCCATAGTCCAGGGTCTTTGCCACGCCCTGTGGTTAGGAACGTATTGATAAAATATTCTTGAACCATCGCCGTAAGGTTGCCATTGCATAGAAAATAGACTGCAAATGGCAACGTCAACGCAATAATGCCTAGCAAGCCGAAAACAAGTCCATCGGCACGCTTTCGACCGAACGACACACCTAATATAATGAGTGCCATACCGCCCATCAACACAAACCAGTTCCACTTGACAAGCAAGCACCACGCCATGCCAACACCGAGCCAAAAAGCATATTTCTTGACCGATGTACCAGGCTTGGACATCAGCGCTCGACAGACACAGTAGACGCCTATGCAGATCCACGGCATGCAAAAGTCCTCGGCACGCACCTCGTCGTGCAACAGATGGTAGAACATTAGCGTCGGCATCACGACAATCACTATGAGAGACTCGCGACACCCGACAAAAAGCCGCGCAGTACGCCATAAGACAGCGAAAGTTACCATGTAGGCCAGCACGCTGAGCCAAAACACGCCAATGTAAGAGGTGGGAGAGAGAAGATAACCTATGCCATAAATGAGCCAAAGCAACGGGCCTTTAGAGTCGGCAAAATCAACATAGGGCGTCATACCCTCCATCCATGCCTTGCCACATGTGAAAAACCAAGCCGAATCCTCACGTATGGTGCACAAGTGGGTTAAAAAAGAATCAGGAGATAGAAATGACAGCAAAAAGAAAGAGAAAAGGAAAACACAAATCCAGTGAAGGACTATCCTACGGTGGGGGGTAATTTGCAAATGGATCATAAAGAGTCTATATTAAAAGAAAACTGCCACACTACTGCCAAAAAATGACAAAGTAAGCATCAACTGAATGCAAAAGTAGTAAAATTGTTTTAAGTTCATTGGTTTCTGATAAAAAAACATGTTGTAAATCAACAGATATATAATAAAAGGGCAGCTTTGGGACTTTCTAGACAAAGGCACCTTGCGCAAGAGTCTTGAGATATTATTAACGGCCAGCTATGCAAGTCTTTCTCCGAGATGATAATGACACAGGTCAACACCTTGAACTAAATCAGCACAGGGGGCACATACTCCAAAGATGCACCCTTTTGCAGATTCCGCATGTGTAGAAACGCACCTTTCCTTGCTTGCACTGCAGTCATGCGGCCCAATGCTGCCTTCCGGTGCAAGAAAACAGCAAGGCATTGGCAAAGCCTAAAAATGAATGTGTTTATTTGAGATATTCGATTCTTTTTCTTACTTTTGCGCCAAAACACATTTTATACTATGATTTTGAAGTACGACGTCATCGTCATTGGCGGAGGGCACGCAGGTTGCGAAGCTGCATGTGCTGCGGCTAACATGGGCGCAAAGACATGTCTTATAACTATGGATATGAACAAGATTGCGCAAATGAGCTGCAATCCTGCCATTGGAGGTATCGCTAAAGGACAAATCGTGCGCGAGATTGACGCATTGGGTGGTCAGACCGGAATTGTCACCGACCTCACCTCTATCCAGTTCAGAATGCTTAACAAGGGCAAAGGACCCGCTGTTTGGTCACCAAGGGCGCAATGCGACAGAGGAAGGTTCATTTGGGAGTGGCGCAACAGGCTTGACCATACTGACAACCTCGACATCTGGCAAGACCAAGCCGAAGAACTGATAGTGGAAAACGGAATCGCCGTTGGAGTAAAGACCATTTGGGGCGTGGAATTCAGGGCTGGTGCAGTGGTGATAACCGCCGGAACGTTCCTAAACGGACTTATGCACATAGGCCACAAACAAGTAGCTGGGGGCAGAATAGCAGAACCACCAGCCTATCATCTTACTGAGTCGATAACAAGATGGGGCGTGAGGATAGGACGAATGAAGACAGGGACGCCCGTAAGACTTGACAAACGTACCATACACTTTGAAGACACAGAGAAGCAACCGGGCGACGCCGATTGGCACCAGTTCTCTTTCAGTGGGGTGCAGCATGCTCTAAAGCAGCTACCATGCTGGACTTGCAATACAAACGCGGAGGTTCACCGCATACTAAAGGACGACATTGCCAATTCTCCCCTTTTCAACGGTCAAATTCAAAGCACCGGACCACGCTATTGCCCTTCAATAGAGACCAAGCTTGTGGTTTTTCCTGACCGTGACCACCATCCTTTGTTTATTGAACCTGAAGGAGAAAACACCAACGAGATGTATCTCAACGGCTTCTCCTCTTCAATGCCAATGGAGACGCAATTGGAAGCTTTACGCCAAATTCCAGCATTGAGGGACGTAAAAGCCTATCGTCCGGGCTATGCAATAGAATACGACTACTTTGACCCTACCCAGCTAAACCATTCGCTTGAATCAAAAGTCATACCACGCCTTTTCTTCGCCGGACAGGTCAACGGAACTACGGGATACGAAGAAGCCGCAGGACAAGGGTTAATGGCAGGCATCAACGCCGCATTGCTGTGCGCCTCGTCTAAACCTTTTATATTAAAACGAGACGAGGCGTATATTGGCGTGCTCATAGACGATTTGTGCACCAAAGGCGTGGACGAACCTTACCGCATGTTCACATCGAGGGCTGAATACCGCATTCTGTTAAGACAAGACGATGCCGATGCAAGACTCACAGAAAAGGCTTACAACATTGGCCTCGCAAAAAAAGACCGATACGATCGTTGGACAAGCAAGAAAGAGATGATAGACCATATTATAAATTTCTGCGAATCCACAACCGTCCACCCAAAAGACATAAACCCAGCGCTTGAAGCAATAGGCACTACCCCACTCCACTTTGGTTGTAAAATCGCAGATTTAATCAGCCGTCCTCAAATTACCGTCAACGAACTATCCAATGCCATTTCTTCTCTCAAGGAGGAGCTGGACAAGGTTAGCGACAGAAAAGAAGAAATCATCGAAGCTGCCGAAGTCAAGATAAAGTATAAAGGATATATAGAACGCGAAAAGATTGTTGCAGAGAAAATGCACCGTTTGGAGGACATCAAGATTAAGGGACATTTCCGCTACGATGAGATTTCTGAAATAAGCACAGAAGGTCGCCAAAAGCTTCAGCGTATAGATCCTGACACGTTGGCGGAGGCGAGCCGCATACCCGGCGTATCCCCGTCAGACATCAACGTTCTGCTCGTCTTGCTTGGACGCTAAAATTCTATGGGGACAGACCCTGTACAACGCCACGTTAAGCATTATACGTTTCATGTTATGCGCAATATGTTTCACGTGGAACAAAACAAGGCGTAAACATTTGAAAACGAATAAGATAACCCTTAAAGTAAAACGTAAAACATGAACAACAAGACACTGGAAGAAAACCTACGGACCATCCCAGATTGGCCCATTAAAGGAGTCAATTTCCGCGACGTTACTACCCTTTTCAAAAGCGCAGAATGCGTCAAGATTATCAGCGATATGATGTATGACCTTTACAAAGACAAAGGCATAACAAAGGTCGTTGGAATAGAAAGTCGCGGATTCGTCATGAGCTCCGCTGCAGCCATCAGATTAGACGCTGGCATCGTATTGTGTCGAAAGCCAGGCAAGCTGCCTTGCGACACAATACAGCAAAGCTACGCCAAAGAGTATGGCATCGACACAATAGAGATTCACAAAGACTCCATCACGAGCGATGACGTGGTGCTACTCCACGATGACCTATTGGCAACGGGTGGTACCATGAAGGCAGCCTGTGATCTCGTAAAGAAGTTCCATCCAAAGAAGATCTATTGCAATTTCATCATGGAGCTAATTTCCGAGTTTCCTCATACACGCGAAATATTCGACAAAGACATTGAGGTAACAAGCCTGCTCGAGTTTTAGTTCCACGTGAAACAAAACAAGAAAAAGACTGCTTGAATATAGCAAGTTGGCGGGTATGATTAAAGAAAAGAATGAGAAAAGGATTGAGTACTTGAAAAACATAGTGCTCAATATGCCAGAAAAACCAGGCAGCTACCAATATTATGATGACCTCCGTGAAAACGGAGGCCAAATAATATATGTGGGCAAAGCCAAGAATCTTAAGAGACGAGTGTCGAGCTATTTCCACAAAGAGGTAGACAGATTCAAGACAAAAGTGCTCGTCTCAAAGATAATGGATATATCCTATACCGTTGTAAACACGGAGGAGGACGCATTACTGCTCGAAAATGCTCTCATAAAGAAATACAACCCAAAATACAATGTCTTGCTTAAAGACGGCAAGACCTACCCTTCAATCATCGTGACCAATGAGTTTTTTCCTCGTATATTCAAGACGCGACACATAAACAAGAAACTCGGCTCTTACTTTGGTCCATACCCACACATTTCTTCAATGTATAATGTCTTGGCATTGATTCAAAAAGCGTTCAAGCCAAGAAGGTGCCACCAGCCGATAACCCAGGAAGGCGTCATCATAGGCAGATACCGTCCCTGCCTGGAATATCATATACACAACTGCGAAGGATGTTGCATCAACAAGCAGTCAAGAGAAGAGTATCTTGAGAACATAAGGCAAGCTAAAGAGGTACTTAAGGGCAACACCCGTGAACTGTCGGAATGGGTCTACAAACGCATGATGACCAATGCCGAACTCATGAAGTTTGAGGAGGCTGAAAGACTAAAGGAACGTTATCTTCTTTTGCAGGACTTTGTATCAAAGAGCGAAGTGGTAAGCCACACCATCAACGACGTAGATGTGTTCACCATCGTGGATGATGACAACAAGAAGAACGCATTCATTAATTATATACACGTAAAGAACGGAACCATCAATCAGAGTTTCACTTACGAGTATAAACGTAAACTCGAGGAGAGTGACGAAGATTTGCTTATCCAGGCCATTCCAGAGATAAGAGAGCGGTTCGGAAGCAAATCGAAAGAGATTATCGTTCCGTTTCAGATGGAGTGGAAACTGCGCGATGCAGAATTCTTTGTTCCTCAACGTGGCGACAAAAAGCATCTTCTGGAGCTCTCTGAGATGAATGGCAAACAGTATAAATTTGACAGGCTGAAGCAAACCGACAAGCTCAACCCTGAGCAAAAGCAGACGCGCCTGATGAAAGAATTACAGGAGAAGCTTCACCTCGACAAACTTCCTTACCAAATAGAATGCTTCGACAACTCCAACATATCAGGCACAGATGCCGTTGCAGGCTGCATTGTTTACAAAGGCATGAAGCCCTCAAGAAAAGATTATAGAAAATACAACATCAAGACCGTTGTAGGACCCGATGATTATGCCTCCATGAAAGAGGTTGTGAGAAGAAGGTATACGCGCATGATAAACGAGAAAGCCACCCTACCCGACCTCATCATCACGGATGGCGGCAAGGGACAGATGGACATCGTAAGAGAGGTCGTGGAAGACGAGCTTCACCTTCACATTCCTATAGCAGGACTTGCCAAGGACGACCGTCATCGCACCAACGAGTTGCTGTTTGGTTTCCCAGCACAAGTGATAGGTTTAAAGACAGACAGCGAACTGTTTCATGTCCTCACACAGATACAAGACGAGGTTCACCGTTTCGCCATTTCGTTCCATCGCGACAAGCGCTCGAAGCATGCGCTCCACTCGGCCTTGGATGACATTAAAGGAATAGGCCCAAAGAGCAAAGAAGCATTGCTAAAAGCCTTTAAATCAATAAAGTACATAAAGGGTGCAAACGTCGAGCAACTTGCTACCATTATTGGCAAGGACAAAGCGCAAAAGGTCTTTGATTCATTCAACCAAGAAGGCTCATCAGAGCAAGAAAATTAGCTGATTAAGCATAATAATTAAATAAGAAAGACTAAATGAGAGTAGTTATACAGCGTGTCACAAAAGCGTCAGTTACGATTGACAGCAAGGTAAAATCAAGAATAGGCAAAGGTTACCTTATACTTGTTGGCGTGTGCTCAGAGGACACAGAGGAAGACGCGGCTTGGCTGGTAAAGAAGATCATCGGATTACGCGTCTTCGATGATGCCAACGGCGTGATGAACCTTAGTATTGGCGACGTAGGTGGCGACATACTTGTCGTTTCACAATTCACACTCATGGCAAGCTACAAAAAGGGCAACAGACCAAGCTGGATCAAGGCGGCACCCCACTCCATCTCAATTCCTCTCTACAATCGTTTCTGCGAATTGCTGACGACTGCTTTGGGAAAGCCAATAGGAACTGGAGAGTTTGGCGCAATGATGGAGGTCGAACTCCTTAACGATGGTCCTGTCACGATATGCATGGACACCAAGAACAAGGAGTGACTATCATCAAAGCAGTTTAAGTCTTAGGTTAGGCAAACCGCATATTGTAATAAGTCAATGCATGCCGAACGAAGGCAAGGGAAGCTTTATAGCTCAAAAATGGCAAAATGAAGGCCTTAAAAACAGGCATTGAAACCGGCCAAATGGCAAGACGTGGTAAAAAAACGGATTCTCAGAGGAGATAAATTAAATAAACAAACACCTAAGTAGCTTTAATACTGTAAGTTATCTAAAATATTTATGATTATTTTATTACAACGCAGTGTTTTAAAAGAGATGTTTTGACGTTGATCTTATGTTTGTTTTTGCATATTTGAACAATTGCGCACAATCAACATTGCGCAAGATAATGCAATTGTACGTTCGCACGAAAATGCAATTACGCTATCGCGCCAACAAACAATAGTACTATCGCACCAAGATGCAATTACATTATGAAGCCATGATGCAATAACACAATCGTAACAATAGACAATAATAAAAAGATTAGCTGACATAAAAATGGAAAAAAGCATTATCTTTGCATAAGATATTCTACACTCAGCAGAACAATCAAGCAAGCTTGCTTTTCTGCATTCCGTTTGCACCATCGTTGCATGAAGACCAAAAATGAGATGACAATAAAAGAAGCACAAGATGCCGTAGACACTTGGATAAAACAATACGGCGTTAGATACTTTTCCGAACTTACCAACATGGCTGTGTTGACAGAAGAGGTGGGCGAACTTGCTCGTGTCATGGCCCGTAAATATGGTGACCAGAGCTTTAAAGAAGGTGAGAAGGACAACACGGGCGAAGAGATTGCCGACATCTTTTGGGTGCTATGCTGCATCGCCAACCAAACAGGCATAGACATAACCGAAGAGTTCAAGAAGAGCATCGACAAGAAAACAAAACGAGACAAGGAAAGACATAAAAACAATCAAAAATTAAAATAAGATCATGGGAGTTATAAAAGAACAAATAACAAAAGAGATCCAAGCTCAACGCAGCCAGGGCATAGTTAACAGCAGCAAAATAGAGCAGGCTTTTGCCAAGTTTGACCTCAACGTAAACGAAGAAGAGGTCAGCAACAAGGTTAAAAGCATCATTGCAGAAAAGGTGCCAGAGAACAATACGCTCGAGGTGAAGAAATTTCTGCTTGGCTCTGTGGAACTAACATCTCTCCACACCACCGATAATGAGGAAAGCATCCTCGCAATGGTTGAAAAAGTGAACAAGTTTGAGGCTGCATACCCCGACCTGCCTCACGTAGCAACCATCTGCACATACCCCAACTTCGCAGGTTTGGTAAACAACACACTTGAGGTAGACGGCGTTGAAATTGCCGTTGTATCAGGCTCTTTCCCATCATCTCAGACTTTCATAGAGGTTAAGGTGGCAGAGACTGCACTCACTATAAAAGACGGAGCTACAAACGTAGACATCGTGCTTCCCGTGGGCAAATATCTTTCCGAAGACTATGAGGGCGTGGCTGACGACATAAGCGAGTTGAAACAAACATGCGGCGCTGTGCCCATGAAGGTCATTCTCGAAACCTGCGACCTCCCTACCCTATCAGACGTTAAAAAGGCTTCCATCCTGGCTATGTACAGCGGTGCCGACTACATCAAAACATCTACAGGCAAGGAGAAGGCTGGCGCCACACCAGAGGCTGTCTACGTGATGTGCAAAGCCATTAAGGAGTACTACAATGAGACAGGCATCGTGATAGGTTTGAAGCCTGCCGGCGGCATCAACACGGTTATGGATGCAGTAACCTATTACACCATCGTGAAGGAAGTTCTCGGCGAGAAATGGCTCACCAACGAGCTGTTCCGCTTAGGCACAAGCCGTTTGACAAACCTACTCCTTAGCGAGATTATAGGCAAAGAAACAAAGTGGTTCTAAAAACCAGTAACAACGAATAGGGGGCGGTCACTTGAAAAAGTGACCGCCCCCTATTCGTTGATATATAGGTTGTAAATAATCTTATGAAAGTCTCCGCAACCTTATGGTTATAAGATTAAGCAATAGCCTTTTAAAGCGAAAGTAAGGTATTATTTCTTACGCTCAATGACATAGTCGAGATAAGCTTTCAAGCTATCTTTCACAGGTCCGTCTTCCACTTCCTTGTCGAGCAACTCAAGTGAGTGCGCATGAAATTCCCACATTTTCTTCTCGGCGTAGTCTATTCCACCGTTCACCTTTGTGAATTCAACGAGACGCGCTATCTCATCCTTGGTCACCGTGCCGTCCTTAACCTTATAGGCAATTTCGGTCATCTCCTTGTCTTGAGTGCTGTTAAGGGCATACAGAGCAGGCAAGGTGAGCTTGCCTTCGGCCATATCGTTGCCTGTAGGCTTACCTATCTCCGACTGGTCATAATAGTCGAATATGTCATCACGAATCTGGAAAATCACACCCAGATTGCAGCCAAACTGCTTTGCATATTCTATATCTTCTTCCTTGGCTCCACCGCTCAGTGCCCCCATTGCAGCACAAGCTTCGAACAGGGCGGCAGTCTTCTGCTTAATCACCTGATAGTAAGCCTCTTCCGAAAAGTCTTTCTTATGTATATTTTGCAGTTGCAAAATTTCACCGTTTGAAAGTCTCTGACCCAATTCGGCAAGATATCTCACTATTACCTCATTGTGGGTATAGCTTATATTGAGCAACGCCGTAGAGAGAATATAGTCACCAACGAGCACCGCCACTTTGTTGCCGTACACGTCGTTCACGCTTGCCTGGCCGCGTCGTTCTTCGCTTTCGTCCACCACATCGTCGTGAACCAACGAAGCAGTGTGCAAGAGTTCAAGACCAACAGCAGCGTGCTGAGTAACTTCGGTGATACCGCCATGACACTTGGCCAACAAAAGGATAAGCATAGGACGCATGCGCTTGCCCGCACGCTGACGAATATGGTCTAATGCCTGTGACAGTAGACCGTCAGAATGTGACAAACTGCGATCGAACAACTCCTTGAAATCGTTCAACTCCGTGGCGATTGGTTGCCGAATTATTGAGATATAATCCATCAGAATGTGATATTTACCACAAAATTACTTATTTTAAATGATATAGTAGAACCGCTGTGGCAACTTTTTCGTAATTTTACACAAAAATAGAAGTTAACTTACATTTTGACAACTTTACCATCATGAGCAAACTGTTTCTGCTTGACGCATATGCAATAATATACCGTTCTTATTACGCTTTTCTGAAACGCCCCACTATCAACTCAAAAGGGCTCAACACGTCTACAGTCCTTGGATTCTGCAACACCTTGAAAGAGATTAAGGACAAGGAAAAACCCGATTACCTTGGAGTGGCTTTCGACAAGGGCAAGACGTTCCGGCACGAAGCTTTCCCGCCTTACAAGGCTCAACGACAGGAGACTCCTGAGGACATCAAGCTGTCCGTGCCCATCATCCAGGACATTCTCTGCGCCATGCACATTCCTATACTCATTGCCGAGGGTTTTGAGGCCGACGATGTAATCGGCACTATCGCCACCAAGGCCGGACAGGCCGGAATAGAGACATACATGCTCACGCCCGACAAGGACTACGGACAGCTCATACAGAAAAACGTGTTCATGTACCGTCCAAGGCACGGTGGCGGCTACGACACTATTGGCGAACAGGACATTGAGGAGAAATACGGCATTCCCAACGCTGCCAACGTGATAGACCTCCTCGCGCTCATGGGCGACTCTGCCGACAACTACCCAGGGTGCCCCGGTGTAGGCGAGAAGACGGCGGCGAAGCTCATAAACCAGTTTGGCACTACCGAGAACCTCATGGCCCACACGGATGAGATTAAGGGCAAGCTAAGGGAAAAAGTAGAGAATGCACGCGAAGACATCAAGATGTCGAAGTTCTTGGCTACCATACGCACCGACGTTCCAATAGAGCTCAACCTCGACGAGTTGAAGGTAACGGAGCCCGACACTGACAAGCTTCGCGCTATATTCAACGACCTTGAGTTCAAGCGCTTCACCGAGCGTTTCCTTGGCATACAAGAAGCAAAAGTCCCACAACAACCTGACCTTTTCGGAAATTACACCATTGCACGCAACAATACAAACATACAACCGGTCAATAACACAACCATTCAACAAAGCAATGGTGATAGCGTGATTGTTTCAACGGCTTTGTCAAATATCAGCACCGTAGATCATAACTATCAGCTAATCAGCACCATTGAAGAGGCTAAGCAACTGTACAATAAACTATTACAAAGCCCCATATTGAGCCTTGACACCGAAACGACATCGACCAACGCTATCGACGCAGAGCTGGTTGGTTTGAGCTTCTCAATCAAGGAACACGAGGCTTACTACGTTGCCATTTCTCCCGTAAGAGAAGAGGCGCAAGAGATGGTAAACATCTTCAAACCGCTCTACGAGAACGCCGACATCCTGAAGATCGGTCAGAACATCAAATACGACTATGAGGTGTTGCGCAACTATGGCATCGACATCCAGGGCAAGATGTTCGACACCATGCTCGCCCACTATGTTTGGCAACCCGAACTGCGCCACAACATGGACTACATGGCTGAAACATTACTTGGCTACCAGACGGTGCATATTGAGGAGCTTATCGGGCAAAAGGGCAAGAACCAGAAAAACATGCGCGACCTGAAGCCTGAAGACATTTGCGAATATGCTGCCGAGGATGCCGACATCACGCTGCAGCTGCGCAATGTGTTGGAGAAAAAGCTCGACGAGGTCAACGCCCGCAAGCTTTTCGAAGACATCGAGATGCCGCTCGTAAAGGTTCTCGCCGACATGGAGATCAACGGTGTCCGTCTCGACACCCAGCAGTTGAAGGACACGCAAAAGGTATTCACCGAACGCATGAACCAATACGAGAAACATGCCTTCGAGGAGGCCGGGCAGGAGTTCAACATTTCTTCACCACGACAGGTGGGCGACATATTGTTCGGCAAGATGCAGTTGGTCGAAAAGCCCAAGAAGACGAAAACGGGTCAGTATGTCACCTCCGAGGAGGTGCTCCAGCAGTTGCGTGGCAAGGCACCCATCGTGGACGACATTCTCAACTACCGCGGCATGAAGAAGCTCCTCGGCACGTATGTCGAGGCCCTGCCAAAACTTATCGACGCCAAAGACCAGCATATCCACACATCGTTCAACCAAGCCATCACCGCCACTGGCCGACTGTCGAGCAGCGACCCTAACCTGCAAAACATTCCCGTGCGCGACGACGACGGCAAGGAGATAAGAAAATGTTTCATTCCCGATGAGGGCTGCAAATGGTTCTCGGCCGACTATTCGCAGATTGAGCTGCGCATCATGGCACATCTGTCGGGCGACGAAAACATGATCGAGGCCTTCCGCGAAGGTTTCGACATTCACCGCGCCACCGCTGCAAAGATTTGGAAAGAGCCGATGGAAGACGTAAGCGACAGTCAGCGCAAGAAGGCCAAGCAGGCCAACTTCGGCATCATCTATGGCATCACCGCCTTTGGCCTGGCTCAGCGCATGGACATCGGCAACAAGGAGGCCAAGCAGCTCATCGAGGACTATTTCCAGACCTTCCCCAAGGTGCATCAATACATGGAGCAGGCCAAACTCAGCGCAAGGGATAAAGGCTATGCCGAAACCATGTTTGGCAGGCGCCGTTATCTTCCCGACATTGCTTCGGGCAACAACACAGTGCGCGGCTTTGCCGAGCGCAACGCCATCAATGCGCCCATCCAAGGCTCTGAGGCCGATATCATCAAGATTGCCATGATACGCATCTGGCAGCGCTTCAAGGATGAAGGCCTGCGCTCTAAGATGATTCTCCAGGTGCACGACGAACTCAACTTCTCTGTCTATCCCGACGAGGAAGAGAAGGTGCAGGAAATCGTAGTCAGGGAAATGGAGAATGCAGCCAACCTCAGCGTGCCTCTGACGGCAGACTCGGGCTTGGGCGACAACTGGCTTGAAGCACACTGACCTATATCCGCAATCTGCACATGAAATGTTTCTTATATTTTTGAGGTCAAGATGCGTGCCCTATAAGTTTATGCAGACGAAATAAATCACTGAAATTTCGGATTTAGATTTAACGTTTTGAATAAGCAGAACTATTACCTGCTGACGCACATAGCCCTGAAAGGGCGCAACAATCCCAGCCCAGGGTGAGCGGCGCGGCGACAGCCGCGATGCGTAACCCTGGGTTTGATAACAATCCAACGGACACTGGACTGAAAGTTCAGCACAACAGAAAACGCCAAAATAAACATTGTGCTGAACTTTCAGTCCAGCTGCTCTCCGACCGGCCTAAACCCAGGGTTACGTCCGTCGCTATGCTCCGTCCTCACCCTGGGCTAGGATTGTTGCGCCCCTGCAGGGCTTGGCATACATTGACTTGTGTTCTGCTTTTGGCGCATATTCCCATATTTTTCTTTCTGTTTATGCCCCTTGGTGAACATATGTTCAAGCATAAGTCCCAAATCCGAAACTTGAATAAATCATCCGCATTATAGAGAAATTGTAAATATTTTTATCAAGATTTTAACACTTGAGGGGCACACCATCTAGGACGACCAAGGAGGCTCCGAAGTGTTAAAAAGGGCGCTTTCAAGCTAATTTCACGCCCCAAAAGCACAAAATCGCGTTGCGATAGTAGCACTATCGCGACGCGATTCTAACGTAAAGGCGTCGCGATTCTAACGTAAAGGCACCGCGATTCTAACGTAAAGCCGACTTGAAAGAATAAAATTCAGCCACATTTTAGAGCGCAGAAATATAACACATTGATTACGAGAGCATTAAGAAAAGCTTGCAAAAATCGCTCAAATGCACACCAGGGGAAAAGTTTTTCAAAAAAAACGATTTTCAGAGAGCCTTTTGTTGAGTTTTTTCATCTCACGCAGAGCCGCCGTGGTTATGTCTTTGAGGTGCCGGAATTTTAAGAGAGGCCTTTGGCCTTTAGAGGGTTCGAAGGTGTGGTTATCTTCGTCCACTCTTAACTCTTCATTCTTCACCCTTCACCCTTCACTCTTCACTCTTCATTCTTCACTCTTCACTCTTCATTCTTCACTCTTCACTTTCCCGACTCTAAGTCTCAAAAAGACAACAGTCTTTGTGGGTCTATGTTGATTTGTGTGGGTGAAATATTGCGTTATAATCTTTCTTA
>CAZXGQ010000070.1:0-18824 GCA_964640415.1 uncultured Prevotella sp.
CGCGATTCTAACGTAAAGGCACTGCGATTCTAACGTAAAGCCGAATCTAAAGCCGAAATTTCAGCCACGTTTTAGACTGCAAAAATATAACAGTCTGTGTATTAGAACGTTGCAAAAACGCCCAAAAATCGCACAAATGCGCACAAGAGGAAATGTTTTTCAAAAAAATCGATTCTCAGAGAGCCTTTTGTTGTGATTTTTCATCACGGTGGAGTTTGTCCACGAATGACAAAATCGATGGGGAGTCGTTTCGTCATTCAGATTGCTGACGGGCACAGGGCCCGCCCCTGCTAAGCATGAGACAAGCGGCATGAAAAGAAGTTGTCGTGCGACATCGCCTTTCAGTATGCGGCATCGGCAAAGCCGAAATTTCGTGACCTTTAATTTTCGTGCCGATTCGTGACCTTCGTGGACAAGACTACGCAAAGGTTTGGTGTAACCGAATTGTAACACCGGTTAACGCTTTCTTCAATGGTTTGCAACATCTTTGAAACACGGCAATGCTAATTTTGCAACAACTTTAAAAGTTTTGTTTCAGGAAAGACTCTGACAAATATAAAATAGGTATTAAATAAAACTATCCGATGAAAAAGAATGTGTTCAGCGTATGTGGCAACAAAGTTGCCACGTTGTTAGTGGCAGCTTTCGTGCTGTTTGGCGGCTTGCACTTGCAAGCCCAGACTCCAGAACAGTGGAAGAAACTAAAGGGCGACGTGACCCTCTACATGACCAACGACATGGGACGCAACGGCTACTACGACCAGAAGCCAATAGCCGAACTGATGGGCAAGATGGCAGGCGTGGTAGACCCCGAGTGCGTGCTCGCCGTGGGCGACATACACCACTTCAACGGTGTGGTCTCAACTCAGGACCCTCTGTGGATGACCAACTACGAACTTATCTACTCTCATCCCGACCTGATGATAGACTGGTTCCCCGTATGCGGCAACCACGAGTATCGCGGCAACACACAGGCTTTCATGGACTACGGCAAGGTGAGCCGCCGCTGGATGATGCCGGCCAAGTATTACACCAAGGTGTTCAGCCACAAAGGCACCACCGTGCGCGTGGTACTGCTCGACACTGCACCCATCATCGACTCATACCGTGAAGATACGGAGCACTATCCCGACGCCTGCAAGGAAGACAGGGAGGCGCAGCTCGCATGGCTCGACACCACACTGAAGAATGCCAAGGAAGACTGGGTCATCGTATTGGGCCATCATCCCATATATGCCGAGACGGGCAAGAAAGAATCGGAGCGCCTCGACATGCAGAAGTATCTGCTGCCCGTACTGCGCAAATATAATAATGTGGCGATATATGCCTGTGGACATATCCACAACTTCCAGCACATACAGAAAAAAGGCGACAACATTGACTATGTGGTCAACTCGTCGTCATCGCTCGCGCGCCAGGTGAAGCCCATCGACGGCACCGTGTTCTGCAGTTCCGCCTCAGGCTTCTCCGTGTTTACGGCAGACAAGAAGCAGCTGCGCATGTCGATGATAGACAAAGATGGCAACGTGATTCACACAGTCACGAAGAGTAAGTGAAGAGGGAAGAACGAAGAGTAAGTGAAGAGGGAAGAACGAAGAGTGAAGAATTCTCTTGGATGGGAAAACGAAGAAACCTCGGAAAAACACAAAAACTCTGGAAGAACGAAGAATATCCAATAGCATAGATAGATGAAAAGACTGTTGATAAGTGCAGTTGTCATGGCTGCCGCAGCCAGTGCCTCGGCGCATACGCTCGACGGACTGGTGAAGGATAACAAGACAGGCGAGCCCCTCATAGGCACTGTGGTGCGGGTGAAGGAGTTGCCAAACGTGAGTACCACCACGGGACTCGACGGTACCTTTACCCTGCATGAACTGCCCGACAAGGGCAAGTTTACCCTCATAGTCTCCTACATGGCATACAAGACCAAGGAGGTGGTGGTGGACGTGGCAGGAAAGAACAAGGTGGACATACCTATGGACGAGGACACCCAGCAGCTCGGCGAGGTGGTTGTGACCGGCCACAAGGAATACCACAGCGACCGCTCGGCCATCGACCTGGAGAAGAATGCTACCGGCGTGCTCAACGTGATGAGCCAGCAGAGCATCCAGCTCTCGCCCGACGTCAACGTGGCGAGCGTGCTGCAGCGCGTGTCGGGCGTGACGATGGAGCGCGATGCCTCAGGCGAGGCTTCATACGCCATACTGCGAGGCATGGACAAGCGATACAACTACACGCTGGTGAACGGCGTGAAGATTCCGAGCCCCGACGACAAGAACCGCTACATACCTCTGAACATCTTCCCGTCCGACCTGATGGACCGCCTCGTGGTGTCGAAGTCGCTCACTGCCGACATGGAGGGCGATGCAGCAGGCGGCGTGGTGGACATGGTGATGAAGGACGCACCGTCACACTTCCAGCTGCAGGCCAACGCTGCCGTGGGGGCAAGCGACTACTTCTGGAGCGGGGACCGCAGCTATCTGTCGAGCAACCGCAGCGACTATACCAAGAAAGCACCGTATGAGGCTTTCGGTTCAGACTATAAAGCCGGGATGACCGACTTCAAAAACGGTCCCACGCAGGTGAAGAGCCACAGCATGCCGGCTCCCAACTTCATCGGTGGCCTCTCCGTAGGCAACCGCTTCTGGAACGACCGCCTCGGCGTGATGCTCGCCGGAAGCATACAGAACATCTTCCGCGGCACCGAACGCACATACAACGCAGTGAAGATGGCATCGGGCCAGCAGGCAATGTACATCTCCAGCCTGCAGCACCGCTACTACAGCATACACGACCTCACGGCAGGAGCGCACGCCAAGTTTGACCTCACTCTGGGCAACCACAAACTGGAGTGGTACAACATGTATGTACGCACCAACTCGAAGAGCGTACGCTACAACAACAGCGTGAGCACCGAATACATCGGCGACGACACCTACACGCAGGACGACGAGACGCGCTCGGCATCGCAGACGCAGAGCATCTTCGCCACCAACCTCAAGGGTACCCACCACCTAACCAAGGACTTCACCGTAGACTGGTCGGGCATATTCTCGCAGGCCAAGGAAGACGACCCCGACAGAACTTACGTCACCCTGACCAACACGGTGCAGACAGCCGAGGGCGTGGACGGATCGCTCTGGAGCAGCAACAAGACCATACAGAAGACCCTGCCAAAGAGTGCCGAGCGCAGATACCAGCACAACAAGGACACCGACTGGGCGGGCTACATCAACTTCTCTTATGACACCCACTTCGGCAACAGCACGGATGCTCTCTGGAAAGCCGGAGCGCAGTATCGCCGCAAGGAGCGCAGCAACCGCTACTACTCCTACATCTTCAACCCCGCCGACATCTCGCAGCAGCTCGACGGCAACGGCTTCGACCAGTTCTCAAGCATAGAGTGGACCTGCAAAACACCTTACTCGCAGGCTTCGCAGCTCAACTACGACTCGAAGGAACACATAGGCGGTGCCTATGCCATGGTGACGGTGAAGAGCGGACTGGGTGAGCTGAACGCCGGATTCCGTGCCGAGCACACCAACCAGATATACACCATGCTGCAGAAGTTCCGCAACATGGGACAGGTGGGCGAGCAGAGCTACTGGGACTACCTGCCGTCGGCATCAATCAAGTGGACACCAAACCAGAAGATGAACGTGCGCCTCTCCTACTACCGCAGCATCAACCGCCCGGGCTTCTACGAGATTGTGCCTTACCAGATAATGGGCGAGGAATATCAGGAGAAAGGTAACCCGAACCTGAAGCGTGCACGCATCGACAACGTGGACCTGCGTTGGGAGTGGTTCCCGAGCAAGACCGAACAGGTGCTGGCCGGCGTGTTCTACAAGTATCTGAAAGACCCGATAGAGCAGGTGTTCGTTACCTCCGACGGTAAGATTGGGGCCGGAACCGATGCCTACTACATGCCCGACAACCTCGGCAACGCCAAAAACATGGGCTTCGAGATAGACGTGATAAAGTATATACGCCACTTCGGTGTGAAGGCCAACTACACCTACACCCACTCGAAGATTACCACCTCGAAGCGTGAATACCAGGAGGGCAGCGCCGAATACAAGACGGGCGTGACGCAGACCCGCCCCTTGGTGAACCAGGCTCCGCACACCGCCAACCTTTCATTATTATATAAGGACACCGAGAACGGATGGAACGCCCAGCTTGCCGCCTCATACACCGGCACCAAGCTCGCACTCGTGTCGCCCTTCAAGGATGCAGACCAGTGGGACAAGGCCATGTTCAGCCTCGACCTCAGTGCCGAAAAGCAGTTCAAGAACGGCTTCTCCGTATTCTTCAAGGCAACCAACCTGCTCGACGCCAAGCGCGAGCGTTACCTCAAGACCGTGAACCAAAGCAACCTGGAATACGAGGGACAGAAGAGCGACAGAACCATCGTGGGTACCTACAAATACGGCAGAACATTCCTGCTGGGAGTGAGATACAAGTTATAAATGATAAATTATAAATGACAAATCATAATTGATAATTAAGATTGGACTTTCAAGAAATGAAGAAACTCAATATTTTCGCCTGTATGCTCGCAATGGCGGCAACGGCAGTGTTCTCCACATCGTGCGAGAACGACAACATCAATCCTTACGACTACAACAACAGTAGCAGCGAAAACACCAACCAAGGCTCTACCGAGGTACTGAAGACCGCAGTGGCTGAATACCCCATCGGCTCAGTGGTATGGACCAAGGACACCACCCTCACCGAGAGCGTGGAGATACCCGTGGGCTCCTCGCTCTACATCGAGCCGGGGGTGACCGTAACCTGCAAGTCGGCCGTACAGGTGCCAATAGAAATTGTGGTGCTCGGCAACCTCTACTGCATGGGCACTGAGGAGAAGCCCGTCACCTTCACCTCCGACACCAAGAAGGCAGAAGACTGGGGCGGCATAATCTGCGGCTACAACTCTGAGGAGGTGGTGCTGCGCCACGTAGACATAGCCTACGCCGGTGCCACACCTACCGAGAGCTCTGTATCGTTCCAGAACAAGCTCTTCAAGACCACCATCGACGGCGGCGTGCCAGCCTTCCACTTCTGCAACGTGAACGGCAAGTTCGTGATGGACGGTTGCTTCTTCCACGACAACTACAACGACCAGACCTATTTCACCGGCGGCAACGGCATCATTATAAACAACATCTTCGCCGACTCGGGCAATGCTGCCGACGGCGGCGAGGCCATCAACGTGAAGTCGGGATGCAAGCTCGATGTGGCCAACAACATCATATACAATGCCTGCACCAACGCTTTCAAGCTCTCCAACGCCGGCAACAGCGAGACGGTGCCACTCACAGAGATGACCGCCTACAACAACACCGTGGTGAACTGCGGATGGCGCCGCTCGAAGAACAAGAAGGGCGGAAGCGTTTGGGTGGAGAAGGCTGCCAAGCCCGTGTTCGTAAACAACCTCATCTACGACTCACGCTTCGGCTTGAAGCAGCCCAAGCAGGACGGCGCCGACATGGAGAACAGCCGTCTGACTCCCAACTACTACTTTGCCTCAACGGAGACTGGTGTGGAGCAGATGGCAAAGGGCGCAAGCCTTGGCATATGGTTCGACACCGACGTGAAGAGCTTGGTGGCAGGCGAGCATAATCCCCACTTCAAGAACTTCACGCAGAGCAGCAAGATGAACGTGAACTGCGAGGTGGACGACGTGGAGAAGGGTGCACCTTTGGCATTCGACAAGAGTTGGGACTTCAACTTCCAGGACGGCAGTGAGGCTCTCACAGGCGGCGTAACCGACTTTGCCCGCATATTCCCCAACGGTCTCCCGTTCTTCGGCATGAAGAAAGTTAACTTCATCGATACCGCCAACGACCAGAACTATTACTTCACCGCCCCCCTGCCAAGCGCAAGGTTCGGCGCATGGATGTAAACGTCATGTCAGAATTAGGATAGTCTTTCCATTTACAACAACGCCCCCAGCTTTCGAGACTCTGAAAGCTGGGGGCGTTATACTATATGTACATATACAAGTTTATATCATAATTCTTTCAACTGCTCTTCCGAGAGTCCTGTTGATGCCATAATCTGGGGAATGGAAAGTCCGATGGCCTTTAGGTTGCGCGCGATGAAAAGAGCCTTGTTTAATTCACCTTCTGCACGACCTTCTGCACGACCTTCTGCCAGGCCCTTTACCAAGCCTTCAGCACGACCTTCAGCCAAGCCCTTTTCCATGCCTTCAGCACGACCTTCCTCATATCCCTCGTCACGGCTGGTGTCGAAGAGACTGCGCATGTGCCGTATGGCCTCCATGTGGCGGATGTAGGCTTGCTTGTCTTCCTTAGACAAGCTGTCAACCCTTAGGCACTCACGAGCCTCGGGCAGTCCGGCGGCAGTGGCATCGGCATCTATTTTGCCAGTCTTCAAGAACTTTATCCACTCGTCCAAGGGTTCTTTCGACACCTTGTCGAAGTCGTTAACTCTCAGCACGTAATACTCGGGGAAGATGGCTCCAGCCTCCTTCCGCTTCATTATGTCCTTTTCTTTCACACCGAAGAACCTCTCATTCTGGCGGATTGACAGCTTCAGCGTGTCGTGGGGCTCGTGCATTCCTTTAAATGTGGTCTGGCCATGATACACGTAGTCGGAGCCTTGTCCAAGGTCGAAGTAAACGATGTTGACGGAATAAACCTTGCGCACTTTCTCGTAAGGATTGTTCAGGCCGATGTACTCCGTAATGGCCTTCGACACGCCGTAGAGCATGCGATGGAAATAGGCTTGCTCGCGGTTGTTCTGCACCTCGATAATGGTAAGTTCTCCGTCTTCAAACTCGGCCAGGATGTCAACGCGGTTGTACTTGTCGTCCTCGTCCTCCTGGTTACCCTCACTCTCAAGAAACTTTTGAATCTTAATCTTCCCGCCTATCAGCGTGGACAGGAATCCCTCCAGCACGACATGATTTGCCTTGTTGCGCAAGAGCCGTTTGATGGCCCAGTCGAATCGGATGTAGTTGTCGTCTTGCAGTGTCATAGTCTTCCTCTCTTTCGTTTAATGTTGCTATATGGTGCAAAGATACTAAAAACAACGTTTCACACAAAATAACACCAAGTAATTTTGCACGAAATGGAATAAAAGGTCTGCGTAGCGCAGAATAGCATCGCACTGTCTTGGTATAACGCAAAAGCGTAATATGAAACAAGGACCCGATAGAAACCATTCCTACCGGGCCCTTTATCAATCTGGGGTATGAAAACAAAAGTCGTTTCCTGAATTTATCTTGCCATACGGTTGCCGCGTCTCATGTCTTGCCTCATCTTGATGGCCTCGGGCGAGTTGTTGTCGAACTCTCTCTTGCCGTTGCCCAAGCTGGCCACCGTCTTGTCTTTGCCATTGTCCAAGCGTGAATACACCTTACCCTGCCCACGCCCGCATTCCTTGAAAGAAGCGTCTTTCTGACCACGCTGTACCTGCTTTGCCAAGTCGCGACATGGGCTTGAGCCCTTGTCCATTCTCTTGTCGAGGTTCACAGCAGGCATGCGGCGGTCTGTGCGGGGATACTTGCTGTAGATGTTGTGGACGTAGGCATTGTTGCGCCAGCCGATAGGGCGATAGAAATAGTAGCAGTCCCTGAACTTCTTCCACTGGGCGGGATTCAGCATGGCCCTTATCTGCTCGTTGCGGCAAGACCAGCCACGGGCATCAAGGTCGCGATAGCTGTTGATACCATCAAGGTAGGCGATGTTGATGTTGAGTATGTTGTTGCGCTGGAAGCTGGTCAGCCCCAGTTCCACCGTCATCTTGTCGGTGATATAACGAGCCTCTGCCGTGACATCTGTCAGTCTCTGAGCATTCACTGCGGTTGTCATCATTAATGTTGCCACGATTGCCAATAATGTACGTTTCATAATCGTAATGTTTTAATGGGTTAATACTCATTTTCATCATCCGCCGTTTGGCTTTGGCTTACAATAAGCCTTCACGACTTTTGATGGTGTCGCTTTTATTTGAACACAGTGCAAAGTTAGACGTTTATAGGCAAAGACATAAGGGGAAAAAACATAAACCGGCATAGGACTTTCCCTAAAGCGATAAGGAAAAACCCGGACGGGGATCACATATAAGCGGGCATCCTTGCCCAGACATAAAAAACAAAACCCTGCAAATCTATTCGACTTGCAGGATTTCTTTGGAGGGTGGAGGGTGGGACTCGAACCCACGACATTCAGAACCACAATCTGACGCTCTAACCAACTGAACTACATCCACCATGTTGATTATTTACTTCCTATCTGAAAGCGAGTGCAAAGTTACAGTTTCTTTTCGGTTCCACCAAATATTTCGCCAACTTTTTTCAAAAAAAATCTTTCCGCACTGTTTTTCAAGCCCCAAATATGCCGTTAGACATTAAACCTATATATATTCTGTATCAGGCAGGTTGCAACATTATTGGCTAAGGTCGGGAAACTCAAATATTTTATTTCCCGTAATGACACATTAAATCTACAAGTGAGCACTTTTAAGAAAAAGTTTGAGTAAATTTGCATTGGCTTGCTGAATTAGCACGAAAGCTCGGCGAGACACATTCTTATCTTAAAGAAACCATTGAACATGAAAACACTTTTGACCATACTCGGCCCTACAGCATCGGGCAAGACGGACCTCGCGACGCATGTGGCATACAAGATTGGCGGAGAGATTATCTCAGCCGACTCGCGACAGGTCTACCGCGGCATGGACATTGGCACGGGAAAAGACTTGGACGACTATGTGGTGAACGGCCACAAGATTCCATACCATCTCATCGACATCTGCGAGGCGGGTACCAAATACAATCTCTTCCAATATCAGGAAGACTTCCTGAAGGCTTATCTCGACATACAGGAGCGCGGAGTGCAACCCATACTCTGCGGAGGCACCGGACTCTACATAGAGAGCGTGCTCAAGGGCTACCACCTCTCGCCCGTTCCGCAAAACCCGGACTTGAGAAAAGCTCTCGAAGGGAAAAGTCTGGAGGAGCTCACCGCCATGCTCACGGAACTGAAGCGAAAGACCGGGAGCAATATGCACAACACCACCGACGTGGACTCTTGCCAACGGGCCATACGGGCCATCGAGATAGAGACATACAATCTGGAGCACCCAACAGAGAACAGGGAGTTCCCCACCATCGAAAGCGTGATAGTGGGCGTGGACATCAACCGCGATGCACGACGCGAGAAAATCAGCGACAGACTGAAAAAACGACTCGACAACGGCATGGTGGAAGAGATACGCGGCATTCTCGACAAAGACGTGAAAGCCGACGACTTGATTTACTATGGACTGGAATATAAATATGTGACGGAGTACATTATCGGCAAACTAAGCTACGAAGAGATGGTCCGCCAACTGGAAATAGCCATCCATCAGTTCGCAAAGCGACAAATGACATGGTTCAGGGGCATGGAACGCCGTGGCGCCACCATACACTGGATAGATGCTTCGCTGCCAATGGACGAAAAAGTAGAGCAGACCATGCGTCTGATAGCGCCTTGAACCGCACACAGTGTTAAGAAACGCTAAACCGTTTGATTTGCCTACCAAATCGTTTGAACATTAAAGGAAAAAACACTAAATTTGAAAGCAATAACAGAAGCGGCAAGAAAACCGCTTTTCCAAAATCTGAAATATAAACCTTAAATTGCCTTTGTTACTATGAGTTATCTCAAATTTGAAAGGGCACAGATGATAAACCTTCAAGAATCCCTGCAAAAAGAGATTCTGAGAACTAACCGGTCAGGCGCTTACTCCTGCTCAACAGTCGTAGACTGCAACACGAGAAAGTATCACGGCTTATTGGTCGTGCCTATCCCTGAGCTGGACCAAGACAATCATGTGCTTCTGTCGTCACTCGACTGCTCGGTCATACAACATGGCGCGGCGTTCAACCTTGGTATACACAAATACCATAGCGGCACGTTCAGCCCGAACGGTCAGAAATACATTTTTGGATTCGACTGCGACAAAATCCCGACAACGGTCTACAGGGTCGGCGGTGTAGTCTTGAAGAAAGAAGTGCTGTTCCAGCACTACGAGGACCGTGTGCTCATACGTTACACCCTCGTTGACGCACACTCTGAAACCACATTGCAGTTTAAACCGTTCCTCGCCTTCCGCAGCGTGAGGCAGTTCACCCACGAGAACTCAAGGGCGAGCCGCGAATACGAAGAGGTAACCAACGGCATACGCACGAAGATGTATGACGGCTATCCTTACCTGTACATGCAATTCTCCAAGAAACCCACCTTCGTGTTCGACCCCAACTGGTATCGCGACCTTGAATACCCGAAAGAGCAGGAACGCGGCTATTCGTCTACCGAAGACTTGTATGTGCCCGGCTATTTCTCTATACCTATAAAGAAAGGCGAGAGCATTGTCTTCGCAGCATCTACATCAGAAACAAAGACCAGAAGCCTGAAGGCACTGTTTGACGAGGAAGCCGACGAGCGCACACCGCGCGACAACTTCATCCACTGCCTCATCAACGCAGCACACCAGTTCCACGTACACGACAAAGACGGAAAGCGATATATCCTCGCCGGATATCCGTGGTTCAAGTGCCGTGCAAGAGACACATTCATTTCCCTCCCCGGACTGACTCTGTCTATCGACGAGGTCGACTATTTCGAGGATGCAATGGAGACCGCAACGAAGCAGCTGTACCAATTCATGGAAGGCGAAGAGCAGACCGGCCTCATAACCGAGGTGGAGCAGCCCGACGTACCACTGTGGGCCATCAGAGCTGTGCAGCAATATGCCAACAAACTGGGGCTCACGCTCTGCACCCAAAAGTACGGGAAACTCGTCCAAGACATAATAAGTTTCATAATAAGCAACAAGCACCCTTACCTGGTGCTCGACACCAACGGGTTGCTTAGGACTGACGGCAAGAAGAAGGCCATGACGTGGATGAACTCCACGGTCAACGGCATGCCAGTGGTGCCACGCACAGGATACATCGTTGAGTTCAACGCCTTGTGGTACAACGCACTCGTGTTCGCAGAAAACATTGCCAAGGAATTGAGCGACCATGCCGCTGCCGACAAGTTGCACGAACTCGCCGAGCGTTGCAAGGCTTCGTTCGTTGATAAGTTTGTGAACCAATACGGCTATCTTTACGACTTCGTGGACGGCGACACACCCAACTGGAGCGTACGCCCGAACATGATTTTCGCCGTAGCTCTCGACCACTCGCCTCTCACTCTGCAACAGCAAAAGTCCGTCTTCGACTATTGCACACGCGAACTGCTCACGCCAAAGGGCTTGCGCTCGCTCTCGCCAAAGAGCACAGGATACAACCCTATGTATGTCGGCCCACAGACTCAGCGCGACTACGCCTACCATCAGGGAACGGCATGGCCATGGCTCGAGGGATTCTACCTCAGTGCTTGCCTGAAGCTCTTCAAGCGCTCGCGCCTGAGCTTCATACGCCGACAGATGGTGGGATTCGAAGACGAGATGTTCAACCACTGCGTGGGCGCACTGCCCGAACTCTTCGACGGCAACCCGCCATTCAAGGGCAGAGGGGCAATATCGTTTGCGGCCAACGTAGCCGGCATATTGCGCGCGACGGAACTTTTGGAGAATATCAATGAAAACTAATAGGAGGGTCGATATATGAAAGTTTTAATGTTTGGATGGGAGTATCCTCCTCATGTGTTCGGTGGACTTGCCACCGCCAACTTCGGTATCTCAGAGGGTTTGCACGCCCAGGGCGATATAGAGACAACGCTTTGCCTGCCACGACCTTTCGGCGATGAAGACCACACTTATGCACATATCATCGCAATGAACTGCGTGCCAATAGTCTATAAAGACGTTGACCGCGACTATGTGAACCAGCGCATCGGCAACCTCATGACCCCGGAGGAGTATTATCATTTCCGTGACCATATCTATGCCGACTTCAGCTATATGCACGTCAACGACTTGGGGTGCATGGAGTTTGCCGGAGGCTACCCAAGCAACCTCAACGAAGAGATAAACAACTACAGCATCATAGCCGGACAGGTGGCGCGCGCACAAGAGTACGACATCATACACGCTCACGACTGGCTCACCTACCCTGCCGGCATCTTCGCCAAGCAGATCAGCGGAAAGCCGCTGTGTATCCACGTACACGCAACCGACTGGGACCGCTCACGCGGAAAGGTTAACCCGACTGTCTACGGCATCGAGAAAGACGGCATGGATCATGCCGACTGCATAATGTGCGTGTCGGAGCTGACAAGGCAAACCGTAATAAACCACTATCACCAAGACCCAAGGAAGGTGTTCACCGTGCACAATGCGGTATACCCATTGAGCGCCGAGAACCAGGCCATACCCCGTTCCGACCACAGGGGCAAGGAAAAGGTAGTTACATTCCTCGGGCGCATAACGATGCAGAAGGGACCAGAATACTTCGTCGAGGCTGCCAACCTGGTGCTGCACCGCACCAACAACATACGTTTCTGCATGGCAGGATCGGGCGACATGATGGACGCCATGATTTCACTCGCAGCACAGCGTGGCATTGCCGACAAGTTCCACTTCCCTGGCTTCATGAGAGGCAAACAAGTTTACGAGTGCCTCAAAAATTCAGATGTGTATGTCATGCCTTCCGTGAGTGAGCCGTTCGGCATTTCGCCTCTTGAGGCCATGCAGTGTGGCACACCGACCATCATCTCAAAGACCAGCGGATGCGGAGAAATTCTCACCAACTGCATCAAGACTGACTATTGGGACATCAATGCCATGGCTGACGCCATCTACAGTATCTGCCACAACGACGGACTGTTCAACTATCTCTCTCAGAAAGGCAAGGAGGAAGTGGACCAAATCACTTGGGAGAAAGTGGGAGAATGGATAAGGGAACTCTACATGAGAACCCTGCATTGGATTTAAGCCGAGAGCAATAACTGACAGAAAAAACAAAAAGAAAAACCATAAACGACCATGAAAACAATTTGTTTATACTTCGAGATACACCAGATTGTACACTTGAAACGGTACCGTTTCTTTGACATTGGCACCGACCACTACTATTACGACGACTACGAGAACGAGCGCACCATAAGAGACATCGCAGAGCGCTCATACATCCCGGCACTCAACACTATCGGCGAGATGATAAAGGAGAACGGAAAGTATTTCCGCGTGGCCTTCTCACTGTCAGGTGTTGGCATGGAACAGCTGGAGCAATACGCCCCGGAGGTGCTCGACAAGCTCGTGGAGCTTAACAAGACCGGATGCGTGGAATTCCTCGCTGAGCCTTATGCCCACGGTCTGTCAGCACTGAAAGACAGCACAATGTTCGCACTGAACGTGAAGAACCAATGCGACAAAATGGTGGAATATTTCGGCAAGCGCCCAACTGTGCTCCGCAACTCTTCACTCATCTACAGCGACGACATCGGCCTCCAGGCCAGCGAGATGGGATTCAAGGGCATGTTGACAGAGGGTGCCAAGCAAGTGCTCGGATGGAAGTCGCCCCACTATGTCTACAACTGCGCCCTAGCACCGAAGCTTAAACTGTTGCTTCGCGACATCACCCTCAGCGACGACCTCAGCCTGCGCTTCAACAACACGGATTGGGAAGGATACCCTCTCTTTGCAGACCAATACATCCAAAAGATTGCAGACCTTCCAGAACAAGAGAAAGTGGTAAACATCTTCATGGAACTGTCAGCATTGGGCATCGCCCAGCCGCTGTCGTCAAACATTCTCGAGTTCCTGCACGCGTTGCCAAGATTCGCCAAGCAGCAAGACATCAATTTCGCCACACCATCAGAAGTGTGCGACAACTTCAACAGTGTGGGCGACCTTAATGTTCCCGACACCCTCTCATGGGTCGACGAAGAGCGCGACGTGAGCAGCTGGCTCGGCAACGAGATGCAAAGGGAGGCCTTCAACAAGCTCTACAGCATTGCCGACCGTGTGAGAATAGCAAACGATCCATTGATAAACCAGGACTACAACTATCTGCAGGCAAGCAACAACTTCAGGTTCATGTCGACGAAGCCATCGCAAGTGGGAATAGACAGAGGCATTTACAGCAGTCCGTTCGACGCCTTCACCAACTACATGAACATCCTTGGCGATTTCATCAACAGGGTCAACGCTCTTTATCCTTCGGAACTCGACAACGACCAGCTCAATTCTCTTCTCACCACCATCAAGAACGAGGGCGACGAAATTGAGATGAAGAACAAGGAAATAGAAAGGCTGCAGGCAAGGCTTGAGAAAGCCGAGGCTACCGTGACAAAGCTCCGCAAGAAATACGAGACAAAGGAAACGGCAAAGAGCCCGGCTACGGCTGCCAAGAAGACAACAAGGACAACCAAGGCCAAAAAAGCCGAAGCAAAGGAAGAAGCTCCTGCTACAGAATAGACCCAAGCATAACTGCGAAAAGGCAGCCCCATAGCAGATCCTTTTTAAGAGAAAGCATATAACGTTCCCCGGCATTATCCAGATGCCGGGGATTTTTTTTGATATGGCGGTAATTTTTTATTGAGAAATGTGTAATAATCCATAAGGAACAGCGTTATCAATTTATACAGATTCATAAAATTGCTGCCCATGATAAAACGTTTACTCCAAGACAAACAGCCCTCAGAATTGTCTTTGTATGTCATACGTGAGTTCGCACGCCAATACAATGCCATTCAAAAACAGGGGAAAAACAGTTTATACACGTGCAATATAGCACTATCTTAAAGACATGGAAAAACAACAGACTATAATCTCCCCCTCCCTACTGTCGGCTGATTTCTGCAACTTAAAGTCAGACATAGAAATGATTAACCGCAGCGACGCCGACTGGCTTCACTGCGACGTAATGGACGGAGAATTCGTGCCCAACATATCATTCGGTTTTCCTGTCTTACAAGCTCTGAAAGGCATATGCGAGAAGCCACTCGACGCCCACTTCATGATTGTGAAACCAGAGAGGTACATAGACACGGCGGCAAAATCGGGCGTATCGATAATGACAGTGCACCAGGAAGCCGTGTTGCATCTTGACCGCGTGGTCAACCAGATTCACGAAGCTGGCATGAAAGCTGGCGTGGCATTGAACCCTGCCACTCCGGTAAATATGCTTGAAGATATCATCGAAGATGTAGACATGGTTCTGCTCATGAGCGTAAACCCCGGATTCAGCGGACAAAAGTTCATAGAGAACACCATCAACAAGCTTCACCGACTCGTAAAACTAATCGAGCAAAGCCAGTCGAAGGCTATCATCGAAGTTGACGGAGGTGTAAACAACGAAACGGCTCCACGATTGGTCAGCGCCGGTGCCAATGCCCTCGTCAGCGGAAACTACGTGTTCAAGAGCCCAGATCCCGAGGAAGTGATCAGGCAACTGAAAAACCTCTGATATAATTTATTGGTGTCTGGAAAAGACATTGCAAACAACAATTCACATGAGATGACTCCATAAAGTAAAAGTCGGTTTTTTGCCAGACACCAATAATTTAAAATATATTAAATACATTCATTGCATTGTAATAGTTAACTAAATTATCATTAACTTTGCATTTGCAAGAGGAGAAAAAGCCCTATTGCAGACAGCTTATCGAAGGAAAGATGCTCGAGTGGTTGAAGAGGCACGCCTGGAAAGCGTGTATACCTCCAAAGGGTATCCGGGGTTCGAATCCCCGTCTTTCCGCTTTTATGTTTAAAAGGAAGTCTGAAAAGGCTTCCTTTTTTGTGTTTATAATCAAACAGTTACAAAATTACGAAAAGGCGAAGCGTTTAAATTTAGAGTTATAAATGGATGGCACACAAGCGGAAACAAATGAGTAAACCTGTGGCAACGAAGATGGAGAGACCCTTCCCTGCCCTCTCCCATCCATGGAGAAGATGAAATGGAAGAACCATGCACTTAGGCAGGATGAACATGACTAGCACAATAGACGGGGGCAAACAATGCAGTTTCATTCCTGTCTTCTTCATCACGTACAAGTGTTTGATAACACGTCTAGACTTAATTAACATGTTCTGAATGGAGGTGTTCTTTCGGAAAAATCACAACAAAAGGCTCCCTGAGAATCGATTTTTTTGAAATACTTTTCCTCTTGTGAGCATTTGTGCGATTTTTGGGCGTTTTAGCAACGTTCTTATACACAGACTGTTATATTTTTGCACTCTAAAACATGGCTGAAATTTCCGCTTTCGATTCGGCTTTACGTTAGAATCGCGACGCCTTTACGTTAGAATCGCGACGCCTTTACGTTAGAATCGCGTCGCGATAGTGCTACTATCGCGACGCGATTTCATGCTTTTCGGGTCAGAAATCGTCTTGAAGGCACCCTTTTTAACACTTCGTAGCCTCCGAGGTCATCCTAAATGGTGTGCCTTCCAAGTGTTAAAATATTGCTATAAATCTTTACACTTTTACAACATACGATATGTTTCATTTAGCCCCCGAAACTCTGACAAAATAGTTTACTGAACCCAACTTGCTGCATTTTGAAGTCCGAATAATAAACTTTATCGAGGGAATAAAACTTGGAAATGAAAGTATTTTACGCTCATAGACCGCAAGATGAAAGCTGAAGGTCTGTATCACTATCTGCAATAAATAAAGGCTTAGACATCAGGAATGCTGATGTCTAAGCCTTTAAAATGTCCAATAGAGGATGCCTATTTGTTATTTAAGTCATAGGTGTAGTTTTGCTGCGTTTTTTTCAATTCCTCATCAGTCATGCGCTTATAGACAATCATCGCATAAATGACTGTTCCATCAGCGCGGATGCCTGATTTCGACATAGTATACATCAATGTGTTGCCACCTGATTCCTGAATTTCGAGAATCTGCTCGTATCTGTCGGCCAATTTCGAATTGCTGTCGCCAAAAAGGATAAAACCTTTTGCTTCGTCATACGACCATGTCATACGCCAGAAAGAATTTGCAGGCATGGCATCAATATAAGTATATTTTACCATCTGCTGTGATGACTCGAACCAATAGTGAGTGGGACCACCACCGACCACATCATCGAAGTAATTCTCTTTACTCAACTTGCCATTATCTTGCAAATCGTATTCGGCGATTGATTTCCAGCCATAATTGGCAACCTTGCTTTGAACTTCAGTGCCGGCAATGGGCTTAAGGCCATTGAGCACACAGCAACCATCACCATCAACGGTGTAGGTCTTGGAGAAAAGATTCTCGTCCAACGTGAACTGATCAACGACCACATCATCCGATGAGTCGCAACTGCCAAATAAAACAGCGCACGCAAATGTAAAGGCAATTGTTAGAAGTTTTTTAACCATAGGAAAAAATTGTTTTTACTTTTTAAATGCAAAGTTTGCCTAAACCTTGCATGAGAACTCGACTTTTTTCTCATCGGTTAGAGATTTTAATAGACCGAGAACACTGACCTCTCTCAAGTTTTAACTATACCTTCTTTAAATAAGCGTATTTGGAATACTCATCTAATACAAAAAGAGAGGCAAGGCATACCAAAATGATAAAAACGCCGACTCTTTTTTATTTGTTTGCCGGTATTCTATCATTTTTTAAGTACCTTTGTTGTATAATAGATATACTATATGGAAATGACATCTACAAGAAACAAGCGTATCGTGAGTATGGATGTGCTGAAGTGTTTTGCAATCGTGTGCGTTCTGCTGGGTCACGCTACAGAGCAGACATCGGCAGACATTTTTTGGGACCACCCACTTTGGGCTACCATCTACACGTTTCACATGCCGCTCTTTATGTTTCTCTGCGGCTACTTTTTCCACTCGTCACTTAGAGGTACATTTGGGCAGATGTTGGTAAAGAAAATGCGGCAATTAGGAGTTCCGTCGATTACCGCCTTCGCCTTGATGACAGCCATTATGTTGCTGACTGACAACCATGCCATTGCCGACCTCTGCGAACTGTCATGGATGGGCTTTATAAATGCCGTATGGTTTCTAAAATGCCTGCTTCTATGCTACATCATCATATTCCCTATATGCCGACTGTCGAAAAGTGAACTTTGGGCTTCGATTATAGCCAGTGTGGCCATCAATCTCATTCCTGAAACCGATATTCTGAACATCAACTTTATGTTGCCGATGTTTTGCCTCGGAATGGTATGCAACCCTAAAGCCTGCGGTCTGAACGATTGGCTGACAGCCCATCGTCGACTTGCCATCGGAATGTCGGCTACGTTTTTCCTCTTGATGTTACCCTTCTGGTCGGGAAGGCTGACGGTTTATATGGAACCCACACAAATCATCAACTGGAACACGATGGAGGTAGACTGGTACAACCTTGGCATTACGATCTACAGACTGGCTATAGGCATGGCTGGAACTTTGATGTTCTACCTTTTGGCAGAGCCATTTTGTCGGTGGCTGGGGAAACAGAAAAAGGGCGCATGGTGGACTGACCTATTCTGCCGAATCGGAGGTGCTACTTTGGGCATATATATACTACAGTCGTTCCTGTTGGAAATCTGCATCCGCATGATGAACGTATACATTCCGTTGCCATGGTCATACCTGACGTCGCCCATCATTGCCATAATTGAACTCGCTGCCTGCTTTACATTGGTGATCGTTCTCCGCCGAAATAGCATACTCAAGTTCCTGTTGCTGGGTGAAAAATAATTTTGTCTGCATGGATTGGCAAACAATCTGTTGTCTGTAGCGATCCGAATTACACCGAATTGCATATACTATCCCCAAACTTTGCATCTTAAAAAGCAGAGTTCAATCTTAACAAGAACAATTGTTAATCGAGTAGGAGGAAAACGAAGTAGTTTTTCTCCTACTTTCGTTTTCCGACCTCTCACACCACCGTACGTGCGGTTCCGCATACG
>CAZXGQ010000071.1:0-18707 GCA_964640415.1 uncultured Prevotella sp.
TGACATTTCATATTCTCTCCTTTCACGAACCTGTGCACGAGAAGGGGCTAATGTCACTGCCTTTACGCTTTAATGGCAGTGGCTTTTCGCTTTAAAGACACCGCCTTTTAAGCGTAAAAAACTAAGAGGGGAAATACAATTGAGAATTGAGGATTGAAA
This sequence comes from uncultured Prevotella sp., assembly GCA_964640415.1. GTDB lineage: Bacteria > Bacteroidota > Bacteroidia > Bacteroidales > Bacteroidaceae > Prevotella. The sequence goes on from CAZXGQ010000071.1 coordinate 160, forward strand.
AATGAAAGTAGGAACGAAGGGGAAATAATTTATAAGAACGGAAGGGTGGGGAAGGCCAACAAGTTTCTATAGCCATTCTCTACTCAATTTAATATATCCTCGACTGCTTTTCTCAATTAGATTTTTTACCTTTGCAATAAAATTGGAATAATGGACAGAGATGAATATATAGAGATAAAAGGTGCTCGAGTAAACAACTTGAAGAACATCAGCCTCAAGATTCCACGTGATCATTTCGTGGTAATGACAGGTGTGTCTGGCTCTGGCAAGTCGAGCCTTGCTTTTGATACGCTTTATTCAGAAGGACAACGCCGATATGTCGAGAGCCTTTCATCTTACGCCCGCCAGTTTCTTGGCAGACTGAAAAAGCCGGAATGCGATTATATTAAAGGTCTTCCACCGGCTATAGCCATCGAACAGAAAGTTGCGGCACGCAACCCAAGGTCAACCTTGGGCACATCTACAGAGATATACGAATATCTCAGGCTATTGTATGCCCGTATCGGCCGCACCTTTTCTCCTATAAGCGGACAGGAGGTGAGTAAAGACACACCACAGGAGGTTGTCGATAAAGTACTGTCCATGTCCGACGGTACAAAGGTGATGATTGTGGCACCAGTCATTCCTACAGAAGGGCGCACTGTCGTACAGCAATTGGACACGTTTCTGAAGGAAGGCTTTACGCGTGTTATCATAAGCGGCTCGACAGAGCGTATAGAAGACTTATTGGAAGATACGCAAAAGATAGAGGAGGGAAACATTTTCCTTGTGGTAGACCGCATTGGAGTGTCACATGACAAAGACGTGGTGTCGCGAATCACCGATTCTGTTGAAACGGCCATGTATGAAGGCCGTGGAGCCTGCAGGGTAGTCATGCTGCCATCAAATATCAGCTACGATTTCTCTTCAAGGTTTGAGGCCGACGGCATCACATTCGAGGAACCCAACGACAACATGTTCTCGTTTAACTCGCCGTCTGGTGCTTGCCCCGTCTGCGAAGGATTCGGTAGTGTTATAGGCATCGACGAGCGCCTGGTGATTCCCAATTCATCGCTGTCGGTTTATGACGGTTGCGTGCAATGCTGGCACGGCGAAAAGATGAAGGAATGGCAACTTGCGTTTTGCCGTAGGGCCAAAGACGAAAACTTCCCTATATTCACGCCTTACTATGAGCTTACGCCAAAACAGAAGAACATGCTGTGGCACGGTTTTCCTTCCGACATCGATGACAAAGGTGAACTGAAGGCCGATGCCGTTTGCCTTGACGCCTTCTTCCGTATGGTGAAAGAAAACCAATACAAGATTCAATATAGGGTCATGATGAGCCGCTACCGTGGCAAAACCGTGTGTCCCGAGTGTCATGGCACGAGACTCAGAAAAGAGGCAACATGGGTAAAGATAAATGGTCTTGCTATCAACGATCTGGTGGAAATGCCCATTGAAAAGTTGAAGACATGGGTCGACAACCTCACGCTTAGCGAACATGAGCAGATAATTTCAAAACGTCTGCTCACAGAAATACGTTCACGCCTTGGCTTTCTGGTAGAGGTAGGATTGGGCTACTTGACGTTGGGTCGCCCAGCCAGCACCCTGTCGGGTGGCGAAAGTCAGCGTGCAAGGTTGACCACATCACTTGGTTCGCCACTTGTAGGCTCGCTATATATACTCGATGAACCGAGCATCGGCCTTCACACCCGCGACACCGACAGGCTGATAGACGTGTTGCGCAAACTTCAGCAAGAAGGCAATACCGTGATAGTGGTAGAACACGACGAGGGCGTGATGCTTGCTGCCGATTGGCTCATAGATATAGGGCCAGACGCTGGAAGAAATGGCGGTGAGGTGGTTTGCGAAATGTGCCCGTCAGCGAAAGACTCTGAGATGAATGGCTTTTGGAAAGAAGCCATTAAACAATTCCCCAAGAGCTATACAGCAAAATATCTCGCAGGTGAAGAGAAAATAGACATACCGTCATCACGTCGACAGTGGAACCGAAGTATTCTTCTGAAAAGCTGTCGCATGAACAACCTCAAGGGTGTCAACGCCCGTTTTCCTCTCAATGTACTGACCGCAGTCACCGGAGTATCAGGTTCCGGCAAATCGAGCTTAGTAAAAGGAATCTTTTATCCGGCATTAAAGCGCAGGATGAATGAGGTTGCAGACCAACCTGGTGAATACTCATCAATGGAAGGCGACTGGACTGCAGTGAAACACGTTGAGTTCGTCAACCAAAACCCAATAGGGAAGAGCACACGCTCGAATCCTGCAACATATTTGAAGGCTTATGATTCAATAAGACAGGTGTTTTCCGAACAACCGCTGGCAAAGCAAATGGGCTTCACACCACAATACTTCTCTTTCAACGCCGAGGGCGGCAGATGCGAGGAATGTAAAGGTGCAGGAGAGATAACCGTGGAGATGCAGTTCATGGCCGACCTGACGCTGACTTGTGAGGCTTGTCACGGCAAAAGGTTCAAAAAAGAGATTCTTGATGTCAAGTTTCATGACAAGAACATTGACGACGTGTTGAAAATGACTGTTGACGAGGCCATTGATTTCTTCTCACAATATAATGAGAAAAACGTTGTCAGCCGTCTGTTGCCTCTACAACAAGTAGGCTTGGGTTACATACAGCTCGGACAAAACTCGTCAACGCTCTCCGGAGGTGAAAACCAGAGGGTCAAACTTGCCTATTTCATTGGACAAGAAAAGCAGGACCCGACGCTCTTCATGTTTGACGAGCCGACAACCGGCTTGCACTTCAACGATATTTCGAAACTGCTCAAAGCCTTCAACGAACTAATTGATCGTGGGCATACCGTTATAGTGATTGAACATAACCTGGATGTAGTGAAAAATGCCGACTGGGTCATCGACATGGGTCCGGACGGTGGAAACGCTGGCGGAACTATTGTCGCGGAAGGCACTCCGGAACAGATAGTAGCAAACAAGAACAGCGTGACAGGTAAGTATCTTGAGCAAAAACTTAAAGATTTTTGTACTACGCAAAACACGTGAAATGAAATGTTTTAGCTAACTTTGTAACTAAATTACAAAAAACAATGCTACATTTCGTATCTTTTGGTAGTGGCAGTAGTGGCAATTGCAGCATGCTTTATACCAACACCGAGGCTTTGGTCATCGATGCCGGTGTGGGTGTGCGCACACTAAAAAAGCACCTCAAAAACTATGGCCTGTCACTTTTCAGTGCAATGGGCATAATAGTGACCCATGACCATGCCGACCATGTGAGGTCAGTGGGGTGCTTGAGCCATGACTATAACTTGCCGGTTTATTCTACCCATGGAGTGCATGAGGGCATAGGAAAGAACTGGAGCGTAAGAAAGAAAATATCTCCCGACCTAAAGCGCATTATAATGAAAGACAAGCCCTTTAAAGTGGGCAGCTTCACGATTACGCCTTTTGGAGTACCTCACGACAGCACTGACTGCGTGGGATACAAGGTTGTATATGGTGACGTCACTTTTGTATTGATGACCGACATTGGGCATATAACTGACGGCATGAAGCCTTATATAGCATCCGCCAACTATCTTGTCATTGAAGCCGACTATGAACAGCAGATGCTTGAAGCTGGACCTTATCCCCAGCATCTCAAAGACAGGATCGCCGGGCCTTACGGCCATCAAAGCAATGCTGAATGTGCCAAGGCTATAATCGATTATGCAACACCAGCACTTAAACATGTTTGGCTATGTCATTTGAGCGATGAAAACAACCATCCTGACCTTGCAGAGAAGCAGGTCAAGCAAATATTGAGAGAACACGGAATAGTGGCTGGCAACGAATCTGGCTCTGATTTTGCACTTGATGTGCTTAGACGGAAATCGCCAAGTGAAATCTACAGTCTGATATAGGTCCCGGCTATAAAAAACTTTCACAAATGACAGAGTTGTATATATTCGATTTCGACGGTACATTAGGTGACAGCCGTGGATTGATTGTCAAAACAATGATGGATACGTTTGAACACATGGGAATAGAAAAGCCAAGCGTTGAAGCGTGTATCAAGACCATAGGGCTACCATTGACCGATTGCTTCGCTGTGTCAGCGTGCTTGGACAAAAAGAAGAGCGAAGAGTGCGCAACAGTATATCGTGATATATTCCGTGTTAACAATAAGCCTGGCTCCGTAAAACCCTTCGAAGGGGTTATCGACACGCTTAACCGACTGCATGCAGAAGGGAAGACTATGGCGGTGGCAAGCAGCAGACAACACGAATCGCTTGACATTCTTGTTGAAGACTTTGGCATTGCCAACCTTTTCTCTGTGATTGTGGGTGGCGATGATGTCACAAAAGCCAAGCCCAATGCCGAGCCGGTCAACTTGATTCTTTCCAAACTTGGTTTCAATCCACACCAAGCCCTTGTAGTGGGCGATGCCCCGGTCGACATTCTCATGGGCCGCAACGCAGGAACAAGAACATGTGCAGTGACTTATGGTAATGGCGGACTTGACGAATTGAAAGAATCAAAACCAGATTATTTGGTCGACAGATTCTCCAAAATATTAGAGATAGCATAATAAAGAAAAAGGGAATTGAAAGTTAAAAACTTCCAATTCCCTTTTTTACTTTATCTTACTTGTTCAGCCCCCTGTTGTTGAGAGTTGTGTTAAGAAGTTTCAAATACATTGAGTACTGGTCGTAGCTGAGTACAGCGTGCATGTACGACAAGTTACGCTTGATAGCTTTCTTGTAAAGCTTGTCGCGATCTTCACCCTGAGCCTCGCCAGCTTTCTTCATGTCACTGGCAAATGACTCTGAGATTATGTTTACCGCCTCGATCTCGTTATAATCAAGATTCAAGGCACGAGCGAGCGATGACTGGTTGATGTTCATGTCATACTTCTTAGCCACTCCAGCTACTGCAACGTTGGCCTTGGTGTTTGTCTCGCCCTCTGCGAAGGCCATTGTCATGCTCAACAGTGCAGCCAGTGTGAATACAATCTTTTTCATAATGTTACCCTTTCTTTAAATTGTTAAACTTAAGAAGACTCACTAGTCTCATTCTGTTGTCTTAAAGAAGCTTTTGTGTTGCTTCTTATTTCTTTTTGACACTGCAAAGATAGCCATATTGGCAATTCTACAAAACAATTTATAAGGATAAATGCTGAAAAAGTTACCATTTTTGATTAAAGTCAAGCTAATTGATATTAATCAGTAGCTAAGAATTGCATCCTTACACTCTTCCATAAGCCATTTCGGGGTGCTTGTAGCACCACATATGCCAACTGTCTTCGCACCTTCGAACCATGAGAAGTCAATCTCGTCTTTGCGTTCGACGAGATGACTGTTGATGTTCACCTCCTTGCATCGTGTGAAGAGCGCGTGACCATTGCTGCTTTTACGACCGCTTACAAAGAGTATAATGTCGTGATGGGCAGCAAAGTCGGCAATATGCGGCATTCGATTGGCTACCTGACGGCAAATAGTGTCAGAGCTCTTGAATGCCGCCTCTGCGGCTATATTGCTTTGGATATACTCTACTATATGACGATACTCGTCAAGGTTTTTTGTTGTCTGCGAATAAAGGTTGATGTCTTTGGAGAGATCTATTTTCTGCTTAACCTCCTCCAGACTCTCCACGACAATAGCTTCACCATGAGTTTGCCCCACAAGCCCAAGTACCTCTGCATGGCCTTTCTTTCCAAAAATCACAGTTTGAGCTTCCCTATTGACGCTCCATTTGCGCTTTATGCGCCTTTGAAGGGCCAAGACAACAGGGCATGTGGCATCTATAATTTCAATGTTGTTTTGCCGTGCCAAATCATAGGTCTCTGGCGGTTCACCATGGGCCCGCAAGAGCACTTTGGCATTGCGGAGAGACTTGAGCTGCTCATGGTCAATAGTCTCAAGCCCCTGCTCGTGAAGCCGGTCTACCTCCATGCCATTATGAACAATATCACCTAAACAATAGAGCTTACATCCCTTGGCTAGCTCTTCTTCCGCCTTGCTAATGGCGGTAGTGACCCCAAAACAGAAGCCACTGCCATTGTCTATCTCAACATTCAAGTTCATTCAAACGCTGTATTTACAATTACCTTTGGCTGAGAAGGGTCATTTGTTATCATCAGCACTTTTGGTGCTGTGCGAGCCTTCTCAATCATACTATTTATAGCAGAAACCTTCAGCTTAGCTGTCTCACCCGGAGCAATATTCTGCTTGTTCAAGGAAATGTCAAGTCCCGAACCAATGATTTGAAGCGAGCGAATAGAGAGTTTCGACTTTCCTATGTTGGTTATCACTATTTCGTCTTTTTCTTTGGACTTTTGAGAATTCTTGCTGAAGTTTAGACTTCCCTTCGACAGTTGAAGCTTGGGAGCATTTGCAATTTGAGTTTCAGTCAGTTTCTCAAAGTTGGGAAGCAACACTATGTTGACATCAATTTCTTTGTCGGTGGACACCTTGTCACCTTGAAACGATCCGAGATAGATGCTCGTATGGGTCAGACCGAGATCGTTAAGTTTGTGAGAGTCCACTTGCAGCGTTATTGTCGCAGAACGTCCTGGGGCAATCCTTGTAGGTTTGACTTCTCCCTTGAGATAAGGAGGTAAATGCATAAGCTGGGGAGTGATGGCCACATTGCCATTGTTCAATATGTGAATCTTCTCAATGGGTTGTTCCCCTCTATTTACATTGTCAAAAAACAAGTCGGCTTTGTCTGCGAGAACATCGCCTATGCTATACGGGAATTCGCCTTCGAAATTGCTTACCTCTTCCACCACAACTCCTTTGATTGTCAACATTAGAGGTCGGGTGTCAGCATTGCTGTAAATGCCTATTTCTTTTTGGAAGTGTCCCATCTGCTTTGCATCGTAAACAGCACTCACGGTAAACGAGTCTCCAGGAGCTATGGCATCGGTGGGGTAGGTGACTGTTGTGCAACCGCACGACGTGCGGATGTTGTTGATCAATAGGGGCTGTTTGCCCGTGTTTTGCATTTTAAACTCAGCCTTCACCGGATGCTTATACTGCACCTGCCCACAATTGATGGTTTTTGAGGGCAATGTTATGACCTGTGCTTGAAGAAACATCGGCGTAAACGCAGAGCACAGCAAGATTTGTCTTATCCTCATATTTATATTATTATCATTTTACAATAAATTCTTTTCCTTGTTCCCTTCCAACGTATTCGGGCGAGTAGGCACATTGTATCGTGGCAATGCCTGAGATGTAATCGCCCTTACGGTTGATATAGTATTCTGTTTCTATGATATGGCGGCCTTTGCGCATGTGGTCGAAGAAATAATTGGTCACGTTGTCTTTTGGAGCCGCATAATATCCTCCATGGTAGCCGCTGATTTGGTTGACAGGTTCCAGGCAAGCAGCGCGTTTGTCTTGAATCTGTATAAAATCGAAGTCACGTACAGCGTTTACAGTTAGCCTGACTTTTATCTTATCGCCCACTTTCATGCTGCCAGTGCTTATCACCTCACGTTGTATGTTCAATCCCGACTCAGCTGCCTTGACTTTGGAGCTGTTCTGGGTGAACTGTGCATAAACGGCACCCCAAGAAGTTCCCTCTGTGAGCTTTTGAACTTTTAGCTTGTGTGCCTTGGCTGGATCGACAGTTGTCTTCACATATCCGATACCGCTTGTTGCATCCGGCAAAGCAACTTGATTGCCATCGATAGAGAAAACTGCGGGTTGTGACCCGGCAAGATGTTGGTCCAACGTCATAGCACCGTTGCCAGACAATAGAGCGTAGATTGCGTTTATGGTATTGATCGTTGTGCTCCACATTGTAGTGCGCTTCTCTTGCAACAACCATTGCAACATTTGGTTGACAGTTGTAGTATCTTCAGGTGCAACAAGGCGAAGAGCTTCAATAGCAAACGTTTGAGTAGGAATGCGATAGTCGCACCAACAATATCTGGCTCTTGATGTATCAAAATAGCGGCCCATCTCATCAGTATACACCGAATATTGACGAATGCTCTCTATGATGTCTTTAGCGTGACTTTGCTTGCCATATTGCGCCAAGATAACTGCCGAGCCAGCTTTACCATAAATAGTAAGGCTGCCGGTTGACTTGTCGAGTAGGTTCATAAGATACTCCATATCAGAGGTATTGCTTCTTTTTGCCAAGGCTGAAGAATAAAGCCAATGACAAGCAAGCTCGCTTGGAGACAGCGCCTTCTTACCTTCCTTCTCCAGTTTCTTCAATTCTGCTACCTCGTCAGCCATCTTGCTATCGAGGTATCTAAAGCTTTTATCGATTATTTCGTTGATGCCCGTGGTTTGCGTTTGTACAAGATGGTTAAGCCTTGTGAGAGTCTCTACAACACTAGCTGTCATCAAACTGCTGCCAGCCATCCCAGGCCACCATGAGAACGAGCCGTCACCATTTTGCAATGAGCGAAGTTTGGACGCAAAGTCGGATATCCGGTATGTGAGCGTGTTCTCGTCAAGATAGTCGGCAAGTTGTTGCTTGCGCTCTGTCTCATTGTCGGCATCATTGACCCATGGAGTCTCATCTAGAACCATTGTTTTCAGTTCGCGGTCCTTTGCAAGATTGCTTACCAACGAGTTTTGCTTGTCCGACTCGTGTTTCCATAATGCGATGGTTTTTGCGATCAACGGTGAGGAAGACAAGATTTTCTTGCCCAAAACATTGGCAAAGATAGCCGCTGACAATGATGCCGCGTCTTTGTCGTTAGGGTTGGCAAGAGTTGGCATAGATTGAATGACAAGCCACAAAGGATTAGCCGTATATTCTATTGTGACTTTTCTGTCTTTACTGTCACTTGGAAACAGACTGTTCAAGTCAATATCTTTGTCTCCTTTGCGATTTTGATAAAACGGAATGGTATTTACCACATACTCACGGTCAGGCAACAAAGGAAGCCACTGCTGTTCGCCATCGCTGAAACCATCGCCCTCTGCAACAATGCGGGCCGCAAGAAGTGTCTTGCCATTTGACTGTTGAAGGAGTTGGGCAGCATCAACATCAAATCCGGCAAAAGCGGAACCATTGGCAATGACAGAGCAAGTGTTTTCTTTTTCAAAAATAACCTTTTCCGTTTCAGGTTCAAGGATTTGCAGTTTGACTCTGCATGCGATATCCTTGTTGGATGTATTCAATACAAGAGTTGAAATCTGTCCCTTATCACCTTCACGCAAAAAGCGAGGCATGTTTGGTTGAACCATTAAGGTCTTTGATGCCACAGCTTCCGCATCTACAAGGGCATTATTCATCTTGGAATCGTGCACCATTCCCATAAAGCGCCATGTAGTGACACTCTCCGGAAGGGTGAAAGATATGTTTACGCAACCTGAACTGTCAGTAAGCAGGGCAGGGTAGAAGAATGCCGTTTCCGTGAGATTCTCACGTATGCCATTGGTTGCGTTCTCTTCTTCAAGTTCTTGACTTTCAAGAGTGGCACGAGCCCGACTTCCTCCAACTTTAGCTTTGATTTTTGCAGACAGACCGGAACCTATCATAGCTTCATCATTCAATGCAACCGCTGACTTGGACATCAGCACTCTACTATTAAGGCGCAGGACCTCTTCAAAAGGATGTGAGATTTGGAAAAGTGAATTGTCGAAATGGGTAAACGACATATCTTCAACCTTTAGGTTGCTAAAGGTCTGACTTCCGTTAAGATAGCTTGTGTATGTCGAAGGCCCCTGCCATACAGAATATGGAAGCGAGAATGAGAAATTGTTGTTTATCTGCCATGAATGTGGGTAAATGGCATCGAGACTCCTGTCATACATTGATGCCATGAGCTGCGCCTGTGTCTGCTTGCCGACAGGAGAAAGGATTTGCAATGTCCACGTTTCCTTTTGTCCGGGAACGAGCTTGTTTCTGAAAGTCTTCCATGCTGTCCGCAGTTTTGTATCGGGAACCGGACGGCTGACCTTGACATTGTGCTCGTATAGTTTTCCTTCCATAACCCATGCCAGGGCAATGGTTATTCCGTCGCCATACGTGTTATCATATTTTAAAGCACGTGTGAAGACATTGTTGCTGAAAGGCTTGCTTCCACGTTCTACGACCTTAGTACCTGACAAGATGGTGTAGTATAATCTGTTGCCTATGTCTGAAGATCCAACTTGAACATAAACTGGCGAGCCGTCTGACGGGAACTGACTGGCTGAGACATAGAACCAATCGCGAGTTGTTGTAGCTGGCTTCTTGTCGTGAAGGGCAAACACTACAAATTCGTTTTTCAGTGTGTCTGTGCCACAAATAGCTTCCAAATGGTGTAAGCCGGAACCAAGGTTACAGTCAATGGCAACGGCAGAATTAGTCTTTGCTTCGTTCCATGAGCCATTGTCAAACTTATATCTTACAATACCATTAACTTCTTCTCCCAATAAATTCTTGTAGACAAAGGTTACGCTCTTCAAGCTGTCATTCAATATCTTATCAGGCAGGTTGCTTGTCAGTACGGCATTGCGATTGCTCAACGGCAAAGATGTTTCAGCCTCGTGGGTCTCACCCGACATGTCAGTAACTGTCGCATTTATATCGAATTCGAAAAATGCCGAGCCGTGGCTGCGAGTGTTTGCAGGATAGCTCATAGGCACACGGATCATAAATGAGCCATCCTTCTCAGTGACAGTTGAATTGGAAAGAATCAAAGCATTTTCCCTGCTTCCCCAATTATACCATCTCAACCCCATTCTTCTACTGACGGTATATTTCACGTTAGCATTTTGAACAGGAACACCTGAATATGTAGTGGCAACACCACGAAGTGTGACTGTGTCACCTGCCTTGTAATTGCCACCGAACTTGTCGAACGCAACTTGAAACAATGGCCTTTTGTATTCTTCCACATGAAAGTGGGCTCGCGCCGAACGGTCGCTATCGGTTGTCTTTACCTCTACACTATAGCTACCGGTAAGACCGTGTTGGGGTAGGGTAAAATCAGCAGATGCAGTACCAAAATTATCTGTAGCAACCTGTTTGTCAGCCACTTTCTTATAATTGGCATCCATGAGCGTGAAAGTCAACGATCTGTTTGGAGCTACTTTCGACGAGAGTTCTTCCTTTATCGCCTCCCAAGCCACGGCTGCCACATGGACATTTTGTCCAGGACGATATATAGACCTGTCGGTATAAACGGCAATCTTGTGTTGCTGCTCCGAGGGCTTGTAATAATTGAAATGGGCGTAAAGGTTATTCTCTGCCGACGCCTTGTCAGTTGGTGTGTAGGCATAAATGAACCTTGGCGTATTTTTATACGAGCATGTTACTTCGCCATTCTTGTCAACAGCAATAGTTTGCTTGTCGTTGCTGGCCTTGCCGTTATAGTTATAATTCGTTATAACTATTTTGGCATCAGGCAACGGCTTTCCTGTAGTCGCACTCACAACCGCCAAGCGAATCTTATTGTCTGGCAAAGTCTGGTGAATGACGAAAACATCAGAAACCCTTAGCAGGCGTCTGCTTACTTTTATGTTCTTGTTGTCCGTGGAGGACTCAATCATGTAGACTCCTACGGGCAAACCGCTTAACATGATACTGTCGGAAGTTGATTTCCATGCCGGAAGCCCGTCATAGGTTCTTTGATAGGTGGCGACCGGAGAAGTGGCAATATATTTTTTAAGCTTAGTGTAGTCAGAGCTTATAGAAGGGTCGAGATGAGTGTTTCCTTCAATCGACACCTTAAAGATGGAGATATTGAGTTTGGCAATGTTCTTGATTGAATTTATGCTAAGCTTGAAGTCGCTATTTGGTAAAATCGCAGTATTGGCAATATTGATTGAATACGACGGCTGCTCCAACAGTTTCAGCTGGTTGCGCAAGTAGTTGGCACGCTTCCACGTTCCCCATTTGCCCAAAGCTTGATTGATGAACATGACCTTAGCCTCCACGCTTTCTTCATTCATTGTCCGCAATCTGAGAATAGCAAGTTCACAGGCAACGGGCAGGTCCTGATAAACCTTCAAAAGAGAGTCGAGTTTGTATGCGCTAACGGAATCACCCCATCTGCCCATATTCTTGTCAACCATAAGCATGACCATGTAACAAGCAGCCTTGCGGTTGCCATGTTCCTGATAGTAAGAGAAGGCGGTGCTGTAGCGATTTGTCTCCATTGCTATTACATGGAGCAGGTCATTGTTGAAAATTCCACTGTCGTTTCCCTTTATCACGGCGGGCTCATAACCATCGCTCTTTTGCGAGGCAAGAGCAGATGTGGAGACCATCGCCTTGGCGAACCATTTTTCCATCGCTATCTCATCGCTGTCGGTTCCCAACATTCCATACAACTTACCTATGGCGGTTGCATAGACGGCTTTCAATGCGGGATCACAGAACAAGTTGTATTGACGCTCCATTCTCTTGACCTGGGCACCAACAGAATCCGGGGTGATGTCTGTCTGCAACACGCCATGCCTCAGCTGGGCCTTAAGGAGATGGCCATATTGCTTTTCTTTTATAGCTTTGCTCTCAATTTGCTTAACGATAGCAAGTTGGGTCTGGCGCAAGTCTTTTTTTGCAGCCTCTCCAACTTTATTCCAAAGTTGTTGAAAAGTCTGCGCATTAGCAAATAATGGAAGTAAGAAAAAAACTATAAAGCCTAAAACCTTTTTCATACTGTCAATATTGTCACGAGTTGGGTACGTCAAGGCAAAGGTACTAAAAACCATTCATATTCTTGCCGAAACACTATAAAATAAACCTTAATACTGACAGGCAATCATGTTAATATACTTTTTTGTAACTTTGCAACATTCAAAATGTTAACAATGAAAACATGTAGGTGCAATGAATAAGCATGAAAGAACAGCTCTACTTCGTGAGCTTTCAGAAAAATACGAGACCGCAGATTTCCTCAATGGTGACCCGTCGTGGTTTATGCATCAGGTGAAAGGCAAGAAAAACCAAGAGGTCATGGCATTCTTGGCTTCTGTGCTTAGTTTTGGCAAACGCGAGCTGTTCTTGCCAAAGATCCACATGATGCTGGAGAAAAGTGGTGGACTGACTGTTGATTGGATAAAGAGCGGCAACTATCATAATGACATTGCCGACAACGGCAGTTGCTACTACCGGTTTTACAGCAACCACATGATGCTCGAATTCCTCGACTCGTTGAGGGAAATGATAATCAACAATGGCTCGATTGGTGCTTTTGCCGAGAAACATGCCAAACGGCACACGGCCCTTGAGGTGCTTGAAGCGTTTGGCGGTTATTTTCGAGAGCGAGGCATAAAAGGTATGGTGCCGTCGCCTCGTAGCTCCGTGGCAAAGCGACCATGCATGTTCATGAGGTGGATGGTTAGAGACAGTTCACCGGTAGACCTTGGCCTATGGTCGGAATTTGTCGACAAGCGCACACTTTATATTCCTCTCGATACCCACGTGATGCAAGAAGCCTGCCATTTAGAACTGATATCAGGAAAGACGGCAAGCTGGAATACGGTGGTAAACATTACTGAAGCCTTGAAAGAAGTATTCCCCGACGATCCCGTTAAAGGAGACTTCGCTCTGTTCGGTTATGGAGTAGACAGTTAAAAACAACAAATCCCTTTTCTCTAACTGAGAGAAGGGATTTGTGATGATATGCTGTTTAATATTTGTCGGAAATCAGCCAAGATACTTAATCAAGAGCTTTGCATAGCCACTTTCGCGAAGTTTGACGATGCTCTTTTCACGTATCTGGCGAACACGTTCACGTGTCAAGCCGAGCTGGTCGCCTATCTCCTCCAAGCCTTTCTCGTGGCAACCAATGCCGAAGCACTCACGCACGATTGTTATCTCACGGTCTTTCAAGACATTGCGAAGCACGGTGTCAAGCTCTTTGGCCATGCTCTCATAGTCTACATGTTTGTCGGCCCTGCTGTCCTCACCCGAAGACAAGACATCTGCCATTGAGTTGTCGTCGTCCTCTTGGAAAGGAGCGTCAATACTCATGTGATGGTTGTCAGCCTTAATGGTCTGGTCGATCTTAGTCTCGTCGATGTTTGTCAGCGACGACAACTCCTGAACGGAAGGACGGCGTTGGTTCTTCTGCTCAAACTTCGAAATCTCAGAGTTGATCTTCGACAAGGCACCCACCTGGTTGAGAGGCAGACGCACAATGCGGCTTTGCTCAGCGATAGCCTGAAGTATGCTCTGGCGAATCCACCATACGGCATATGAGATAAACTTAAAGCCACGCGTCTCGTCAAACTTCTCGGCAGCCTTAACCAAGCCAATGTTACCCTCGTCTATGAGGTCGGTAAGACCCAAGCCTTGGTGCTGGTATTGTTTAGCCACAGACACAACAAACCTAAGATTGGCTTTGACAAGTTTCTCTTTGGCGCGTTCGCCTTCACGACCGCCCTTACGGATTTTCTGTGCCAACTCAATCTCCTCATCCACGCTAATCATTGGCACACGACCAATCTCTACGAGATACTTGTCCAATGCTTCACTTGAACGGTTGGTGATGCTTTTCTGAATCTTTAACTGACGCATTTTTTACTACCTTGCTTTAATTACCTTGCTCGAAAATAAGGTTTCCCTTAATACCTATGAAGACTATAATAAACGTCAACAGGGCGCAACGAGCCCAATTTGTTTGCAAAACTAAGAAAAAATATTGATATAGCCCACTATTTTATTTTTATTTATAAATAATAATCATTTATTAATGCTTAATTCCACAAATGGAGGCGTTTAAAACCTTATTGCCTATTCACCAAAGAGCAATTTGCGGTCTCGGGCTGCAGCGGCTTTGGTCCATTCTTCCGGTATAACTTTCCAGTTGCTGTTAGGTTGCGGATCAAGCACGCCCTGACGCTGTATCTCCTTCATTAGATAGTAGCGCTGGTCACGTTCCGACCTCCATACAATCCTGCTTTCAAGAGAGTCCTTGGGGATGCCGGCTCCTTGGGTCAGAAGCTCGCCTCCGCCATTGGCCCTATAACTGTTGATAGCAACCTTGTACCATTTGTTTGGTTCAAACGGAGTGCCGTCGCTCATCTGCAATATCTTCACCTTTTCACCATTGGGCTTTGTGACATCTACTGTATAGTCGATACCGGCTGCAGCGTCAAAATTAAACGACAGGTTCTTGAACCCCATTCTCTGGGCATCTCCTTGTGTTTGCTTGTCAAGCAAAAGAAGATGATCGTCAGCCGATGTCATCGTGTTCATCCAAAGGTCATAGCTCATCTCAAGGTGTTTGCGGATCTCCTCGCCGGTGAGACGCATCACGTACAGCTGGTTTTCGAATTTATAGAGCTTGAACATGTCGCTCATATAAACCGGTCCGGCATTGATCGTGGCATTAAAAGACAATGGGGCGTTGAAAGCTATGTCTGCATGGGTTATCTGCATCTCAAGATTCAGGATAAGGTCATTGAATGCCGAATTGCCGAAATAGCTGTCGGCCGTGCTGATGGTATGCTTGAACTCTCCAATCTTCTCGTTGGCAAAAGCGTTTGTCTTGTCGATGAACGGTTGGAAATAAGACATGTAGTTTTCATCAACAGGAAGCTTCGTGACATCTTTCAGTTCACCGTTTTTGCTCACCACTTGCCATTTGCCTTTCTTTTTCTCAACTGTAATCGTGGCGTCGGCCACGGCCATGGCATTGTTTGCCGGATTCATGCAAAGCACTGTATCGCCAGCCACATTTACAACATTGTCGAGATAGCGGGTATGGTCATGACCGAAAAGCACAAGGTCGAAACCAGGCACTTCCTTGGCAACCTTCAATGATGCGTCTTCGTCATAGTCGGGTGTAGATATTCCACCCGACTTTCCCGAATGCAACAGTCCGATCACCACGTCGGCCTTTTCCTTTTCTTTTATAATCTTCATCCAGCGCTTTGCCGATGAAACCATTTCCTCAAAACGCAATCCGCTCCAGATGTATTGAGGCAACCAGTTGGGTATGGCAGGCGTAAGCAGACCAAGCACGGCGATTTTGCACCCGTCACGGTTAATGATGGTGTATGGCTTCAAGTAAGGCTCTCCTGTTGTTTCATTAATGACGTTGGCTCCCAGCACTGGCATGTTGTGTTCCTTTATCCACTTGTCGTAGACAGCGTGGCCCGGCTCCACATCGTGATTGCCTACCGTCACGGCGTCGTAACCCAAGTAGTTGACCACCTGGGATGCTATATTGACTTCTGTCGTGTCGATGAAGTTGGAGAAATAGCTCACGGGTTGTCCCTGAAGAATGTCTCCGTTGTCAAGAAGCAAGATGTTCTTGCCGTGTTGCTTGCGAAGCATGTTTACATAAGTGCAGACACGGGCAACGCTTCCTGCCTTGGGCTTCCTGTCCAACATGTCGTAGGGGAAGAACGAACCATGCACGTCGGTCGTTTCCAAAACATGCAGCGTAAGCGTCTTGTTGCTTGCGGCGCAAGAAATGGTCGCAGAAAGAAACATGATTGAAAGAAATAAAGTCTTCATATACAATATTAATGTCTTATAAGTTTAATCTTATGGTCAATGCAAGTCGGCAATTCGTCCTCATAGTGTGTCACCAGAATGAGGGTCTTGTTTTTCCGTTGCACGAACGTGTCGATGACATTCTTTGCGAGCACACGGTTTTCGTTGTCGAGTCCGTGGAGAGGCTCGTCAAGGATAAGCAGTTCCGGATCCTTGACAAAGGCACGCGCAAGCAACACGAGGCGTTGTTCACCACTGGAGAGTTTCAGGAAGGTTGTGTTTTCCTTGCCTTCAAGTCCGAAGACCTTCATCCAGAAACGGCAGGTGGCAAATTCTTCTTCTGACGGCTTGGCATAGAGTCCGACAGAGTCTTTCAGGCCACTCGCCACTATTCTTATAGCAGCAATGTCTTTCTGGTATGCGCGGTGCATCTCGGGCGAAACATAACCTATGTGCTTTTTTATATCCCAGATGCTCTCGCCCGTTCCGCGTGGCATGCCGAACAGCGTAATGTCGCAAGCGTAGCTCTGAGGATTGTCGGCACAAATCAAGCTCAACAAAGTAGACTTTCCTGCTCCGTTCTGGCCGCTCAATGCCCACCGTTCGCCGTTGAGCACAGTCCAGTCGAGGTCCTTGAGAATTACTCTGTTGCCGTATTGTATGCTGACATGGTTCAGTTTGGCCACCTCGCGGGTGTTGTAGTCGTTGTTTTTGTAGGGAAGGCCGAGAATGGCATCAGCCATGTCCTTGGCAAGCACACAACCTTCGTGGCAGGCATGAGAGGCTACGAATTGCCCGCGCGTCATCTTCTTGCCTACGCACATGGCCTTGACCTCTACCACATGTGTAACGAACTCAGGGATGTCGTCGGTCTTCGACAGGACGAGTATTATCTGGATCTTCTCCTCCTTGATGATTGTAGCGAACAGGCTCTTCAACTGGTCGCGGGTTCCTGCATCAAGACCAATGAACGGATTGTCCATGATCAGCACGCGCGGCTGTGAGAAAAGTGTCTCCGTGAGCTTGAGCTTTCTCAGTTCGCCACTCGACAAAAGAATGATTGGTTTGTCGAGCAATGGCCTCATGTTGAACATGTCGTAGAGCTGCTCCTTGAGAGCATGCCTTGCGGCATTGTCTTCACCCGCGCGAGCGTAAGCTGCGTCGAGTTTGTCGCTTACGGTTGGCGTATCGTCGTCTATTTCAGTCTGGTTCCAGCGTTGCTGTAAATAATAGGCACGGTCGTTGTCGCCACCGTATGCATCGCGGAAAGTGATATACTTTATGTTGTCAGACAAGCTTTTGTTTGCGCTTGGATAAAAGTCATATTCTGGATCATGCATAAGCAAGGGGTGACTGCCTGTGAGAATATTTACAAGCATTGTCTTGCCTCCGCCATTTGGTCCTACAATGGCAATCTGCTCGTCATCGTTGACTGTAAAATTGACTGGTTCTGCCATACGCCACTCGGGCATACGCACCACTCCGTCTTTCACATTTATGATTGGTCTGCTCATATATAATTGTTTGTCTATTATTCTTTATCGGCTTTCAAGCGTAAAGGCGTTGCCGTTTCAGTGGAATCGCATTGACGTTTCAGTGTAATGACGTTGCCCTTTAACCGTGAAGCCAAGCATTATTGGCATTAATATTCCGAACTCAATCTATGATTGAATATCAAGAAGGTGGGCGTTTGCCTATTTAAAATAGGTTACAATATTGAACCAGGAGGATTTCTGCCCAGTTCTGTGTTTCGCATTATGCAAAAACGCCTCAATTCTATTGGCAAAGATACGACGTTTTTCTAAAATATCCCATAACTTGCACACCTAAATTTATGTATGGAGCAAAAATCCCTGCCTGGCAAGGAGAATCTTAGGCAGTTTAAACCTTCCATGGAAATGGCACATCCGACAATACCCATAGAGCAAGATGCAATAAAGCGATGAAAAATCACAACAAAAGCCTCTCTGAGAATCGATTTTTTTGAAAAACTTTCCCTCTCGTGCGATTTGAGGCCATTTTTGCACAAATTTCACAACTTCCTAATACACAAGTTATTACACTTTTTGCGGTATAAAACATGGCTAAAATTTGTGCTTCTCGGTCGGCTTTACGTTAGAATCGCAATGCCTTTACGTTAGAATCGCAACGCCTTTACGTTAGAATCGCGGTGCGATAGTGCT
>CAZXGQ010000072.1:0-18705 GCA_964640415.1 uncultured Prevotella sp.
TTCTGCAAATGAAACAATGCTTCACCGGATATTTGGAATGATGTTTAGTGTGTCAGTAGTTTCATGGTAGCCGCATGAGTCATGCTCCACGGGATTTGTGGATGTGCCGATTTGCCATTCGGGTTGCGGATGCCCCTTAACAATCCCTACCTGCCCCTGCAAAGCATGAAATATGCGGTGTGGTAAAGAGAGCGTGTTCTATTGGCTTATGGTATGCGCCAACGGCGGAGCCGACATTTTGTGTCTTTGATTTTTCGTGTCGATTAGCGTTCTTCGTGGACAAGAAACCGTTTTCTAATTGAAACAACTTTTTTCTAAAAATATTGCCGGGCGGATGCAATAAACACGGCATGTTGTGAGTTTATAATATAAGCATTATAGTAAATTAAAAACAAGATACAATGAAAACAAACCTTTACCCTTATCTTTTTGAACCCAATCTCCATGAGACAATCTGGGGTGGCGACAGCCTTTGCCCATTCAAGGGTCTGACCCCTCACGAGAACCCCGTAGGCGAGAGCTGGGAGGTTAGTGCGGTGCCATCGAGCCCCGACACCATAAGCAACGGTTCGGAGAAAGGCAAGGATCTTATTTCGGTTATCGCTGCCGACCCTGAGGCCATCCTCGGCAAGGCGGTGAGCAAGCAGTATGACGGCAAGATGCCTCTGCTCGTAAAGTTTATCGATGCCAAAAAAGACCTTAGCATCCAGGTGCACCCCAACGACGAGATGGCAAAGCGCGTGCACAACAAGATGGGCAAGACGGAGATGTGGTATGTGCTCGACGCCAAGCCGGGCAGCTTCCTCTATTGCGGCTTCAAGTCAGAGATTTCGAAAGAAGAATACAAGCAGCGCATTGCCGACGGCACTATCACCGACGTGCTGGCGCGCCATGAGGTGAAGGCTGGCGACGTGTTCTACATCCCTGCAGGCCGAGTACACGCCATCTGCAGCGGCATCATGCTCGCAGAGATACAGCAGTCGTCAGACGTTACCTACCGCATCTACGACTACAACCGTCCGGGACTTGACGGCAAGCCACGCGAGCTGCATACCGAGCTTGCTGCTGAGGCTCTCGACTTCAATGTGTCAGACTCTTACGGCTCTGAGTACTCTCATGAGACCAACACGCCAAACGTCATTCTCGACACCGAGTTCTTCTGTGTCAGAGTGAGCGATCTCGACAAGCCATGCCATTACGACATGAAGGGCTTCGACAGCTTCGTGGTGTGCATGTGCCTGAAGGGCGACTGCAAGATCAAGGTCAACGAGACTGGCGATGAGCTGGTGCTCAAGGAGGGTTACACTTGCCTGATTCCAGCGGCTATTGCCGACTACGAAATCACTCCGGTGGGAGAGAATACCAAGGTGCTCGACGCTTTCATCGACAACAACATCAAGTGATACATATTAGTCATTAAGTAAATTACAGGGCGCGTTTTGAAACATTCTTGTGTCTCAAACGCGCCCTTGACATATCAAAGCCGATGAACAATTCCCAACGTGTAGTGTGGCTCGACGTGGTGCGCCTTGTAGCCATGTTCACAGTGGTGTGCTGCCATTCAACCGATCCCTTTAACTTCTGTCCAGACCCTTCGGCTCCCGACCTCGGCGAGATAAAGCTGTGGGGCGCTGTGTACGGGGCGCTGCTGCGACCGTGCGTGCCGCTCTTCGTGATGCTCACTGGGGCGCTGCTGCTGCCCGTCAGCACAACCAATACCGCTACGTTCTATCGCAAGCGTATCGGCCGCGTGTTCTTCCCTTTCGTGTTGTGGGGCCTGCTCTACAACCTCTTTCCGTGGTTTCTCGGCATGCTGGGTTTTGCGCCAGACACGCTGCTCACCTTCTTCCCCTATAGTGGCGATGATGCTACGCAGCAGTCGCTTGCCGTGTCGATGAAGTGGATATCCGAGATACCGCTCAACTTCTCGCCGGTGCCGGTGCACCTGTGGTACATATACTTGCTCATAGGCCTCTATCTCTACATGCCCATATTCTCGGCATGGGTAGAGCAGGCATCGGAAAAGGCTAAGCTGTGGTTTCTTGTGGCATGGGGCGTAACAACGCTTCTGCCTTACTATTTTCAGTATGTGTCACCCTATATATGGGGTTCATGCTCATGGAACCAGTTCCACGCCCTTTATTATTTCGCCGGCTTCAACGGCTATTTGCTTCTTGGCCACTATCTGCGCCGCCATGTAGCCCCGCTGTCGCATGTCGTGCTGTTTGGCTTGCCGTCGTTCGCCGTCGGCTACGCCGTCACATTTTTCGGCTTCCGCCATGTCACGGCCCTGCCCGAGTGTACCGACGAGATGCTTGAGCTGTTCTTCACCTACAACTCCTTGAACGTGGTGATGATGACCATTCCCGTTTTCATGCTCATAAGCCACGTCAGGATAGCCTCGCCCCGCATCACCGCCATGCTCGCCAACCTCACGGCATGCGGTTTCGGCGTTTACATGGTCCACTATTTCCTGACAGGCCCCAGTGTCGACCTTGTGCGTTGGATAGGCATTCCCGTTCCGGTGCAGATACCCGTTGCCGCAGTCGTAGCGTTCTCAGTGTCGTGGATTGTGGTTGATGCTATAAGGAGGGCATGCGGGCGCTATGCGCGTTATGTAGTGGGGTGACGGGACAAAATTGAATTTTCAAGCATATAGGATGCTATGATAATTTTATAAAAGAGCAATAAAAATTTGGGTATAAATGCAATTGGTTGTATTTTTGCATTTAGTAGCAGAAACTAAAAGAAAATATTAATAGTCAATTAAACACAAAGCTTATGAATGTATTTTACAAAACTTTAGGCATAGCATTAGCTATGCTCACAACGTTTGCAACCAATTCGCTGGCAGACCGGTATCACGCAACACTTGTACAATGCCGTGTGGGGTTTACTAGCGAAGATACAGAAAGGCTCAGCTACCTGGGAGTGACCGCAGACAGCTGTGAGATTTGGGGTGCACAAAAGTATTCTCAAAATTGGGCATACTTCTGGTGCGATATTGACGGAGCAAGTTTTTCAATACCTCAAACAAGCATCAAAACAAACACCGAGTATACTCTCGAAGATATAAGCTGGAACCAAAAACTTTATGTCAGAGGCCTCCCTTCAACCCTCAACCAGTCGTATATTGTAAAGGTAAAGAGCAACAAGAGCGGCGAAAACAAATTCATTTCGTATACGTGGGGTGACAACCTCTCCAAGAGTTCATGGTTTGTGACAGGCGGAAAAGTGATTATCACTTCTGTCACCGAACCTGTTTACCACGCCGACAGCAATACCTTCACTCAGGATGTATCATGGGACTATTCGAATATCGCAAAGCCATTGAGAGAATTTGCACGAGTATACGTTTCCTACGATGGCGGCGATTTTGTCGAAACCAACAGCGACACATGGGAATATGAAGGCAAGAGAACTCTTACCGTGACAGTACCCGGCGACAAGAAAAAAGTGAGCTACGTTGTTGGGGTGTATGCCCCTAGCATTTTGCAGATGGTAGTCAAGAATGGAAAATGGTATTCTGAACCCTCAGAAGAATATGAACTCAAGCAGCCCATCACAACACCCGACTCGGGCAATAGCGGCGGCAGCAATCTTGACGGCGACGGCCAAGGTACCGGTGTAAACAATGTGTCTGCAAATGCAAAACTTATAGATGTCTACAACGTGCAGGGCGTACGCGTGGCACACAATATTACTCTCGACCAGGCAGCATCTACTCTGAAACGAGGTGTATATGTTGTTAACAATAAGAAAGTGGTATTGGGCAAATAAAGTATCCAACACTCGCCATTGCAAATGGCGATAAAACAAAAACAATAAAGCGGGAGCCGCACAACGATAGTGTGCGGCTCCCGCCTTTTTTTTATGTTATTATACGATGTGTCATCCCTGTCGGGCACGTGGCTTCCGATAGTCCTTGCCCAACGAAAGTACGCAAGGACATGTAGGAAATAGTGGAGGAGCTTTAAAGGTTTTTCAGCCACTTCCTCACCGGCTCGTCATAGAACTTCAGGCACAGCCAGGCTATGCAGACGCTGCAGGCGACGGTGGCAAGCGCCATCGGCCATGTTTCGGCAAAGGTGAACTGCTTGGTCTTGATGAGCCACATATAGAAGGCGTACATCAGGGGATAATGTACGATGTAGAGCGGATACGAGATGTTGCCGAGGAAGCGGCAGATGTCTGTCGAAACCTTGTCGGTGGTGTTGCCCGACGCTGCCAGCCATACGATGGCCGGGAAAACAACGATGATGCACACCGACTCGAAGATGCCGTTGAGGCTAAGCTGGCTGCCACTGCTGATAAAGGGCACGTGGAAGAGCAACAACAGCACGACGGCACCTATCCAGAATGCTCCGCGTGCATTTTTCAATGGCTTGAACACTCTCGACATCAACAGGCCGAGGGTGAAGGGGCACAGCATACGCAACGATCCACCGACGACGTTGATGGTGTCGATGGTCCAACCAACACCTATAGAGCCGTAGCCCGACTGGTCGGTAACGGCAAACCATGCCAAGGCACAGCAGAGCAGTGCCGACACGCATGCCAAGACGCGTGTCGGCAACCGGCGCATGATGAAGGCATAGATGATGTTGCCGATATATTCGAAGAAGAGCGACCAGCAAGGGCCGTTGAGCGGAAACATCTCGCCATTGCCCCGCACGTCGCGCTGCATTCCGGGTATGGCGGGAATCATGAGCCATGAGCAGAGCAAGGCGAGGAGGGTGAGAAGAAGGGTGGAGTGGGTGCCGTCCCAGCGTTCCATGCCAGTGAGCAGGAACGACACGACACCTATCACGGCGCCAAGCATCACCATGGGATGCAGGCGGATGAGGCGGCGGCGGAAGAAAGAACCCAGGGAGAGCGACTTGCCCCAACGGTCGTCGTAGGCATAGCCGATGACAAATCCGGAAAGGATGAAGAAGAAGTCGACGGCGAGATAGCCGTGGTTGGCGAAGTCGATGATGGGCTTGTTGCCGGCGAACTGGTAGCCCTCGAACACGTGATACCACACCACGAGCAGGGCAGCCACGCCGCGCAGCCCGTCGAGCAGGGCATAGTGGGGCTTGGATTTTGCGTATTTCATTTTAGTCTTTATTGCTTCGGTTATTTCACGATGACCTCATCGACAAACAGCCATCCCTTGCGGGGAGAACGCTTGGCTTGGATGTGGAGATAACGTGTGGTCTGCTTCTTGCTCAGCGTATAGTTGCAGATGGAGTAGGGCAGGTCCTCGGGACTGGCATTGCATGGTTCGCCGTTTACCGTGACCTGTTCGGGGAAGAAGATTTCGGGCCCCGTGAGCTGCATGAAGTTCATAGCCACACTATGCACTGTGCGCTCTTTGCCAAGGTCGATAGTTACGTCGAGGTCGCAGCAGAAACCTTGCCAGCGGCTGTCGTTGTTGTTCCATGTGCCTTGCAACCCGTCGATTAGGGCGTTGTCGCCGCCGGCGCTGTACACGTCGGCGTATTGGCAGTTGCCGTTGAACTTAACCGTGCCGCCTGTGGCCAAGTGCTTTACTTTCTTCGAATATTCCGGACGCTCGCCAATCTCCTTTCTCAGGTCGAAGGCGTTGACGCCGGCGCTGCGCAAGCTGTCGGTGACGTGCGTAGCCCATTTGTTGAAATCCTTGAATGAGCGCGTGCGGCCAAGGCCAATCTCGCCCATGGCAAGGGCACGCGGCCACAGCTGGTATTGCAGCAGATCTACAGTAGGCACATACTCGGTGAACAAGGTTACCTGAGCGCCAAGAAGCTTGTCGCGGAACGGAGCAATCTCCTTGCCAAAGTCCCAGATGTGTTTGAGAGGTCTGTAGCCGCCCATGGTCTCGGGTTGTGTGGCGGGCGCGTCCTGATAGCTGTCGAGATAGCACCATGATCCTGGGCACATCACTACCTGGTGGCCAAGCGCCAAGGCTTTCTTGCCAATGTCGGCACCACGCCAAACCATTATCACGATGCTGCTGTCGGCCTCGGAGTCGGAGAGAGCCTCGTCCCATACCACCATCTTGCGGCCAAGGCTGCGAACGATGGAGTTCATACGGCGTATGGCATTGGGGTATTCCTCTTTCTGGGTAGCGGTCTCGTCGCCACCGCAATGGATGTAGGCGGAGGGAAACACAGCCACGACCTCTTTCAGTATAGTCTCCATGAATTTGTAGGTCTCTTCCTTTGAGACATTCATCTCAGCGTTGTTGAACGCCACTTCGGGATATGCGGCGCATACCTCCTCGCTGTGGCCCGGGAACTCAATCTCGGGTACGATGGTAATGCCCTTTGCCTGTGCATATTTTACCAGACCTTTCAGTTCCTCTTGCGTATAGTAACCGCCGAAACCGTCCTTGCTGTTGCTGTAGGCACGCACATAGCTCAGGTCTTTGCCTTCCTGGTCGGCAGGCTTGTTCCACCAGTCTTTCCAGTTGGCCCGGGTGCGCCATGCACCCACCTCGGTGAGGCGAGGGTATGCCTTTATCTCCATGCGCCATCCGGCAGCGTCGGTGAGGTGAAGGTGGAGCGTATTGAGACCGTAATGGCTCATGATGTCAACCTCACGGTACAACTCTTCCATGGGCCAGAAATGACGGCTGACGTCAATCATCATTCCGCGCCATGCCAGAGGCTTGGGTTGGCTGGATTGGGAAAAAGACAAGAGGGAGGCGCAGAGCGCCAGACAAGAGATTAAGAATCGTCGCATATAAGTTTGGGTTAAAAATTTTAAGCAAAGGTAGCGAATTTATTAGAATATGTTTGTTGTGTCAGAGTTTTATTTGTATTTTTGCGTTAAATACTTAATAATTATTCCCGTATGAAAAGAATTCTGTCTACTGTCGCGCTCTTTTTGTCGTTCCTTGGAGTGATGGCGCAAAGCTATGTGCCCACGAAGGAGAACCTTGAAGAGCGGGAGAACTTCCGCGATGCCAAGTTTGGCATTTTCCTCCATTGGGGCATCTACAGCACGTTTGCCCAAGGCGAGTGGTATCTGCAAAATGCCGTGCCCGACCGCATGGAATACGCCAAGGCCGCCGACGCTTTCTACCCCCATCGTTTCAATGCCCATGAGTGGGTGCGTGCCATCAAAGACGCCGGTGCAAAGTATATTTGCATAACCACCCGCCACCACGACGGCTTCTCGATGTGGGATACCCAGCAAAGCGATTACAACATTGTGAAGGCGACACCGTTCAAGCGTGACGTCATCAAGGAACTTGCCGACGCTTGCCACGAAGAGGGAATAAGGCTACACTTCTACTACAGCCATATCGACTGGATGCGCTCCGATTATCCGATGGGACGCACGGGCAGGGAATGCGGAAAAGACAGCACCAAGAGCGACTGGCCACACTACTTCAACTTCATGAACGCCCAGCTCACGGAGCTGCTGACACATTACGGAAAGATTGGTGCCATATGGTTTGACGGTTGGTGGGACCACGACCAGGATTCCATACCCTTCGACTGGCATCTGCCTGAGCAGTATGCCCTTATCCACAAGTTGCAGCCAGCCTGCCTCATTGGCAACAACCACCACATGCACCCGTTTGAGGGTGAGGATATCCAGATCTTCGAGCGTGACCTGCCCGGTGAGAACAAGGCCGGCTTCATCGACAAGGCGGCGAAGGTAAGCCAATTGCCTTTGGAGACTTGCCAGACCATGAACGGCATGTGGGGATATAAGGTCGTGGACCAGAACTACAAGTCGGCGGAGGAACTGATTCGCCTGCTCCTCAACACGTCGGGCAAGGGCGCAAACCTGTTGCTCAACATTGGCCCACAGCCCAACGGACAGTTGCCGGCAGTGGCTCTCGACAGATTAAAGGAGATAGGTAAATGGATGCGTGTCTACGGAGAAACACTGTATGGAAGCGTGGCCGGACCGGTGAAGCCTTGCGAGTGGGGTGCCACGACCGAAAAAGACGGCAAGGTGTATGTACACGTTTGTCCGGCACAGGGAACCAAAGCCCCCGGCAGCATCACAATACCTATGGCCAAGAAACCAAAAGAAGTCACCGACTTCCAAACGGGAAAGAAGGTGACCTATACATATAAGAACAAGGAACTGAACCTTGTTGTACCAACGACATTGACAGCGCCAGACCACGTTATTGTGGTCAAGAGATAGCCTTCACTTGTCTTATCTTTTGCGCGTCAGACACAAGACCTGTGCGTAGGGAGCCATGGATTTCTGTGGCTCCCGTTTCTTTTAATATGGTGCCTGCGTTTTGGGTGTTCACGCCAGCGCCACACAATATGGTGAACTCGCGGCCCGACCTTGCTGATATTTCCTTAGCCTTCTCCACGAGTTGCTTCAGCAATGGGATGCCTTTCTCTGCGCTTGGTTGTTGGCCTGAGGTGAGGATACGGTTGCAGCCAAGCTGTGCTATCTGTTCTATGGCCTCCAATGGATTGGCGCAGACATCAAAGGCGCGGTGGAACGTAACGTTGCAGCGAAGGTTGCCGTCAGCGAGTCGCACCGCGTTGATCCATTTGCGGCAAGCGGCGGCATCTGTGTCACCATCGGGTGTGAGTGCGCCAATGACGATGCCGTCGGCACCCTCGCCGGCAGCCATGCGTATCTCTTCTGTCATCTTCTCAACTTCGGTATCGTTGTAGACGAAATCGCCCTCGCGCGAGCGAATGAGAACATGGACCAATACCCCTGCCGGATGGCAGAGGCTCACGGCCTCATGAATCATCTCTTGGCTTGGCGTAAGTCCGTCGAGTTCCAGGTCGCGACAAAGCTCTATGCGGTCGGCGCCACCCTCAATGGCGGCTCTAACGCTTGCGATGTTTCCGCAGCATACTTCCAATTTCATATATCCGGGACATTAAAATAAAGCCCCTTGGCTTCTATTGACAAGAAGTCAAGGGGCTGATGCTATTTGGTTTGATTACTGTGCGCTTTGAACTGATGTGGCACTTGCGTTCTTCTCGCTGTCGTCAAGCTGCAGGTCGCTTTTCACGCTTCGTGAGCTTGTGCGGAAGAATACTGGTATTGAGGTTGTCTTGCCAGCCTTCAAAGTGAACATCACGCTGTGGGTGAGCACGTCTCCACCCTTGAGGCGTGTGCCGCTGGTGAGCATGTAGTCGCCCTCGGGCAGGTTGAGGCCGTTGCGGAACTTCTCCGTCACGGTCGGGTCGTCGTCGGCATAGTCGAGCGATGTGGGACGGCCGTCGACCATCTTCGAGATGGTGTAGCCGTGATAGTACATCACGTCGGCCGGCACGTCGAGCTTGAGCGTGCCTTTCGCTTGCTGAGGCTCGGCCTTCTGCTTGTCGCTGAGCTGGAGCCAAGAGCTGCCGTCGGCAACCATGGCCTTGCCCAACGGATCGAGCTTGGCTTTCATGCCGAGTGCGCGTGCTCCGGCCACGGTGAAGAGCTCACGGCTGCGGTCGTCGCACTTGCGGTTGTTGTAAACACCAACAACAGAAATGGTGATCTGTTTGGGGTTGTTTGTGTTGTCCACCTTGATGTTTTTCTCCACCCAGGCAATCCACTCCTTGGCAGTCATCTTTGGCAGTCGTTTCTGCAGGAAAGCCACGTAAGGCCTGAGATGCTCCATCGAGATGCGGATGCCGCCGCTTTCCAAGGCGTCGTTGTTGAGCAGGCAGGCGTCGTGAAGCACGTCTATGGTGATGTCGCGAAGGTCTTTCTCGCTAAGCCCTTTAAGCACAAGGTCGGTCTTGGGATTCTTTTCCTTCAGGAACTTGTCCATAACCTTCCAGTTGCTGCGCGCTTTCTTCAGAATGTCGTTGTCGCCCTGATAGAACGTTTTCTTCTGGTAAGCCGTACGGATCTTGTCTTCGGCAGCCAGACGGCGGCTGTTCTCGCTTACGGTGTCTACTGCGCTGCGGTCAGGTTCCTCGAGCGTTGAGGTGGGGACATGCAAGTCGTATTCTTCAACCCATGAGCTTCCGGCCTTGTGGCAAGGTGTAACGCAAACATCGGTGGAGAAGGCATCTGCCTTTTTCACGCCATACTTGTCTTTGGTGCTGACCCATACCAGCAGGTCGCCAAAGCCAGTGTTGAAGGTGGCATAGCCGTCGGCATCGGTCTTGGTGGTGAAGATGGGGTAGAACTCAGAGTAGTTGTACACGCGGAAGTCGACTGTGGCATCCTTTATGGCTTTGCCATCCTCATCCGTGACCTTCACCTTCAGGGTCTTTGTAGGTGCATAGGTGTCGGTGGTCGGAATCTCGTTGCCCGCATAGTCGAAAGCGCGTACGAGCATTGCCCGGCTGGCACCCCAGTTGAACCATCCCTTGTCCAGTGTGGCCTCAGGTTCGCAGGCGCCCATGAATCGCCAGCGGCCGTCGATCCACATCTCTACCCAAGCGTGGTTGTCGTCGGTGTGGGCCCAGCGTGGGCAGTAGACCTGACGGGCAGGAATGCCTACGGAACGGAGCGCTGCAACGGCGAAGGTGCTCTCCTCACCGCATCGGCCAATGCTGTTGCGCATGGTGGCGAGAGGCGACGATGTGCGGCCGTCGCTGGGGCGATAGCTCGCCTTCTCGTGGCACCAGTGGTTCACTTCCAGGGCAGCCTGCTCCATGGTGAGGCCCTTGACTCGCGGGGCCAGCTCCTTGTAGATCACTTCGCGCGAATTGTCAAGCTCCTCGTTGTTCACACGGACAGGAAGCACGAAGTTCTCAAATTCCCACTGGGGCACTTGCTTTCCCCAAGGCATTTCGGCGCGGGCCTTCAAGGCCATGCGCACCTGTTTCTGCCAATAGGCTTTAGGATAGTCTACACTGTCGGGAGTAGACATGCTCTTGTAAAGAAAGGAAAGGCAGTCGGACTCGGTCTGTGCCAAGGTTGTCATGCTCATTCCCAACAAGAGATAAGCGGATATAAATAGTCGTTTCATATTATTTTGTGAGTTGTTTTCCCAAAGTTACGATGATATTGTCAATAATCCAAACATTTCCCGCGTTTTGTTCATTTTTCGTTGCTTCTGTCTCCCGCCAACTGCGCTCAGACCAACGGCCTTTACAATTTTTTGTTCTAAAACATTAATCTTTGTCTTTCAAGCAACGCTTTTGGCGTGTTTTTTGTACTTTTGCAACAAATACAATGCAAAACACAATGGAAAGACAGGAAACACCCGTTTTGCTGCTCACGGGATATTTGGGCAGCGGCAAGACCACTCTTCTCAATCGTATATTAAAGAATGAGAAGGGCATAAAGTTCGCCGTTATCGTCAACGATATCGGTGAGGTTAATATTGATGCGTCGCTCATTGAGAACGGTGGCGTGGTAGGGCAGAAAGACGACTCGCTTGTGGCCCTGCAGAACGGCTGCATCTGCTGCACGCTCAAGATGGACCTCGTGCAACAGATCAACGATATCATCAATCAGAAGAAGTTCGACTATATAGTCATCGAGGCATCGGGTATATGCGAGCCTGCACCAATCGCCCAGACCATATCCACTTATCCCCGCATGATTCCGGAGTCGATCATCAAGAATGGCGTGGCACGTCTCGACGCTATCGTGACCGTTGTCGATGCACTCCGCATGCGCGACGAGTTCGGACTTGGTGATGCCCTGCAGAAGCCCGACATGGGTGAGGACGACCTCGAGAGCCTCGTCATACAACAAATCGAGTTCTGCAACATCATCCTGCTCAACAAGGCATCAGAGGTGTCGCCTGAGGAGCTTCGCCATCTCCGTGCCGTCATCAAGGCCATACAGCCCAAGGCTGAAATCTACGAATGCAACTATGGCGACGTGGAGCTAGACAAGATTCTCAATACAGGTCTCTTCAACTTCGACAAGGTGGCTACATCGGCCCGTTGGATCGAGGCTATGGAGGATGACGACGACGAGCTGGAGAACGAGGAAAGCGGCGAGGCCCTGGAGTACGGCATCGAGACCTTCGTGTGGAAGCGTCGCGCCCCCATGAGCCTGGCCGACTTCGACGAGTTCGTGTCCACCCAATGGCCCAAGGGCGTAGTGCGTGCCAAGGGCTTGTGCTATTTTGCCGACGAGAAAGACACATGCTATCTCTTCGAGCAGTCGGGCAAGCAGTTCAACATCACCAATGCAGGCCGCTGGTATGCCACGATGCCTGCCGATGAGCTCAAAGACTTCCTCGAAAAGAATCCCGAACAGAAGAAAGATTGGGACCCCGAGGTCGGCGACCGCATGCAGAAGATAGTGTTCATCGGCCAGCACCTCGACCGCAAGGCGATAGAAGCCGAGCTCGACAAGTGCCTGGCTGAATAACACCAGCTATATATTTGCCCCTGCCGGCATGCTGGCCTGTGTCGGCATGCTGGCACTTTACGGTGGTGATTTATTAGAATCACACCATAACAAGGATAACTTAAAGGAGATGATTATGGAAGACAAGCCTTTTCTTTTTACTCGCGAAGAGCTCGACGAGATGTGGCAATTGCGTCGCTACATCTTAGGTAAGGTTGGCGAGGCTATGCCTCGCGACAATGTGGCCAAGCTCAAGGCGAGTCTGCGCAAGGCCATTGCCGATGGTCGCGTAAGTCGTGATGTGTTCGGTCTGAACCCGATAGTAACCGCCATGGAGACGGCGCGCATCTGTGTAGACGAGATTGGCTTGCGCCGCGAGTCGGTGATAGCCACGCTCCTGTGGGCGTGCCATGTCGACGACTTCGCTGAGGTTGCAGCAACCTATGGCGACACCGTGGAGCACATCGTCCACGGCCTCTACAAGATACAGCATCTCTACGACAAGAACCCAGTCATTGGCAGCGACAACTTCCGCAACCTGCTGCTGTCCTTCGCCGAGGACATGCGCGTCATACTCATCATGATTGCCGACCGTGTGTGCGTGATGCGTCTCATACGCGACACTGCCAACGAGGACGCACGGCGCGAGGTGGCGGAAGAGGCATCGTATCTCTATGCGCCTCTTGCCCATAAGCTCGGCTTGTACACGCTGAAGTCGGAACTTGAGGATCTCTCGCTCAAGTACATGGAGCACGACGCCTACTACATGATAAAAGATAAGCTCAACGCCACCAAGGCCAGCCGCGACGCCTTTATCGACCGCTTCATAGGTCCTATCCGCGACAAGCTGGAAAAGCTGGGCTTGAAGTTCCACATGAAGGGACGCACCAAGTCGATACACTCCATCTGGCAGAAGATGAAGAAGCAGCAGTGTGGCTTTGAGGGCATCTACGACCTCTTTGCCATACGCATAATCCTCGACTCGCCATTGGAGATGGAGAAGCAGCAGTGCTGGCAGGTCTATTCCATCATCACCGATATGTACCAGCCCAACCCCAAGCGCTTGCGCGATTGGCTCTCGGTGCCCAAGTCGAACGGTTACGAGAGTCTGCACATCACCGTGCTTGGCCCTGAAAACAAATGGGTGGAGGTGCAGATCCGCACCGAGCGCATGGACGACATTGCCGAGCACGGCCTCGCCGCCCACTGGCGCTACAAGGGCATAAAGAGCGGCGGACAGATGGATGAATGGCTCGCCAACATACGTGCCGCACTGGAGGCGGGCGACAACCTTCAGGTGATGGACCAGTTCAAGATGTCGCTGCAGCCCGACGACATCTATGTGTTCACGCCACGTGGAGACCTCTTCAAGTTTCCAGCCCGGTCCACGGTGCTCGACTTTGCTTACCGCATCCACTCCAACATCGGTAATGCTTGCGTTGGAGGCAAGGTCAACGGCAAGGCTGTGTCTATCAGGCAGGAGCTGCATTCCGGCGACACCGTGGAGGTGCTCACGCAAAACAACCAGAAGCCTAAGCGCGACTGGCTGTCTATTGTTGTGACGCCAAAGGCGAAAGCGAAGATAAGGCTTGCCTTGAAAGAGACGCAACAAAAGGACGGGCTCTATGCCAAGGAACTCCTGGAGCGGCGTTTCAAAAACCGGCACATTGAGGCTGAGGAAAGTATAATGGGACACCTTGTGAAGAAGATGGGATTCAAGGAGGTGTCCGATTTCTACAAGCAGATAGCCGACGGAAAACTTGACCCCAACGAGGTGATAGCCAAATATGTGGAACTCCGCGACCAATCCGAAAGCAAGGACAAGGAGACCATATCGGCAAACCAGTTCAGCTATGAGGGCCCGGAAGAGGAACGTACCCGCGAGAGCGACGACGTGCTCACGATAGACCAGAACCTCAAAGGCATCGACTATCAGCTTGCACCGTGCTGCCATCCTATTTATGGCGATGACATTTTCGGCTTTGTCACCGCTGGCGGCGGCATAAAAGTGCACAGGGAAGACTGCCCCAACGCACCCGAGATGCGCCGCAGGTTCGGCTACCGCATAGTGAAGGCACGCTGGGCAGGCAAGGGCTCGTCGAAGTATGCAACCACATTGCGCGTGGTTGGCCACGACGACATTGGCATTGTATCCAATATAACCAATATCATATCAAAGGATGAAAAGATAGTGATGAGGTCTATCAACATCGATTCACACGACGGTCTTTTCTCCGGCAATCTCACCATACAGGTTGAAGACACGGCCCGCCTCAACCAACTCGTCAAGAAACTCAAGGCGGTGAAAGGTGTGAAACAGGTTGAACGACTGTAAGGCGATACGTAACCCGGTGTACGCCTAAAACGCAATGAACCCCGAAAGCCGGACAAATGGCTTCCGGGGTTCATCGCGTTTTCTTGTTGGCCATGTTGGCCGGCGTCTCTCCTTGACAGTGGTTTCTGGTCCGTACGCCTTATTTCTTGCAAAACGACGACAGCCACTGGTTAAACTCATTGCGGTAGCCGTTGAACACATTGATGTCAGTCTGCCCTGCAATGCCTCTCACCTTGCCGTCGGGCGCGAGTTGCCAAATCCACAACTTTACGTCGGGCTTGTATTCGCCGTAGCGGGCTATCCACACGGGATAGTTGCGTTTGATGTCGGGTGCGGCATCAAGCCAGCGGTTCACGAAGGTCTGGCTGACATATAGTATGGGCCGCATGCCCGTTTTCTTCTCCACTATCTGCAGCCAATTTCTCACCCGGCTCCACATGTGTACCGCACCGCCCATCTTCTTCACTTGCGACGGCAGAGGCTCAAGGTCGAGCACCGGAGGCAAGTCGCCTTTTTGTATGTGGCTGTGAGCCAGGAAGTGGTTTGCCTGCTGCGAGCCTGATGAGAGATGGGTGAAGAAATGGTATGTGCCGACGGGGTAGCCATGCTCGCGGGCGGCGGCATAGTCGGCGTTGTAATAAGGGTTTGTCAGTGTGGTACCCTCCGTCGACTTTATGAAGATGAACGACACCTTGAAGTCGACGTTGCCGCTTACTGTCTTCTTCGACAGCGACCCGAGGTGCGTTATGCGCAGTCGGTCCCAGTCGATGGAGTGGATCTTTTTGCCTTGTATGTGCTGGTATTTTGACAAGTCTATGCCGTAGACGCGCTCCGATGTGTAGTTGAGGCGTTCGCCCTTGTAGATGTCGTGAGCCCATTCGCCTACCCGGAAGTAGCGGCGCTGCGATGAGAACCCGAACCCCGTGCGCTCGCCGCCTTTCCATTGTCCTTCAAAATAGGTGTCGAGGCTGTCGGTAAACTTGCCGTAACCGTTGGCGCGGAACAGGCTGTCCATCTCGCCGCAATAGGTACCCGTGGAGTCGCGTCGGGTTGCGGTGACGAGAGTGTCGTGGTCCCAGACGCCGTCGATGGAAGTGCCGTTCTTGTCTCTCACCGAGCCTCGTCCTTGCCGCATGCCATTGTGCCACATGCCGCTGTAGACTACGCTGTCGCCTTGGTAGAGCACGCCAAGTCCCTCGCGTTTACCGTTCTGGGTTTGCCCACGGTAAACGGTGCCGCCATTCTCGATGGTTTCAATCTCATTGGTCTTGATGGTGCAGGAGGCAAGGAGAACCATTGCCACTGCGAAGAACGGCATGCGCATCAAGCTATATGCATGATTTGTGTTTCTCATTGCATCACCTCCTTTCCTCTTATTATGCCGATGAAGCGTCCGTGCTGTGTGAACACAGGGGCGCCGTCAGTGGCGAAAAGTTCCGGAATGTCGTGGCCGCGGTCTTGCCAGTAGTTGCCCGTTACGATTATAGAGTGATAGGGAGCGGTCTTTTCGTCGCGTATTATCTTTGCCGTCAATATCTTGCGGTGCTTGGCAGCTCCCCAAGGCACGTTGCGCACGGCATACACGCCCCAAGGCTTGACATACCGCCTCGTGTGAAGTATGAGAGGTGCGGCCTTGTCGGTGAGCTTGCGCGTCACGGGCTTGCATGCCACGCTGCGCAGCTTGTTGTTGCCGTCGTACCAACTCACCCGGTAGTCGCACCTCAACACGAAGCGGGTCTTCTTGGCTTTCTCCGATTTCTTTCCGGTGCTGTCTGTCGGGCATGCCTTCTGTATTGCGATGAGCATTTGTTTCAAGGAGTCGGTTCTCTTGCTTTGCCGGTTGGCATAGGCTGCTATTTTTGCGTAGCCTTCGTCCATGACGCCATGTGAGCGTAGGTAGTATGCCAACTCCTTTCGCTCTATTTCCTTGCGATGGAGCAGGGTGGAGATGGAGTCGCAAATGATGGAAACGTCTACGGTGGTCACTCTCGATGTCGGGCTCACGGTGAGCACTCTGCCGTCGCAGCTCGCCCATCACCAGTGCCTGTTGACCCACACGCCTTCCTGATGCACGGAGTCGGCCGTCAGCTTTACCGTGTCTTTGCCGCTGACAAGGCACAAGCTGATGCGGCCGTCGACGAGGCATGCCGACCGTCGGATTTCAACTTCTGAGACTGGGAAAGAGCGCAACACGAGCCAAACCAGCCCCACAAGAAGCAAAAAGATGACAATGGCTGCAATTTTAAGTTTAGATAAACGACGGCGCATTATATAATGGTTATTTTGCTGCAAAATTACAAATTCTTTGCTTACCTTTGTCTTGCAAAATGAACTTTTTTTAACGATAATGAAGCCCATCGACAAAGACATTCTCCGTCTCGCCCTTCCGTCTATAGTGAGCAACATCACGGTACCCTTGCTTGGCTTGGTAGATCTCGCCATTGCCGGCCATATAGGTCCGGCGCGCTACATTGCCGCCATCTCCGTGGGCTCGATGATTTTCAATGTCATCTATTGGCTCATGGGCTTCCTGCGCATGGGCACGAGCGGCATGACTGGGCAGGCTGTTGGCGCGCGCGATGTGCGTGGTGTAAGGTTGCTCCTGCGCCGGTCGTTGTCGCTGTCGCTTGTCATAGCGGCGGCATTGCTGCTCTTGCAATGGCCGCTGCGCGAAGTGTCGCTTGCCATGATTCATCCGTCGGCCGATGTGCGCGAGCTTGCCGCTGCCTATTTCAATATCGTGGTTTGGGGCGCTCCTGCCATGCTGTCGCTTTATAGCCTCAACGGTTGGTACATTGGCATGCAAGACACGCGCGTGCCGATGTTTGTTGCGATAGTCCAGAACATAGTCAACATTCTTGCGTCTCTGCTCTTTGTCTTTGCCTTTGGCATGAGGATTGAAGGCATTGCCCTTGGCACGCTCGTCGCCCAGTGGAGTGGTGCGCTGCTCTCTTTTGTACTTTTGCGGGGCAAACTGCATGGCTTGGAGACAGTGGAAACCGATGCCCCAGGCCCGTCGGGAGCCGATTATTCGTGGCGAATGTTTTTCCATACCGACCGCGACATCTTCCTCCGCACTCTGTGCCTTGTGGCTGTCAACTTTGCGTTCACGTCGATGGGTGCGCGCCAGGGCGACCTGA
Source organism: uncultured Prevotella sp. (assembly GCA_964640415.1). Taxonomy (GTDB): domain Bacteria; phylum Bacteroidota; class Bacteroidia; order Bacteroidales; family Bacteroidaceae; genus Prevotella. The sequence continues at coordinate 17,695 of CAZXGQ010000072.1, forward strand.
TGCTTGCCGTCAACACCCTGCTCATGACTTTCTACACGCTTCTGTCGTATGTCATGGACGGCTTTGCCTTTGCCGGCGAGGCGCTCGGCGGCAAGTTTTTTGGCGCAGGCGACACCCGTGGACTGGGCGATGTCGTCAGGAGACTTCTTTTGTGCTGGGGGCTGTCGTTGGCGCTTGCCTTCACCCTTGCTTATGTCTTCTTTGGCGGCACTATTGTCAGTCTGCTTACCGACGACATGGCCGTGAGAGCTGCCGTTATTGACTATGAGATGTGGATATGGTTTCTGCCCGTTGCCGGTTTTGCTGCCTTTGTCTACGACGGCATTTTCATTGGTCTCACCGCCACACGTGGCATGTTGGTGTCGAGTTTCACGTCTTCCGTAGTGTTTTTCCTCATCCTTGGTGTGACCCTTATAAGCAATTTGCCGGCAAGCCACCCGGTCGCGGTAAACCATCTGCTGTGGCTTGCCTTCGTTGTCTATCTTATGATGCGTGGGCTCATGCAGCATTTCATTATCCGTCGAATGGGGGTCTTGGGTGGCAAAACAAGGGCCGAAAACAACGAAAATGCAGATAATTGAAAAAAAACTTACTTTTTTCTTGGTGGAATGAGATAATAGTCGTACCTTTGCAACCGCTTAAAAGAAATAGCAAGGCGGGATAGCTCAGCTGGTTAGAGCGTCGGATTCATAATCCGGAGGTCGTGGGTTCGGGTCCCACCCCCGCTACAAAAAAGCACTTACTGTTACGGTAAGTGCTTTTTTGTTTTTCTGCATACTTTGTTTTGTGGGTTGTTCTTCCCTGATAATCTTATTGGGTAATATTTGTGTCTATGTTGAGTTGAGAGTGCAAACCACCTGCCATCAAGGGCAGCCCTTGTTGTTGTGCGCATCCGGCATGGCATTAAAATATTAATGAGAGATTAACGGATGATTAATGATGATTACACGTTCAAAACAACTTAACATTAATCGCCGTTAATCTTCCGTTAATCCGACATTAATCTTTCTT
>CAZXGQ010000073.1:0-18695 GCA_964640415.1 uncultured Prevotella sp.
ACGTGTAATCATCATTAATCATTCGTTAATCTCTCATTAATATTTTAGGTTATATCTTGATTCGTGTGGTAAATATCAACAAGAAAGATTATAACGCAATATTTCACCCACACAAATCAACATAGACCCTTTAATCTTTACACCGAACATAACATTATATTGTCGTTGTTCCATAGATTCTTCACACTTCGCTTTAACCAGTGCGGTGAAAAATCACAACAAAAGGCTTTCTGAGAATCGATTTTTTTGGAAAGCGTTTCCTCTCGTGCGCATTTGAGCGATTTTTGGACAGTTTTTACAACGACCTTATAGTCAGACGGTTACATCTTTGTAACCTAAAACGGGGCTTGATTTTTGAGCTCTTGAGTCGGCTTTACGTTAGAATCGCGATGCCTTTACGTTAGAATCGCGACGGCTTTACGTTAGAATCGCGACGCGATAGTGCTACTATCGCGACGCGATTTCATGCCTTTTGGACCTAAAATCAGCTTGAAGGCGCACTTTTTAACACTTCAGAGCCTCCGCTGTCGTCCTGGATGGTGTGTCCCCCAAGTGTTAAAATCTTGCTATAAATCTTTACATTTTCCCATCAATCGTCGTCATCGTCCATAGCCAACTGATTAAGGTTCTTTGCAAGCCTTTCCTTCAACCTTTCAAGGAAAGTCTTGTGCGAAGAACTGCCATTGCTGCTTCGACTTGGCGTGCTGTCTCCTTTCTTTTTTTCGACAGGTTCAGCAGCATACGGCTCGGCTTGCGAGTGGTTTTCTATCGTAACCGTCGGACTTGTCTGAGAAGCAAAATCCGTAGTAAACGCAACCCGCTCAGCCTCTTCACTTTCCTTTTGAACGGCTGTTTCCCCCACGTTTTCATCAGAGACTGGCTCGTTTGACGGGGCTTCTGTATGTTCTGCTGTAGGTGTTTCTGCAGGTACTTCTGCCGATGCTTTTGCAGGTACTTCTGCAGGTACTTCAGTAGGTTCTTCTGCAGGCACTTCTTTCGGTGTAGGCTTCTCCGACATGATCCTTAGTCCTGCCAAAGGCTCCCTATACAGTTTGGAGATAATCGTGTCGTAGTATTTACGGTCTTGTTTTTCTTCGTCAGTGGGTTCGTCGGGCATGAACTTGTTGTCGAGGCCGGTGGCGAGAATTATCACCTTGGCATCCTTCCCCAATGTATTGTCATCTGAGGTACCCCAGATGACATTGATGTCAGGATTGAGACCATACATGAACGAATCGATCTCGCGCATCTCACTTACAAAGAGCGGAGCGTCGTCGCTTGTATAGATATTGAACAGAATGTTCTTTGCCTTCGTTATATCACTACCATAGAGCAGCGGCGACTCAAGCGCATTGATGATGGCCTTCTCTACCCTTCGTTCGCCCTTGGCGCGCCCTATGGCCATGATGGCTCCTCCGCCGTTGCGCATCGTGGCTTCCACATCACGGAAGTCAAGGTTGATGTTGCCTTCCAACGTTATCAGTTCAGAAATGCTCTTTACCGCATTGCACAGAATCTGGTCGGCAGCCTTGAAAGCCTGCTTCAAGGCGAGTTCCGAATCGGAGTAAACGTCGCATATGCTCTCATTGTTGATGATGAGGAGAGAGTCTACGTTCTTGCGCATCTCCTCCACGCCCTTCAGCGCCTTGATAATCTTGTTTTTCTTCTCAAAGAAGAATGGTATGGTGACAATTCCGATGGTCAGAATGCCCATACTGCGGGCCACGGACGCTATGATAGGTGCCGCTCCCGTTCCCGTGCCGCCACCCATTCCGGCAGTAACGAAACACATCTTGGTGCTGTCGTCGAACAGTCGCTTCACCTGCTCTTTGGTCTTCAGTGCCTCTTGCCTGCCAAGCTCGGGGTCAGCGCCGGCGCCAAGGCCGCTGTCGCCAAGAAGCACCTTCACGGGTATGGGCGAATGAGACAACGACTGGCTGTCGGTGTTGCATACGGCAAAAGAGACGTTGGCAATGCCCTCTTCTGCCATGTTCTTTACGGCGTTGCAGCCGCCGCCACCCACTCCGACGACCTTGATGATCTGCTTCGAGGTATCCTCCACCGGACCAAAATCCAAACCTGTATAACTACTGTTGTCCATGATAATTCTTATTTGGCGCAAAATTAATGAAACAAGGGTAACAAACAAAAAGAAAAGGACTTTGCAAGGCTTGCAAAGTCCTTTTCTTTTGAAAAAACTGCCAAAAGAAGCCGATAATAACTAATTTTGCACCACGATGTCAGATGAGAATACTAACGAGAGTGTCGCACTTGACAAGGCTTGGCAACTTCGCCAGCTTGTCAACGATTTGCAGATGATGGGGCGCAACGACTTGTTGCTGCGCGCCATCACTGTTCCCGTGCTCGAAGATTTGCGCATTGAGGCCGCCAGAGGCAGTCTGAGCAAACTGATAATCACGAAAGACTACCGGTTCGTGCTTGAGGATTCCAACAGGGAAGTACCTCTCACCCCCATCCACCGTGCGGTGTACATCTTATTCCTGAACCATCCCGAGGGCATTGAATTCAAACTCATGAACGACTATCGCGACGAGCTGCTGGAGATATACCACAAGGTATCTCCGCTGACAGACATGGCCAAGGCCGAAGAAACGGTAAACCGCCTCACCAATCCCCTCGACAATGCCCTGAACGAGAAATGCTCCCGCATAAAAGCCGCTTTTTGCAGTTTGATGGACGACTATTCGGCAAGCTATTACATCATCGACAGCCAAGCCCAACAGATAATCGCCGACTCTCCCCGCAAATGGTTCCGCAGGCTGAAGGCCATCAAGCTGCCCCGGGAGCTTGTGGTGTATGACCGTTCTGCCTTATAGCAGAACGGCAACGCCTTTGCGCCTATTCCACCACAACCTCATCGACAAACGCCCAAGCCGGATAGCCCACACCATAGTGCCACGACGGGCACAGACCTATCGACTCTATGCAGACCCGCACATAACGTGCCGTTACGGGCTTTGGCGACACCACCTTGCCCTCAACGAACTTCACCGAGACGTCGCGGTCTTCCGGAAACTCATGTTTGCCCATTGGCGTGAACGTCTTGCCGTCGGTGCTGTAGGCATAGCTTACGCTCTTTGGCAAGAGTATCCATGCACCAAGCTGGTGCAGGAAGTCGGCCGACACGCTGCTGAAGGTCTTGGGCTCGCCCATGTCGAGCACAAACTCGCCATCCACGCCTTCCCATCCAACCCAGCTCTCAACGTATGTCGTGCCACCATACAGCCCGTCGGTGAGGGCCTTGTCAGCGATAGGACGGTAGCGTTCGGCAGGCGCCTTTATCCATTGCACCTTAGCACCGGCTGCCTTGTTTACGGCAGTAGTGGGCAGAAAGCGTTTCTTGTAAAGCTCGCAATAGTCGGCGGGGCGGTTGTTGCGTTCGTTGAGCGTGGGTATGTCATATTGTGCGCATAGCGAGCGGAATGTCTCCAGCTGCGCAGCAATAGCCTGTTTGTCGCCTCCCGTCTCGGTGCGGGCTATCTCAAGTTCACTGTATCGCAGCGGCAGGCGGGCTATCCGCACATGGGCTGTAAGCAGCGAGTCGCCACACACAGCGCGCTCAGCATCGTCGAACAGCTCGTTGTACGCCTTGCGCAGGTTGGCGTTTAGCATACCGTTCTTGTGGGATATCGGCGAGTCGTATATCCACAGCGGTGTGCCCGACGCAAGCAACGCCCCTTGCAACATCTGCTGATAGCGGTAGAGGTAAGGGGCTGCGGTACCGTAATATTTATGCATGAAGTGCTGCATCAGCGAGTCGGCATCGAGCTCGGGGTTCCACATCAGCTTGCCTATCATGTAGGCGCGCATCTCAGAAAAGTCGGTGCCGCGCGTGCCGTTCACCTGCTCAAAGAGCATGGTGGCGTGGTTGCGCTTGAACAGCTGAATGTTCTTCTGCAGTATATGGAAGTTGGGGAACGGAGACACCACATTGTCGAAGTTTATGCCGTAGTCCCACACGAAGATATTATCGGATATCTTCGCCCATCCCTCCATGGCGTTGACGAAGTCCTGCCCCGACGCGTTGTCGGTCAGCGGCACCTCACGCTTGCAGTCGATGTCGCAAAGCATGATGTTGACGTTAGGAAGCGGCTTCGCATGCTTTGGCGGATGCATGGTGAAGAGATATGCCAAGGTTGAGAACTGCTTGTCGGGGAAACGCTTGGCCAACTTGTTGAGGAAACGAATGAAGTTGCCCGACGGCGAGCCCTCATAGTCGTTCACCTTCTTGCACTCCGGGCACTGGCAGTAGGTGTCGTTGCCGTCGTTCTGGCTCACGCTCATAATCGTCTTGCCCGGATTGGCCTTGAATATCGAGTCGACGCGATGCGCCACTATCTCGAATATTGCCGGATTGGTGAGGCACCATTGGCTGTGGTTTCCGGGCCGGCGTTCACCGTTTATGAACGAGTAGTATTCAGGATGCTGCTTGCCGTACTCGGCTGCCGGCATAAGCCTGTCGAAGGTGTGCACCCACAGGTTGTCGGCGAATGTCTCCTTTGGTTCAGCCAGGCGGAACCAGTCGTAATAGATGGGGTCGTCGCATCCGTAGCTCTGTGTCTGGCGGTAGCGGAAGGCTGGGGTCTCGGCATGGTGCACAGCAGGAACAATGACATTGGCCGACGGCGTGAGCGTATAGCAGTCGGCAGCCAAGTAGTCCATGCCGAGATATTGCTCGAGCAGTGTGCAAACGCCATAGACGGCGCCCTTGCCTCCTGCCGACTTTATGTGCAGCACGCCATCACGGCTGTCTATAAGGAATCCGTCGTCGCGTGCCTCTGTCGTTGGCTCGCCAATGACTACCGTGCCCTTCTGTACCTTGGCGTTGCCCACGATGGGCAGTTGTGCACCCGACGTCTCGCACACGAATCGCTGCAACAGTTGTGCGGCACGGCGGTTGATTTCGTTGTCTGCAGCAAGCGTTATACGAGCCTTGGGCTTGCCCTTTTCCACAAGCGTGGTTTGCGCTGGGGTCTGCACCGATGCAAGTGCCACGGCCGACAGCAGTAATAAGCGTAATGGTTTTATCATGTTTTCAGGATTTTGATTTTTCGTTTATTAATTCAACCTTATTAGTATCATGTAGCAAATGGTGCCTGCGGCTATCGACAGCATGATGTTCTTTCTCCATACGTGCACCAAGATGGTGAACGCCACCGCGACGAATTGTGGCCAGGCGTCTGGCGACAACACGATGTGCCAACTGGCTATGGTTCTGTCTATCGAAACGGAAGAGCGAAGACAATAAACCACCAACATGGCGAAAACCGAAGCCGGCAACACCTTGCCCAAATACATTATATATTTTGGTGTGGGCCTGTTGGGCCGGAAGGCGATGAAAGGAATGAAACGGGTCAGCATCGTCGCCACAACGCCAGCTACGACCATTATGATTTGCTGGGTAATATTCATAGTGTCCCCTCCTTTCGTTTTCTGTAAACAGTAAGGAACAGAAGAATAACGACCATGCTCGGAATGATAAAATTGTCGGCACTGAACAATAAAAGGCACAATGCGGAGATAAAGAGCCCGGCCAGGCTGCTTGTGTGGTCTTTCTCCCTAAGCCAGTTGTCAGCGAAAATGGCGGCAAACATAGCTGTTAGCACAAAGTCCAATCCCTTTAGGTCGAAGTTGAGATACGGCCCAATGATTCCTCCCAATGTCGCCCCAGCCACCCAATAAGCCTCGTCGAGCCATGTGATCCAAAGCAGGAACCAACCTTTGTCTGCTCCTTCGGGTATCTCGGTGGAACTTGTCAGGGCAAAGGTCTCGTCTGACATTCCGAACACAAGAAAAAACTTCTTCCATCCAGTATCTTTATACCTGTCGAGCATGGACAAGCCATAGAAAAGGTGTCTGGCGTTTATCATCAACACCATAAAGAAAGACTGTATAGGATGGAAGCTGCCGAGCAGCATGTTGCCCAAGAGGAACTCTGCGCTGCCTGCATACACCGTCACGGCAAGCAACATGGGGTACACGAACGAGAAACCCAGTTCGTGCATGTAGATGCCGTATGTCACACCAAGGAAACCGTAGCCTGCCATAATCGGAAGCGACGCACGGAAAGCGTGACGCAAAGAAGTGTTGACCTTTCCCATAATATACTAACGAAGCCTCTCTGCCTTGGTTCGCTGGCCGAATGGGAAGCGTGGCGAGTTCTGGCATTGCAAACTTACGGATTTAATTCCGCTAAGACAAATTTTTGGTAAGCTTTTTGGGGAAGTCTACTCATTTGTGTCAAGTGGTGTAAGCTTGACACTGTTGAGTTGACTTCCCCAAATTACTTCAAATTCTATAAAAACTGTATGTCTTAGGACCGTAAGCCATCAGATGCGGGCCGTGTGAAATGTGGCTGAGTGTCAGGCTTTGCCGAGCAACGTTCCGAGTCCTTTCTTGATTTTGCTCCATGTCGACTTCGGGCGTTCCAACTTCGGCCGCTGCTCGATTTCCGCCAAACGGGCTCGTGCCTGTTGGCGTTGCTCTTCATAATCCTCCCCTTCAACATTGCTCACAGCTTGCAGGCATTTTATACCGTTCTTCAGTGCTTCTTCATATCCATCCTCACCTTCGAATTGCCTGTCCGTATAATACAAGCCAATTTGCAGGAAGCAATCCACAGAGCCATGTTCGGCACCGATAGAAAAGTATTCCATTGCGTGTTCAACAGCCGCGTCATTCTCGATGCCATCTTTCAGCCATTCCATGCCGGCATTGTACGCGGAATGTGGAAAACCTCCCTTGCTGGCAGCTGTTATATATGTCTTTGCTCTCTCAGGATCAGTCTTCAAGAAGTTCATTCCGAAATGGCCCAAAGCAAGGACTGCATTCATTTCACCAATCTGAGAAACATTCAGCAGAATGTTCCACAATTCGAAGTTTCCTTCGCTGTCTTCCATTTCCAGAACATTTTCTATTCTGTCAATGTTGGCTTCAACAAGTCCTTTCCAGTACGTCTCTTTGGCAAACACTGAATAAGAGTCAAAATTCTCGCCAGAGTACCATTCTGGATAATTATCATCCGTAATGGTGCCACCATTGTTCAGACATTGTTGCAGCCATGTCTTTGCTTCTTCATCATCAGAAATAACTCCTTCACCACGCAGATACCAAAAAGACAACATGTTCATAGCTCCTACATGCCCAGCCTCGGCCGCCTTCTTCATGTGGTCGAAGGCTTGCGAAGCGAGTTCCCATGAATAGGCATTCTTTATCGTGATTTTATTGTTCAGAACTATTGCCATAAGGTAGTCTATTTCGCTGTCTCCACAGTCCTTGTAAGGCTGGAGCACTTCGAGGGCTTTGTCATAGTCAGGCTCTAAAATTCCATCTTCACCTACTAAATAAAGCTTAGCTAGATTATGAATGGCAAACTTTATATCTTTTTCTGCAGCAGACGTATAAAGTTCTATCGCCTTGTTGACATCTTTGTCTGTACCATATCCAAATTCGTAACAATACCCAAGCCATGCTTGTGCTACCATATTGCCTATTTCTGCAAGTTGAGCAAAATATTTAAAAGCGGCGTCTCTGTCTTCTGGGAAAAGATCATCATCAAGAAGTTGCTGCCCCATGGTTAGCATAGCATCAATATATCCGGCGTCTGCCGATTGTTTTAGATAGTTGGCTGCCAATTTGTTGTCATGCCCTTCGTATGTATCATCATAGTAGAACTTGTACAAGTTAAACATGGCTACGGTATCATTCTTTTCGGCGAGTTGCTTGTAGACGCTGATTACTTCCTCGCGATTGGCCTCCGCTCCGTTGACACCAAGCCAGCGTAAGCTGATATAGTCTTCATCGGCATCATGGCAACCCAGCTCCACCGCCTTGCGATAATGCTCAAGAGCCTTGCCGAGATCTTTCGGATACATGTCTCCATGAACGAGACTACCCGCCATGGCATAATGAGCCATGGGATATTCTGCTTCCAGGCATTTATCCAGCCAATATCGCGCCTTGTCTAAATCCTTTGTCCCGTAAGTGCCGTCGTGGTATATGCATGCCAGTTGCCACTGTGACTCTAAATGTCCCTTTTTTGCAGCAGCTTCAAGACAGTCTATTCCTTTCTGCACGTTGCCTTCTACGGCAGCATTGTGAAGATAGCAAAAGGCCAGTGTGTAGTAAGAATCCAAAAAGCCCAGCGAGATAGCCTTTTTCAGATATTCTTTTGCATTAGGCAGGTCCTCATGTTCATAATAGTAGACACCTACGTTGTGTGTGGCGCTGACATCCCCTTGCTCTGCTGCCTTCTTCCACCATTCCACGGCTTTCTCCATATCTTGTTCCACACCATCACCTTTTTGGTAGCGATCGCCCAGTTGATGCATGGCAGTTGGATTCCCCTTTTCAGCTTCATTGAGCACGACACTCAGCGGCATTTTTCCGAACAGTTGCCATTGCATCAATTCTTGCGAATGTTCAATAAGCCTGCTTGCCATCTCATCATTTTGCTCCACGCCTTTTCCTTCATGATACAGCAACGCTAAATGCGATGCCGCAGCAAAACTTCCATTGTCCGAAGCCCACTGGTAGTATTGTGCAGCCTTTTCGTAGTCTTGCTCTACGCCTTTCCCGTCCCTGTACATGTCGGCCAACTTCTGCACTTTATTGGCATTGGCTTCTTGCTCAACACTTTGCAAGAGCAACATAAAGGCCTGCTCGTCATCCTGTTCCAAGTATTTTCCTTGGCTGTAACACAAAGAAAGGCAGAACAGTGCATTAGAGTCGCCCACTTCTGCAGCCTTCTGCAGAAGATCCATACCAAGCTCCTCGTTCTTTTCAAGGCCAAAGTCAAATTGAGGCTTTGTGCAGATATCCTGGTCTTGCAGATAATTGGTGGCCATGATGAACAAGGCGTTTGGGTGGCAGTCATCGGCAGCCTTTCGCATGTAGCGTAACGCTTTCTGCGGATCTTTGATTTCCTCGACAGAGTTATACAAGAGTCCAAGTACGAAGTTGGCATGCGGTTCACCTTCATCGGCCAACTGCTCGCAGATGGCCAATGCTTTGGGCAGGTCACGCCCGTAAGCTTCCGCGCCAAGTCCTCGAACATAATTTTCAGCCTGCAGCCATCGGGCCGACTCATCTCCATCGGCAAGGTCGCGGTCGACAAGAGCTATGGCCTTGTCGTACTTGCCATTGCCAATATAAAAGTTCAGTATGTTCTGACGGCGTTCTTTATAGTTTTCCTCAGTGAACTGCGCTTTCGACTCCTCGACTCCTATAACGCCGGCTTCCGCTGCTTGCTGGTACCAATAGTCGGCCTGCTCCGGTTCGCAGATGATATTGTATTTCTCGGCAAGGCGAACCATTGCTACAGATTCGCCGAGGTCGATGGCCTTTTTGAAATAGTCAACAAAGGTTTCCCATTCAATATCTGGAAATACATTTTGGAAAACGAAGTCGCCCATGATGAAATAGGCAAAACTTTCATTTTCTGCCATGCGGTCACGCAAGTACTGCAGGGCAAGTGGTATGTCTCTTTCTACCACATTGCCCAATACGTAATAAATGGCAAGTATTGTCTTTGCCTTTTCGCAACCAGCATCCAAGGCCTGCTGGCAAAGCCGAAACGACTTCTCGTGGTCTTGCTCGACACCAATTCCTACATAGTATAGTCGGCCCATGACAGACAATGCTTCTGCATCATTTTCTTCCATAGCCTCTTTTGTCAGGCCAACGGCAATGCGCACGTCTTCTTCCGAAGGGTTGCTGTTCAATATTTCTTTAGCTTTTGCTGTCTTTTCTGCTGCAGTCATCATATTATTATGCTTTTAGGATGTTCTACATCATTTCTTCCTCAGCACCAGCCAAGGCGCCACATCGTGGTGCTTGTCGGTGCGGTATGCGGCCGCCTTCTCGGTAAACGTAGCAGTGCCGTCGGGAGCACGGTAGAAGCCACTCTCGTTGCCGCCGGTGAGGTAGATGGCGTCCACGTAGCCGTATTCGCGCATGGCATCGGCGAAGTCCCAAAGGGTTTCTGGGTGGCGTGTCTCAACGATGTAGAGGTGGTCGTCGGCAGTGCGGGCCAGGGCCTTGCGCTCCACCTTGCCGTGCAGGAAGAAGCGTTTGGGCAGTTCGCCGTCGGAGACGAGCATAAACTGGCGGAAGTATGAACCGTCATGGTCTATGACATACTCCTTGACATCGTCGCTGCGCGATATGCCTATTACCATGTTGCCGCTTTTCAGGGCACAGTAGCCGAGGCGCGACACGTCGCTCTGCTTCTCTTCGCCGTCGATGACGAGCGAGCCCAAATACTTGCCCGTGGCGGTGTAGTCGGCAGTGCGGGTGTACATCAGCACGCTGTGGTCAGCGGTGTCTGGCTCTGCGAGTGTCAGTTCGGCCTTCACGTTATGCAGTTCGTAGATGTTGAGTGCCACGCCGAGCACGGAGTCGGTCTTCAGCACTACCTCCGACGGTCCGCCTTCCGACTTCATACTGTCCAGTTTCCCGATGTTCTCCTTGGGCGACACAGAGACGCTTACACCTATGTTATAATAGAAGTTGTAGGCGCGGATGGCCACATAGCATCCAACCACCACCACGGCAACGGCAAGCAGGCCCAGAGCCCACTTGCCCAGCGTCTGCAGCCTGGAGTGTTTCCTTACGACAGCGGATGGGGCGGAGGTCTCCATGTCGTCATCGCATTCAATGGTAATAACGGGTTCCTCAAGTATATCTTGCGAAGAAGCGTTGCTGTCGGTATCTTCAATGGTGAAGATAGGCTTCTCCTGTATGTTGTTGTCTTCTGTCAGTTTCATAATCCTTTAATTTTCCTTTTCCAAAACGGTTTTCAACTCCTTGAGGGCTTCCTTAGAAGCCTTCAATCTGAAGTCCTGATGCATGCGGTGATCCATAAGTCTCATGTCCTGACTGGTGATATTGATGGCATAAACAAAATTCTTGTTTACAATCAGACTTTTGCCTACACGGGCAAAGAAGTTCTGCTTCAGCTTGCTCAGGGCTTCCACAAAATAGTGCAACTGGAACGTCATGGTCACCATCTCTCCATTGAAGAGATGTACGTCACAGTAGTTGCCGGAAGCCTCAATATAGGCAATGTCTTCCGTCGGAACCCTAAAAAGTCCCACTGATGTCGAAATTTTTAACTTTTCCATTATCATCTTTGAGGATTATACACTGTTATATGCCCAAACGGCATTGAAGGTTAACAACCCAACGCAACTTTTCTGCTTTCCTGTTGCATAAGGTCATTTTTTGCCAAATATGGCACTTATAACCATTCTTCCTATTTTCCTTTCCAGCCCAGCCTTAGACGTAGGAATGCCAGTTTCACGCGCAAACTTCTGTTTTGCCTTCGTGATACCCAATGCTCTGTTTAAGGAAAATGAAACTCCTGGAATTTTTATTTTACTCATTTCATATAGTGTGTTTTGATATTGCAAATATAATGCCATTTCTCCAACTACGGCTGTTTTTATAGCAATATTATTTTAGAAAAGCATTTACGGGGTATTTTTTGTCCCCGCAAACGCTCTGTTTTACTGTTTTGTAATTGTTGCCTTGCGTGTGTTCACGCTGAAGGATCCGAGAGAGGTCTTCACTTTGTAAATGCCATTTTTGGCAGAGACAAGTTTGGCAGTCATGCCAAGGAATGACAAACTGCCGTCGGAGTTCTTGTTTACGGTGTAACGCCCGAGCGGCGTGTTCACAACGATGTGGTTTTTCGTTACCTCTGCCACGCCATAGGTAGTGCCTGCCGGTGCTTCCTTTACCTTCTGTGCCACTTCCTTGGCTGCGGCTTTCACCTGTTCGCCGCTGTTTCCTTTTGCAAAACTTGCAGTGCCTGTCATTGCAACCATCATCAAGGCAATCATAATCTTCTTCATAATCTTCAATTTATTTGTTATGTCATGTTGACAGTGCAAAAGTAATGCGGTTTTTCTCCGCCGGAAAACTTTTCGGGTTACGTTGTACAAGATGCAGCGTTTGTTGTATAAGATGGATTGAACAAACCAGGTTTGTTCAATGATATAAGACGTTTAGCCATCGCAAGCATAACACTTGCGATGGCTAAACATGGAACCTGCAACTCCGTGTGTTAGCGGTTAGGGTGTTCTGTACTATATACTTGAAGAACAGGGATGGAGTCAACACTCCACATTGTCTTACACTTCTTCCATGCGCAGCAAGCGGTGGCCGTCAAACTGGATGATGATCTTGTGGAGCGTGGTGCCCTGCTGCAGTGCTTCCACACGCGGGGCCACGGCGTAGCGGTTAATTTGGTTCACGGCGTCGTCCCACTGCTTCTGCATCCTTGCGGCATGGGCTTCGTCGGTCTCGCCCTTCTCTTTCTTCGGGGCCAGTTTCAGCTCAAGGATATAGCTGTGCTTCGTGGGGTAGTGGGTGAGGTCGGGCAGCAGGAAGAAATCGCAGTAGCCATGGTTGAGTTCCAACTCCGGTGCCACAAGGTAGTAGCCGTTCAGACTGAGATAAGCCATGAAGAAGCCTTGCAGGTTGCGCTCGCCCTCTATGGCGTCGCGCACCGACGACACATCTGTGTAAGCCGCAGCCATCATCTCCAGTGGCTCGCGCCAGTGGCCGTCAAAAGCCATGCCGGTGAACTTGTATTCCAGTTCGGCGAGATTAACAAATTTCGCCTCCTGATACTCCTCCAGCAGATAGCCGTAGTATTGCTTGCGCACATTATTGTTGGGTATGCCCAAAATGAGTTGGGTGCCGTAGGTTCCCTTGATGGTGAGCATGCCGTAATAGAACAACAAGCTTGGGAATATCAGCGGGTCGGTAATCTTGTGGGCAGGGAAGCTCTCCTCCAGCTTCGCCACTATCTGTCCCGTCTCGGCAATGGTGTGGATAATGCCCTTACGGTCGCCGTCGAGCTTGTCGAGCCGGATGAGTTTGCGCATCTTGTTGTAGTCGGTCTTCGTGTTCGGGTCAATCATCTCGTCGGGAGCCTCGCCATGAGCTATGTAGTTGCGCAGATAATAGAGCACCATGTCGCAGTTGAACACGCGACTCTGTGTATAGAGCGCCTTCTTGGCAAAGCAATAGTTGTCATACCACGGCTTCATGTCCCCAATGATAGCCTCCACGTCGGCATCAGGGCGTATCTGCCCGTTGTCCTTATAATAAGTGAACATCTCGCGCACGTCTTCAGTGGAGAAACCCAGCATCTGGTTGAACTCCTCCTTGGTGGAGATATGCCAGCCTATGTTGAATCCGCTAGTCACATCGTCGAGCGTCACGGGACTTACACCCGTGATGAAGATACGATCAAAGTTGCCCTTGAATTTCTTGAAAATGTCGCGGTAGAAGCCCTCGGCGTGGGTCATAGCCCAGTAGACCTCTTCGCCCTGCTCGTTGAGCACGGTGTTTGTGAAGTTGTCATACTCGTCGATGATGAGGTAGAGATTATATTCCTTTTCTCTGGCTGCATTTAGGATAATGGCAAGTTTGCCGACAGCATCCTTTGTTGCCTCTACGTCTTTTATCGTCACCTCGTCATAATAATCCCTGTACGCACGGATAAATCCGTTCAACTCAACACCTAAGTAAAGGTTAAACTTCTCCTCCAGGCGGTCTATGGTGCCGCCCACCTGCGAGAAATCGAGGTGCAGCACCTGATACTTGTTGTGCAACGGCGTGGGGTGCTGGCCTATCCACAGATTGCCGAACAATGCCTCAAACCGATGCTTTTGGCGTACATCATAGTAGGCATGGAGCATGCTGATAAAGATGCTCTTGCCGAAACGTCGCGGGCGGATAAAAAAGATGTTGCGTGCCTCGCTTTCCAATTTAGGCAAATACATCGTCTTGTCGACATAGTACAAGTCGTCGCGTCTGACAGTTTTGAAGTCCGACACGCCGTAAGGCACTTGCTTTATCTTTTGCTGTTCCATCGTCAAAGTGCTTAGTTTTGCCACAAAGTTACTCAATGCTTTTCAATCTGCCAAACCTACCACCAAAAACTATGCACCCCAGGAATTCCCTCGCTTTCACGCTTAGCCATCGCAAGCATAACACTTGCGATGGCTAAACATGGTACCTGCAACTCAGCCTGTTGCCGGTTAGCGGTATAGGGTGGTCTATTTTTTTCTGATGAGTGCAAGTCGTTTGCGGCGTCTTGCCTTGCGGCGATAGTTGCGCAGTTTTCGTGATGCGAAGACAATGACGAATGCAACTATTACGCTGACGATGACCACTATCATCCTTACATTGAGCGAGTCACCCTTCACGCGGCTCCACATCTCCACCATGGCTTCCGTCTGGTCGGCGCAGTCGTGCATCAGAGCGCACCGGTCTATTACACTCTTGTCAGCATAGAGCACGGGGTTCAGCCGTGCTTTCCTGCCAGCTTCGCCAAACATATAGCTTGCATCCAATGGTGCGAACGACTTGTCCTGCATGGCTTCGAGCACATCAGGCGTTCCTATTACGGAAACGTAGCCGATGGCATTCATATTGCGTACGGCGTTCTCGCTCTTGCACATGAAATCGATGAAGTAAGAAGCGGCTACCGGGTTCTGTGCATATTTGGGTATCACCCAACCGTCGAACCACACGTTTGAGCCCTCCTTGGGCACTACATAGTCGAGGTCTACCCCTACAGCCTTGGCTTCTTCTATTGCCCACGCGGCGTCACCGCTCCAGGTGAGGTTTGCCCACGCCTTGCCTTTTGTCATGGTCTCCTTGCCGAAGTCCACCTCCCATCCGAAGATGTTGGGTTTGGCACGCCGCAGCATACTCTCCACGAGTTGTATGTTCTCCGTGGTGATGTGTGCCACAAGTTCGTCACGGGTTGTCGTGCCCTTCATGATGTCGTCGTAGTGCGCAAAGAGCACCAGGCACGAGTATACATCCCTGAAGGCATCTTTCATCAGTATCTTGCCTATGTAGCGTGGGTCGTAGAGTGCACCCCACGAACTGAGGTCGGAGGCTTTGAGGTACTTCTTGTTGTACATAAAGCCTGTCGTGCCCCACATGTATCCCACGGCATAGTCGCTCACGTCTGTTGCCGGGCCGTTGGGCGACATCTGCTGGAACTTGTCTTTTGCAAACTTCGACACGTTGTCAAACCAGAGAGGCGTGCCCGTCTCCTTCAGCGCTTTCTTGTTGATGGGCTGCAAGAGTTTGTTGCGGAGCATTCGCTCGATGATATATTCTGAGGGACACACGGCATCGTAGTCTTCGTGTCCCACACTGATTTCCGTGAGCATCGACTCATTGATGTCGAAAGTCTGGTAGACCACGTGTATGTACTTGCCCGTCTGCTCGTGGTACCACTTCTCGAAGTCGGCCACCATGTCCTCGTCTATATAGTCAGCCCAGTTGTATACCTTGAGCACTTCGCTACGCGGCACGGCAAGCACCGGTTGCACAGCCATGAAGGCAAGTAGCAATGCTATAATATAATGCAGTTTCTTCATACGCTTGCTTCTTTCTCTTTCTGTTTTATCTCCTTCTGCTGACGGTTTGCTCTGACGTTGATTACAATGAGGAGCACCAGCAGCAGTACGAAGATGAGCGATGACAACGGACGCAGTTCTGGCGTGAGACCTCCCTTTCGCGCGTCTGAGTAGATGTAGGTTGAGAGTGTCTCTATGCCTCCCGAGCCTTTCGTGAAGAACGTCACGGCAAAGTCGTCGATGGAGAGCGTCAGCGAGAGTATGAAACCGCTTATCACCCCCGGCCACAGTTCGGGCATGAGCACCTTGCGGAAAGCCTGCACCGGAGTGGCACCGAGATCGAGGGCGGCTTCGTAGATGTTGGGGTTCATCTTGGCCAGACGCGGCATAACGGAGAGCACTACATAGGGCGTGCAGAAGGCTATGTGCGAGCAGATGATAGTGGTCATTCCGCGACTGATGCCGAGGAAGACGAAGAGCAGGAAGATGGAGATACCCGTTATGATGTCAGGGTTCACCATCGGCACATCGTTGAGAAAGTTCACTGCCTTGCGCGATGCTCCCCGCATGTTGTATATGCCAATGGCTGCCACCGTACCCATCAGGGTTGATACGGTTGCCGCTACAAGAGCTATAATCACCGTGTTGATAAGTGCGGAGTAGAGGGCATCGGCTCCCTGCGCCGTACCAGAGAAGAGGTTCTCGTAGAGTCCGAGCGAGAAACCGGTCCAGTTGCCCAGCACCTTCGATTCGGTAAACGAGTAGATGATGATGATGGCTATCGGTGCATACAGGAATGCGAGTATGACCCATAGGTAGATGTTGGCGCCCCACTGTTTTGGCGACCAGCTTTGCATGCGTTGTATCACCGTCATACCGCACCTCCTTCCTGTCCTGTTTCGTCGCCGAAGAAACTCGTGGCGCAGATGAGCACCAGCAGAATCAGCGAGAGTGCCGCACCGTAGTTGAGCATTACGCCGGAGTTGATGTTCTCCTGTATGGTGGTGCCGAAGAGTTTGATGTTGTTGAGCGTGAGCAGCTCTGCCACGGCGAAGGTGCTGACCGTAGGGAGAAACACCATCACTATGCCCGAGTAGATGCCGGGCATCGAGAGCGGCAGCATAACGTCGCGGAAGACATGCCAGCGGTTGGCGCCGAGGTCTTCGGCTGCCTCGATGAGACTCTTGTCCATCTTCTGCAGCGTGTTGTAGATCGGGAAGATCATGAACGGCAGGAAGTTGTAGACCAGACCGAAGAGCAGCGCGCTCTCGTCGAGCGGAAGCGAGAAAAAGTCGAAGAGCGCCACTGTGGCGAGTGTGCGCAGCAGCATGTTTATCCACATGGGTAGTATGAAGAGCACCGCCATCACTTTTGGCGTGTCGTACTCTTTTCCCGACAGAAAGAGTGCTGCCGGGAAGGCGATGATGAGGCAGATAAGGGTTGTGAGCATAGCTATGCCTATGGAATAGACCAGCGTGTTGACCGACTCTGTCTGCAGGAAGAACTTCTCGAAGTTGCGGAGGGTGAAGTGTCCCTCCGCATCGACGAAGCTATAATAGACAATGAGCAAGAGGGGCAGCACAACGAAAAACACCATGAAAATGATGTAAGGCCATGCCCAGCGCTTGCGGTTGTCAAGGCTGAAAGCTTGTAGTATCATTTCTTTATCGGTTAATCGTTAATCAGGGTTATCTGCTCGGGCAGGATCTTGATACCCACACGGTCGAAGTCCTCCCAAACGTCGGTAGTGTCGACATATATCTTCTGCCGGTTCTCCGTGCGCACGGTGAGCCGGTAGTGGTCGCCCTTATAAAGAATGTTGATTATCGTTCCTGCCGTCATGCCGTCGTCCGGATTGTCGGTAAGTTCCACATCGAAGCCGAAGTCGGCATACACATCTTCTCCCTGCAGGAATCCGTGCTTCTTGCAAACGAAGTGTGCACCGAGCATGTCGATATGGTCGGCGTCTACCACGGTGGCGTCTATGCTGTTGCAGATGCTGGCCACAGCCATGACATGCAGTCCCTCCGGCGGCACGGTGAGCCCGTAGGTCTTGCCTACCTCGTAGGCGTTGTAGTCCTGCACCTGTATCTCGTATCCGTCGGGAGTGTCGAAGAACATCTCGTAGTGCACGCCCTGGAAGACGCACGAGCGCAGTTTGCCAGTCCACTGTCCCTTACCCTCTTCAACAACGGAGATGTCCTCCGGACGTATAACGACGTCAACAGGCGTAGGACCGTCCTGCGGCGAGCCGAACGGCATGGCGGGCACTGGGTCTACGCAGACAAACTCCCTGTTCATGAAGTTCACCTTCGCTGCCTCCGTCATGGTGCCGTCGAAAATGTTGCTCTCGCCTATAAAGTCGGCTACGAACGGATTGGCCGGTTCGTTGTAGATGTCGCGTGGCGAACCTATCTGCTGCACCGTGCCGTCGTCGAGCACGATGACGGTATCGGAGAGCGTCAGCGCCTCCTGCTGATCATGTGTCACGAAAACAAAGGTGATGCCGAGACGCTCGTGCATCTCGCGCAGTTCCATCTGCATGTCCTTGCGCATCTTGGCGTCGAGAGCCGAGAGCGGTTCGTCGAGCAACAGCACTTGCGGCTCGTTAACAATGGCGCGTGCAATGGCTACGCGTTGTTGTTGTCCGCCGGAGAGGGAGTTGACGTCACGCTCTTCATAGTCGGTCATCGACACCATCTTCAGTGCCGCCAAAACCTTCTGGTCGGTCTCATCCTCGGAGAGCTTCTTCAGTTTCAAACCGAAGGCTATGTTGTCATACACCGAGAGATGCGGGAAGAGCGCATACTTCTGGAAGACCGTATTCATAGGTCTCTGGTAAGGCGGTATCCCCGTTATATCCTTACCGTCGAGAAGTATCTGCCCCGTGGTGGGAGACTCGAAGCCGGCTATCATCCGAAGCAGCGTTGTCTTGCCGCATCCGGAGGGGCCAAGCAGGGTTACAAACTCGCCACGCTTTATGTTCAGCGTGACATCCTTCAGCACCACTTTCTTTCCGAAAGCCTTGCTTACATGTTCAATTTGCAGGATGTTTTCGTTCATTTCTTGTCAGACGAAGGGACGCATAAAAAATAAATTAATATTTGGCAGCGTGCCCGTTGCAGGCACGTCCACATAACATATGTTCGCTTTTATGAAAAAGTTGAGTGCAAAGGTAACGTTTTTTCTTCTGTCCCCATACACTTTGATATTAAAAAGATATGAACATAGGTTCTATGCTGATTCGTGTGGGTGTTTTCTTTCTCACATTTCTTTTTCCAC
>CAZXGQ010000074.1:0-18676 GCA_964640415.1 uncultured Prevotella sp.
CCTTTGTCTCCTCCTCGAACAACTGCTCGTAAGAAGGATTGTGAGCGATTACTGTAGCACCAGTAATGCCATACTGTGTTAAATCTAACTTTGCCATTTCTTTTTAAAATGTATTAGTTATATGAATAATGCGAACGTTCTATTTGCGAGGGCAAAGGTAACAAAACTTACAGCCACGGCAAAAACTATAGAGCGTTTTTTTCGTTCGTCCTAAAACTTTTTTAGGTTAAAGAATTTAAAACCATGCCTTATTGGTTCGTTTTGCTAAATGCAGTTATCATTGCGAAGATTATTTTGCGTCGTTTTATCCCTTCAAACTTATTTTTTGCTTAACTTTGCAATATCCAACAATAAACGTCTATAATCAACTTTCAATACAAAAAAATATGATAGAGGTCGTAAACATTTCCGGGACGAACAGCATAGTCGGACAATACATCGCCGAGATGCGCGACAAGGATTATCAGCGCAACCGCATGCTCTTCCGTAACAATATCCGCCGAGTGGGTTGGTATGAGGCTTTTGAGGTGTCGAAGCGGCTCAACTTCGTGACGCGCGACGTGGTCACCCCTTTGGGCGTCTCCAATGTCAACGTGCCGTCAGACGATGTGGTTCTTGCTACAATCTTCCGTGCCGGCTTGCCCTTCCACGAGGGCTTCCTCGATGTTTTCGACCATGCCGGCAACGCTTTCGTCTCGGCTTATCGCGAGTATACCGACGAGGAGCACCATGAGGTGGGAATCCACGTGGAATATCTTGCCACGCCATCTTTAGACGGCAAGACACTTGTCATTGCCGACCCCATGCTTGCCACAGGCGGCAGCATGGAGATGTGCTACAAGGCTCTTCTGACTAAAGGCAATCCAAAGTCAATCCACGTTTGTTGCGTCATTGCCACACCTGAGGGAGTGGAGCGCGTCAGGAAGGTGTTCCCAGAGGACAGGACCACAATCTGGTGTGCAGCCATAGACCCGGGCATGAACGAGAACAAATACATTGTACCCGGCTTTGGCGATGCTGGCGACCTCTGTTATGGAGATAAACTTTAAAGCAGTAAATCATAATGAAAGTATACGATTACTTGATTGTCGGTTCCGGACTCTTCGGGGCGACTTTCGCCCACTTTGCCCGTTTGCACGGCAAGCGTTGTCTGGTCATCGACAAACGCCCGCAGCTCGGAGGCAATGTATATTGCGAGCAGGTGGAAGGCATCAATGTCCACAAGTATGGCGCACACATATTCCATACATCCAACAAGGAAGTGTGGGATTTTGTCAACTCGCTCGTGCCGTTCAACCGTTACACCAATTCGCCTGTGGCCAACTTCCATGGCAAGCTCTTTAACCTGCCGTTCAACATGAACACCTTCCATCAGATGTGGGGATGCTCAACGCCTTCGGAAGCTCAAGCCATAATCAAATCGCAATGCGAGGACGAGATCAAACGGCAGATAGAATCGGGCAAACGACTTGCAACAGGCGACGCGACCGACAAGCTCAACCTTGAGGAGCAAGCACTCTCGCTTGTGGGGCGCGACATCTACGAAGCACTTATCAAGGAATATACCGAGAAGCAGTGGGGTAGGGAGTGCAAGGACCTTCCTGCGTTCATTATCAGGCGGTTGCCGCTGAGGTTCACGTTCGACAACAATTACTTCAACGACTCATACCAAGGCATTCCTATAGGAGGCTACAACACTCTTATAAACCGATTGCTCGAAGGAGTGGAGACAAAGGTTGGAGTCGACTTCTTCAATTCGGAGTTCCACGACTGGCAACAATATGCCAGCAACCTCGTGTATACAGGACAGATAGACGAATTCTTCGACTACAAGCTTGGACGCCTCAACTGGCGCACCGTGAGTTTCAAGACACGCGTGGAGAATACGCCCAACTTCCAAGGCAATGCAGTGGTGAACTACACCTCGCACGATGTGCCTTATACGCGCGTAATAGAGCACAAACACTTCGAGATGTTCGGCGAGCGGGTCTACGACAATCTGAAGACCGTTGTCAGCGAAGAGTATTCAACAGAATACAAACCTGGCATGGAACCTTACTATCCAGTAAACGACGCGAAAAACAACGAGATAGCCGACGGATACAGGTCACTGGCCGCCAGCCTTGCCAATGCCTCTACACTAACGCCAACCGGGCAAGATGAAGGCAGGATAATATTTGGCGGCAGGCTTGCCGAATACAAGTACTACGATATGGCACCGGTAATCGCCAATGCCATGAAACTATTCTGATTTATAAAACCACACTTAAAGAAACGACAAATGGCAAAACGGACTGAGAACATTCGTTTTGCCATTTGTATTTTGGCTATCCATTGAAACCGCATCGCCTTTAAACTTTAATAGCATTGCCTATACACCGTAAAGCTGAAACCATGCAGCAAAAAGAAGGCTACAGATCTTTTGTGATATGCTCAATTAAAATATATTAACTGAATTTTTACGAAGCAAACATCTTTTATAATGTACTTTTGCAAACCGAATGAGTCAACCCGCAAAGCCGCAATTTTTACGGTAAGGGGTTTTCATGCCACAATGAGACATTATAAACGATGATATATCCAAAGAATTTTGAAACCAAGATAGGGTTCAACGAGATAAAAGACCGGGTGAGCGGCTATTGCCTTTCCTCACTCGGCAAAGGTCTTGTTGGCGAGATGGCTTTCTCCAACGATGCCGAGATCGTCAACGCGTGGATGGAAGAGATACGCGAGATGAGGCAGATTGATGAGCAGGACGATTTCCCGTTGGCTTTCTTCTTCGACGTCCGCGACAGCTTGAAGCGGCTTCGGCTGCAAAACACGTGGGTGGAGGAGAGCGAACTGTTCGATATCAGGCGCTCGCTGAAGACCATCGACGACATTGTTGCTTATCTCTATCGTGGCGAGGAGTTGCCCGGGCAAGACGACGACGGCAGCGACGTAACAATGAAAAAATGGGACTACCCGGCTCTGCACGACATTGCGGACGGCATAGCAACGTTCCCGATCATCATTCAGCAAATAGACCAGATCGTAGACAAGTTCGGTCACATCCGTGACAATGCCTCTCCCGAGTTGCTCGACATACGCCGCGAGCTGGCAAAGACCAACGGGTCGGTGTCGAGAATACTCAACAACATCCTCCGTGCCGCCCAAAGCGACGGCATAGTGGACAAGGATGCCGCTCCAACCATGCGCGACGGCCGTTTGGTGATACCTGTTGCTCCTGGACTGAAAAAGAAGATATCAGGTATCGTGCACGACGAAAGTGCCACGGGACGCACCGTGTTCATAGAGCCTACCGAAGCCGTGGAAGCCAACAACAAGATTCGCGAACTGGAGATGGAAGAGCGCAAGGAGATTATCCGCATATTGTCGAAGATGGCACAGCGGATACGGCCACACGTGAGGGAGATGCTCGACTCGTATGACTTCCTTGCCAAGATAGACTTCATACACGCAAAGGCAAAACTGGCAAAGGAGACGGACGCCTTCGAACCTAAGGTGAAAGATTCGCCCTACATAGACTTCATACGTGCCCGTCACCCTCTTCTTGAGGCTCATCTCAAGGGCGGGATTGTGCCTCTCGACATCATGCTCACTCCCGGGAAGCACGTGCTGATAATCTCCGGACCAAACGCCGGCGGCAAGTCGGTGTGCCTTAAGACTACGGGACTGGTGCAATATATGCTGCAATGCGGACTCAGCATCCCAGTGGACGGAAGGAGCAAATGCGGAGTCTTCGACGACATAATGATCGACATTGGCGATGAGCAGAGTCTTGAGAACGACTTGTCTACCTATTCGTCACACCTTCTGAACATGAAGAATATGATGAAGCAGGCTTCAGGCAAGACGCTGATTCTCATAGATGAGTTTGGCACGGGAACGGAACCGCAGATCGGCGGCGCTATAGCCGAGAGCGTGCTTACGCAGTTCTGTGAAAAACAGGCGTGGGCGGTAATCACCACCCACTACCAAAACCTCAAGCATTTTGCCGATGCCCATGAGGGCGTGGCGAACGGTGCCATGCTCTACGACCGCCACGAGATGCGACCTCTGTTCCAGCTTGCCATAGGCAGACCGGGCAGTTCGTTTGCCATAGAGATAGCGCGGAAGATCGGATTGCCCGAGCAGGTGATAAGGCAAGCATCAGAGATAGTGGGCTCCGACTATATCCAGAGTGACAAGTACCTGCAGGACATTGTCCGCGACAAACGCTATTGGGAACAGAAAAGGCAGACGGTGCACCAGAAGGAAAAGGAACTGCAGCAACGCATCGACCAATACGAGAAAAACATAACCGATGTCTCGGCTGAGCGCAAGGCTGTGATAGCCAGGGCAAAGCAAGAAGCTGAAGAACTGCTCAAGGAAAGCAACAAGCGCATAGAAAACGCCATAAGGGAGATACGCGAACAGCAAGCTGCCAAGGAAGAGACAAGGAAGATACGTGCTGAGCTCGACTCCTTCAAGGAGGATGTGGCAAACGACAGTTGGAAGAATTCATCAAAGAAGAAGTCGGCCGGACTCATCTCCGACGAGGACTTCCAAAAGAAGGTGGAACAGCTGAAGGCCCGCAAGCAACGCCGTGAGGACCGCAAGAAGACTAAAGGCAAGGACGAAGAGAAGGCGGCCAACGCATTGAGAAATGCCACGGGCAAGGCCAAGACTGCAATAGACCGGCCCATTGAGGTTGGCGACACGGTGCGCTTGAAGGGGCTGCGCTCTCAAGGTGTGGTTGAGCAATTGTCGGACAAGACAGCCACAGTGGTTGTGGGCGGCTTGCGGACAAAGTTGCCCGTCTCGCGGATTGAACTCGTGGCACAAGAAGCTTCAACGCCGAATGTTTCAGACCAGCCCAAGAGCAAGATGGATGCCATAAAGGAAGGACTACAAGCCTTCAACGTGTCGCACATGACCCAGAACACCATCGACGAACATCGGAAAGACTTCCACCCCGACCTCGATGTAAGGGGAATGCGTGGTGACGAGGCCCTGCAAGCTGTGAGGTATTTCATCGACGATGCCGTGCTTATGGGTGTACAGCGCGTGCGCATACTTCATGGAAAGGGCAACGGCATACTCCGTTCGCTCATACGCCAATATCTTTCGGCCGAACCAACGGTAGCCAACTACCACGACGAGGACGTGCGTTTTGGTGGAGCCGGCATAACTGTGGCCGACTTCTAAGCGGGTCTCCGTCAAGAGAGCGGGAGTCAGAATTTCCGGAATACAAGCCTTAGACGGCGCGAACGGAGTGTCATCCGCGAGCCGTCTAAGGCTTCTTTCTTATAATGTGTTTCCAAGGCTTCTATGCCGTAATCGCTGAATGCGGCAGGGTCGGCAACTGGCTTGTTGCCACCGTCGCCAAGGGCCTCCTCGTGGCCTTCGCTGGTATAGGGCGATGATAACGTCAGGCTGTCGCCATCTTGCTTGAAACGGAAATAGAAAGACGAGGAACCGCCTTGCAACATTAACAGGCGGACCTGAAATGACCAAAACATATTCTCGTCTGACGTGTCGAGCGAACCGCCAGTGGCAAGGGTGTCTATTCGCTCAAGATGCCAAAAGCCGTCGAGACTGCCATTGTCGCCCGTCTCCAAGTCGCACGACACGAGACACAGCGACATTAGCAAGGCCGTGATGAAAAATATCGGTTTAGCCATTGTCGCGAAGCCTTTCCCTCAATTTGCCGCTACGCCTCATGTAAGCCATGAGCAACAGCACACTGCCGAATGCCACAAACAGCGAAACAATGTAAGACACGTTTGCAAATGAGTCGTAAAGGCCATGAAGCACAGCCGGGACTATAAGGGCAAGGAACCACAGGGCATGGCGGTAACGCGGATAGAGACCGGCCATGCCGAGATAATAGCCTGCTATGCCACACCAGATGGCATGGAGAAACGGCAATGAGGTGAGGCGGGCTATGTTGAGCACAAAAGCCGTGGTGTAGTCGGCACGGATGTTGATAGTTGTCTGGTATTGCACGCCCTCAAAAACGCCAAAGGCTATGCCGGCGACAAGACCGAAATAGACCATTGTCTGGGGCAGCATCGGTTCACGGCTGCGACGCTGGAGTATGAGGAGCGGTATCATTTTGGTAAACTCTTCGGTAAGTCCCACGCCAAGCACGTAGCCGACGATGCTTAATGGGAATGCTGCTTCGGTGAAGACATTGAAGAAGTTGAGGCTGTGTAGCGTGCCAAAGATGAGAAACACTCCGGCTTGTGTGAGGAAGAATGTCGTGATGGTAGTTTTGGCGTTTACCTGCCGGGTGCTGAATAACCAAGCGAAGAACAGTCCCCAGATAGTTGCGAAATATAGCGAAACCACATAGAACACCAATATGCCGCCAATGGGCAAGAGCATGATGACCGACAGCGACAAGCCGGCTATGGCAAGAATTAGCAATCGCTTGTCTTCAAGAAGCGAGTGGCGCCTAATGTCTTCGCGAGGCAAAATGAGGTCGCGCCCTACATGCGCCAACTGTTTAAACAGTGAACCATTGCTCTTGACTCTGGGGCGTAAGCCTTTGCGAGCCAAGAGCTGCTTTATCGTACCTTCCTCTCCGGTGTCTACATCTTGCGCCTTGTCGTTGAGAAGAAGTTTGCCCTCTTCCACATATCTTGCCACTATGGACTCATCGTATGGTCCATAATCACTCGTGTTTCTTGTTATTATAAGCATAAATCATCGTTTACTAACGTTGCAAATATACCACACATTATTTAATCTGACAACAATACGAGGCAGAAAAGAAGAAAGAATATGGGAAATAACAAAAAAAGCCTACAAAAATTTGTTTGTTCCGACAAAAAGACTTACCTTTGCACTCGCTTAACAAATGAGGCGTAATAAAGTCGATTTGTTAAGAACAAAATATTATTGGACTTGTAGCTCAGTTGGTTAGAGCAACAGACTCATAATCTGGAGGTCCTAGGTTCAAGCCCTAGCTGGTCCACAATAAAAATCAGCAATTTAAGATGATTCTTAAGTTGCTTTTTTTTGTGGGCATACATCCGTGTTCGCAAAACCGCATTCGATGAAAACTAAAGTCGGTTTATTTCTTCATTTCTGGCACCATCCGAAAAGCGCCGACTTGCATGTATTCTCCTAAAGAACGAACTTTGCATTAAAAAATTGTCTGCAGAAATTAATCCAAACTGTTTGCGCTATCGTTGAATACTCGTAACTTTGCAAATAGTACAAGATATAATAAAAGAAAGGAGACTATATGGCAGAACTACCAGCCCTTGTAAAAGACTTGGCATTGATACTCATCGTCGCAAGCATCGTGACTCTCATTTTCAAGCGCCTCAAACAACCCCTGGTGCTTGGATATATTGTGGCAGGTTTCATAGTGTCTCCTCATTTGCCGCTAACCATGTCGGTTGTGGACAAGGCAGACGTACAGACATGGGCCGACATTGGCGTTATATTCCTGCTTTTTTCACTTGGTCTCGACTTCTCTTTCAAGAAAATTCTCAAGATGGGATTGGCACCTGTCATTGCCGCCGTGTGCACGGTATTTTTTATGTCAATGACAGGATTGATAGTCGGACAACTTTTCGGTTGGAGCTACATGGACTGCGTGTTTCTTGGTGGTATGCTCGCCATGTCGTCAACCACCATTATCTACAAGGCTTACGACGACATGGGGCTTTCCCAACAATCGTTTGCTAAGCTTGTAATGAGCGTCCTCATCCTTGAAGATATCCTCGCCATAGTGATGATGGTCATGCTGTCGGCAATAGCCTCTGGCAGCAACCCGGACGGTGCTCAGATGGTTGGCTCTTTATTAAAGATAGCCTTTTTCCTAATATTGTGGTTTCTTGTGGGTCTTTACGTTGTCCCGACATTTCTTCGCGTTACCCGTAAGCTGATGACCGATGAGACTCTTGTCATCGTAGCCCTTGGCCTTTGTTGTGCCATGGCATGGATTAGCACGGCTGTAGGTTTTTCGTCA
Organism: uncultured Prevotella sp.; assembly: GCA_964640415.1. Classification (GTDB taxonomy): domain Bacteria; phylum Bacteroidota; class Bacteroidia; order Bacteroidales; family Bacteroidaceae; genus Prevotella. The sequence continues at coordinate 7,970 of CAZXGQ010000074.1, forward strand.
GCCTTTGGCGCATTTGTCATGGGCAGCATTCTTGCCGAGACGATAGAGGTGGAACGCATAGAAAAAGTCGTGGCACCGGTGAAGAACCTCTTTGGCGCTATTTTCTTCGTGTCGGTAGGCATGCTTGTAGACCCTCAGGTTCTTGTCGACTATGCTCTGCCAATCATTATACTCGTGATTGCAATCATGCTAGGTCAGGCCGTATTGGGCTCATTCAGCTACCTGTTGTCGGGTCAACCGTTGAAAACCGCTATGCGCTGCGGTTTCTCCATGGCGCAGGTGGGCGAATTTGCCTTCATCATAGCCTCTCTCGGACTGTCGCTTAAGGTCATAAGCGATTTTATCTATCCTGTCATCGTGGCCGTGAGTGTTGTCACAACATTCATAACTCCTTACATGATACGCGCTGCCGTACCTGCCTACAATGGCATTACCAAGGTGTTGCCACGCAAATGGTCACGACGGCTCGACCACCTGGGAACAGCTCACCAGACAACTGTCAAGGAACTGTCTACATGGCGTCGCCTGTTGCGCAAGATGACCATAAATACACTCATCTACACCGTGTTGTGCATTGCAGTAACTACGGTGATGCTTACCTTCGCCTTGCAGTTCTTCCGTCACATACTGCCACATTGGTGGGCAAATGGAGCCACCGGGCTCTTGACATTCGTCTGCATTTCGCCTTTCATGCGAGCCCTGGTCATGAAAAACAACCATAGCGAAGAGTTCAAGGAACTGTGGACCGAAAGTCGACTCAATCGTCTTCCGCTTGTTTTTACAGTGCTTTTCAGAGTGACCATTGCAGCCTCGATACTGTTTTACATCTGCAACTATCTGGCACGCTTTGCCAACGCTATCGTGATAACCATTGCTGTTACACTTATTGTCCTCATGGCATTGTCGCGCCGGCTCAAGAAGAGCTCTATTGGCATGGAGCGCCGTTTCATTGCCAATCTCCATTCTCGCGAGATAAAGGCGCAGGTAGAGGGAAAGCACAAACCGAAATTCGAAAAGAACCTTGTCGAGCGCGACATTCACATCTCCGATTTCGATGTACCCACCGATTCTTCCTGGGCAGGCAAGACACTTGGCGAACTCAGGCTTAGTTCACGTTTCGGTGTGTACGTGAGCAGCATTCTCCGCGGAAATAGACGCATCAACATCCCAAATGGAACTACCATAGTCTTCCCCAACGATCGCCTGCAAGCCATTGGCAATGACGAGCAGTTACAGGTTTTTGCACAAGCCATCAAGACCAACGTTGAGGCTGAGGACACGCAGATAGAACACCGTGAGATGAAGTTGCAAAAGGTTAAGCTTGGCAAGAACAGTCCTTTCATTGGCTGCACTCTCAAGGAGAGTGGCATCCGGGATCAATACAACTGCATGCTTGTTGGTGTTGAGGAAGGTCAGGACAGTCTCACTCGTATGAATCCTAACCGTAAGTTTGCCGCAGGCGACATAATATGGGTAGTGGGCGAAAAAAACTCCATCAAGAGTCTACCCGACACTTGATGGAGCATAATTAATTTCTCTAATAACTATTCGTGGGTGGCGAAGCGCTTTTCAGCCAATTCTGCATACTTGGTACCCGGACGGCCATAGTTGGCATAAGGGTAGATGCTTATGCCACCACGAGGAGTAAACAGTCCCGTCACCTCAATATATTTGGGGTCCATCAGCTTGATTAAGTCCTTCATGATGATGTTAACGCAATCTTCATGGAAGTCACCATGGTTGCGGAAGGAAAACAAGTAGAGTTTCAGGCTCTTGCTCTCTACCATCCTCACGTCAGGTATGTAGCTGATGCGAATCTCTGCAAAGTCGGGCTGCCCCGTGATAGGACAGAGCGAGGTGAATTCCGGGCAGTTGAATCTGACCCAGTAGTCGTTGCCTTGGTGCTTGTTTACGAAGGTCTCAAGCACCTCAGGCGCATAATCCATCCTGTATTGTGTTTTCTTGCCAAGGGCCATGAGCCCTTCTTCGTTTCTTTCTGTCATTGTCTGTATTAAATATTGAAAATCTTAAGTACATTGTAGTCAACGCCTTTGTCGTAGGCATCCTCACCTTCGTGCTTTTTCAGGAATTTCACTACACGTATGGTAAGTGGCAGAGCTATAACCTCGTAAAAAGTCTTCAGGAACACCTGCCACAACATAAGGCTTGGCAGTTCACTCCATGGCACAACACCACCGAGTGCAAGCGGGAAGAATACCAGGGAGTCGCAGCTCTCTCCTGCCACTGTGCTCAATATTGCGCGGGCAGAGAAATGGCGTCCTTGGTCGCGGAGCTTCATTCGGCTCATGACAAAGGCATTTATGAAACTGCCCACCAGGAATGCCACAAACGACGCTGCGGCAATACGTGGAGCAAGTCCAAAGATGGCATGGAAACCTTCATTGTTGTCCCAATACGGTGCACCGGGAATCCAATCGCACAATGCACCCATTGCCACGAAGAAGAAATTCATGGCAAAGCCCATCCAAATGAGCAGCCGAGCCTTGCGATAGCCCCAAACCTCACAAACGCAATCGTTTATAATGTAGGATACGGGGAACACTATCAAGCCTCCGGTCAAGTTCACCGGGCCAATGGCAATCTGCTTGGTTTCAAGGATGTTTGCCAGAATGAGGCAAACACAGAAAAATACGCTGAAGAGCATGAAAAGCACGCTGACCTCAGCACGTGGTTGTTTTGTCATTTCTTGTTTTGTTAAAGGGGGTTTAGCAAGTACCCCTGTTCAAAAATTATGATCTCGCCTGCAAAGTTAATAATAATTTCTGAATAATGGCTTCACCACTTGCTTATTGCTCATAGGTGAAGCATAATTTTGTCCTTTATCCCAAATATTGCTTTAGGATTTTAGCTGCAGGCGAGTGTCTTATCTTCCTTATTGCCTTTTCCTTTACTTGCCTGATGCGCTCCCTGGTCATGCCCATGTCGCTTGCAAGTTCTTCAAGGCTCTTTTCCGGACTTCCTATGCCGAACGATGCCTTCACGATGGTTTGCTCACGTTCGGTAAGCACTTCCTTGAGCAAGTCCTCAATAAACTTGTTGAGTGATGCATTGTCTACCGACTTGTCTGAGATAAACGCATTATCATCCGACGTAAGCATTTCGCCGATTGTATTGTCGTTGGAATCGTCTCCCAAAGGTGCGTCAATGCTCGTTGGCCTGTTGTTTGCATCCTTTGCCGACTCTATCACATCCTCGTTGAGTCCGGTCTCAACCGACAGTTCATGTACGGATGGCATCCTTCCGGTTTTCTGAAGGAACGCCTCCGTAGCCCTGTTTACCTTCAGCGCCACCCCCATCTGGTTCATGGGCACGTGTATGATGCGGCTTTTCACGGCGAGTGCTTCCATGATGTTTTGTCTTATCCACCAGACGGCATAGCTTATGAACTTGAAGCCACGTGTCTCGTCAAACTTCTCAGCGGCTTTCACCAAACCAATGTTTCCCTCGTTGATAAGGTCAACGAGCGAGATGCCCTGATGCTGGTATTGCTTGGCAACGGAGACTACAAAACGCAAGTTGGAATTTACAAGCCTGTCTCTGGCTTTTTGGCCTTCCTTGCCACCTTGGTGGATTTTCTGAGCGAGTGAAGCTTCCTCCTCTGGTGTGAGCATTGGTTCACGTGCTATCTCTGAAAGATAGCGATCCAAAGACTCGCTGTTACGGGCTGTGATGGCTTTTGTAATCTTTATTTGTCTCATTTCAGGCTTACGTTATTGTCGGTTTTTTATATTTGACAAAGATACTGCCTTTTACAGACAACGCAAAGGAAAAGATGATAAATTATCGTTTTTCTTCGTAATAATGTGCAAAATTGAAGAATGGCTCACTTATCACATTGTCTGTTGATGATGTGTACGTGTTTCCGTAAGCGTCTTTCACCTTCACCACTATGCGGCTCCCTGCTGACCGGGGCACGTAATAGTATAGGTGGTTCATTATGAGATAGCCATTGCCCTTGCTCACGAATTGATATGTCGATGCTTTTAAGTAGCGATGATGATAGCCGGTGGCGAAAGCGTCTTGTCCTTGATGGTCAATGCGCCGCATCTCACGCTCCACTCCGTTTTCTATGGCATAGACACGCCATCGCGAGTCGGCATTGAACACGTTTGCCACAATCGCTCCACTGTCAACAGGCAGTTGCCAGTCGGCAGCATACGACTCGCCATTGAAATCGGTTGATGCTCTGAACAGTGTCATCTGTCTTGACCTTGGCCAGAAAGTACCCTTATAGTAGCCGTCAGTGATGTTCGTCCCATTCAAGGAATAGACATAATAGCCGTTTGGCGTGCCACAGATGTTTACGTTCGATTGCCAAATATCGCCACAAGCCGCAGCATGACAGTGCTCAAGTATATGCCCGCCGTCGAACTCAATCTCATGGTTAATGGCAAAGTGGGTATGGCCGCAAAAGAGTTCATAACCTCCTTTAAAAGCCTTCAGCTCATTAAGGATACGTTTAAGGGCTGACGAGGAATAATGCCCCGGTTCCGAATCAAGGTTTAGCGACAACGCCCCTTTTCGTGGGCGATTGCCCATGGTGAGCGGGATATGATAGCAAAGTACCACCTTTTTGTCATGACTGACAAAAGAAAGGTCTTCATGAAGCCAACGCAGTTGCGATGCCGTCAGTTCCCCTGGTTGCCAATAAAGCAGTCCACGATAGAAGTGTACATCGTTGAGACAAACGTAATGCACGTCACCACGGTCGAAACTGAAATCGGTTGGTCCGAAGCTCTCTTCCCACTTTCTTGTATACAGGCTCTTGCCGTCTTGGTCGTGGTTGCCAATCACAGAGAACACGGTGGCTCTCGACGATCCCAACGCCTCACGTATCTGCATTTCCAAGTCTGCGTTGTAGCCCCCATAATATTGCACATCGTCGCCCATGGATATAGCATAAACTGGCATACTTGCAGGCAACGTGGCTATGGTTTGTCTTACGTCTGTCATAGTCTCATCTGTAAAACGGGCAAGGTCGCTTTTCTGTATCGGGTTATCGTCTGGTCTTGTGTAGTATGGGTTAAAGGCATTGGTTATCTGAGGGTCTCCGAAAACTATCAGCTTGTATTCGTGCTCTGGGCCTCCGGCCAACCGTTTTAATGTGAAGTTGTACTCGTTTTGGCTTGCTGTCAACGGCTGATAGAAGAATGCGGTCCGGTCGGTTGCTGAATGTGTGGGTATCTCGCAATCGGCGGGAACACAATACCACACGAATCGTGCGTTCTTGTTGCGCATGAAGATATACATGCCCTTGTCGTTGGTGACGGTGCACGAATAGCCGTCACTCACCACAACGCCACTCATTGGGTTGCCCAGACTGTCTGTCAGCGTTCCCCTGACGGTTGGGTCATAGTCGGGCAACGAATCATTCATCGCAGCCTTGCGCACGCTGTCTTTCTTTACCGTCGCCTGTTGCAATTTCTTAACCTGAGGCTTGGCAATGGTGTCTTGCTGTGTGGCGCCCTCGCTTCTGAATGTTGCGAAACTGATTATCGCAAAACTACCAAGAATCACCAAGGCAACGAGAGCTATGATATAAATATGTACACGTTTTCCTTTCATAATCGCCGCAAAGTTACACAAAATAGCTAAAACTGCAATGCCATGCTTGCCAGATTCGGGCGTTATTGTTAACTTTGTGGGAAACTATTAAGATTATTCTTACACTAAAACTTTATTATAGCCATAACATGAAAAAGAACATCCTTCTGCTTGCCTTTCTGTCGCTTCCGCTGATTGGCATTAACGCCCAACGCACGAGGCAAGAGATCAAGGAGAATCCCAACCTTGCGGCAAACAACTACCGCGACTATCCAGTCCCGACAAAGAAACTCACGCCTTCGCCTAATGGCTACGAGCCGTTCTACATCAGCCACTATGGCCGTCACGGCTCTCGTTGGCTCATCGGCAAAAACGCCTTCAACAAGCCTTACTATGCACTTGCCAAGGCCGACTCTCTCGGCAAACTCACCCAACGAGGCAAAGAGGTGTTTGCCCTGGTAAAGGAAATGCGCGCACAAGGCATGAGCCGCGAAGGAGAACTGACACAGCTTGGTGCCGAGCAGCACCGTGGCATAGCCAAGCGCATGTATGAGCGTTTTCCGCAGGTGTTCGCCGGCGTCACCAACGTTGACGCACGCTCCACGGTTGTCATCCGTTGCATCCTCTCCATGGAGAACGAACTGTTGCAGCTCGCTGCACTCAACCCAAAAATCAATTTCAAGAGCGATGCATCATACCACGACATGTACTACATGAACGATGATGCCACAAGCCCCTACGCCAAGCTAACCCGCACCACGGCAGCTGTGGACAGCCTGAACGCATTCAACAAGCGCCACAACAAGGCTCCATATTTGATGAAGACCATCTTCAATGATCCTGACTATGCAAAGCAGGTCAACGAGAGTGCTCTCGCCACACAACTATTCAACACTACCATCGCTTTGCAAAACACTGAGCTGCGTCATCAGTTCAAGCCTCTGTGGGACATCTTCTCAGAAGAGGAACTCTACAACCAATGGCTCATGACTACAGCTTACTGGTATTCTTTCGCCGGCCCCAACAAGCTCAACGACGGCGCAGGAATGTACACCCAGCTCAATCTTGTGAAGAACATCATGGATACAGCCGACTCATGCGTCACTTTGGCTCATCCTGGTGCAACGTTGCGTTTTGCCCACGAGAGCGACGTGCTGCCGCTTGTATGCCTGCTCAACATCAATGGCTACGGCAACCCACGCTCATCGCTCGACAACATCGATGCTGAAGATTGGGACGTGTACAACGTGTTCCCAATGGGCTGCAATGTCCAGTTCATATTCTATAAGGATGCCAAGCACCCGAGGAAAGACGTACTGGTGAAGGTGCTTCTCAACGAGAACGAAGCCACATTGCCAATAAAGGCATACAAGGCACCTTACTACCGATGGACTGACGTGCGTGCATACATGAACAACATCATAGGAAAGATAATCAAGAAATAACCGCACTACGGCTTCATCTGCTTTCCATCATAAAAACGGAAAGGCCGGCCAATATTGACATGAACCCCGAAAGTCTTTGTATGACTTTTCGGGGTTTATTGTTATGTTATTGATCTAAAACGGGCGCATCCGAGAAATCCTATGGAGCGCGACTCACGCGGCTACCCTAGAACTGTAGACAAACAACACTTCATTTCAAATGTCTGGTGAAACATAGTATCATTTGCGGGAAAACACGTATAGAACAAACCATCGCAGTATTGGAAAATAAAAAGTCGTCTTAAATTTCAAAAAGCTAAAGGCGAAACTCGAAAAGTAACGAGTTTCGCCTTTTTGTTATATGCTCTGCACGAGCATTGTCTACCAGGTGTAAGTACCTATAAAATTTAGATTATGCTGTTCTTCTTTGTCCACTCCACAATCTCAGGAATGTAACCGAAGGCGAGGCCGGTGACGGTGTCGGCGCAACCGTAGTAGACTGCGATGCGGCCTGTCTCAGGGTCGTGAACCTCGGCGCAAGGGAAGCAAACGTTTGGCACGTCGCCCATGCACTCGTAAGGTGTTTGTGGAGAGATGAGATACGGGCCTGAGCGGTGTGTAGCCTTCCAGGGCTGCTCAAGGTCGAGCAGGGCTGATCCGAAAGCGTAGACGTAGCCGTTGCATGAGTGCAGCACGCCGTGGTAGAACAAAAGCCAACCCTCGGACGTCTTTACAGGCACAGGACCAGCGCCAATCTTCATGCACTGCCAAGCCGAAACCTCGAAAGCGGCAGGAGCCATGACGTGGCGGTGGTGTCCCCAGTACTCCATGTCGGGCGACTCGCTGTAGAAGATGTCGCCGAATGCAGTGTGGCCTGTGTCACTCGGACGAGAGAGCATAGCGAACTTTCCATTGATCTTCTCAGGGAAGAGTACGCCGTTGCGGTTGTATGGCAAGAAGGCATTCTCAAGCTGGTGGAATGTCTTGAAGTCCTTTGTCCATGCAATGCCGATTGTTGGTCCATGATAGCCGTTGCACCATGTCACGTAGTAGCGGTCTTCGATGAAGCACACGCGTGGGTCGTAGCCATATACCCACTCACCAATCTCCTTGTTGTCGCACTCGAAGCGCAGTGGCTCCTCGTTGATGTTCCAGTTGACACCGTCCTTTGAGAAACCAACGTGCAGCACCATGCGGCGGTTGGTGTCGTCGCAGCGGAACACTCCGGCGAAGCCCTCTCCGAAAGGCACTACGGCACTGTTGAATATACTGTTGCTTGTAGGCAGCAGGTCGCGCGGTATGATAGGGTTCTTTGAACAACGCCACAGCGGTGAGCGTGCGCCTTCGGGACGCTCTTCCCAAGGCATATTAGGCAATGGGTTGCCAGAAATGATAAGTTTGCTCATAAATAATTTTTGTTTATAGAATTTTTGTTTGTCTGTTATTTCTTGTCAGGATAAGTGAACGGCACAAACCATGTGATGAGGAATGCCGGGATGGTGCACACAAGCACAAAGATAAAGAAACTGCGGTAGCCGAGCCAGTCGCTCACAAAGCCGCTAAGCATGCCCGGCAGCATTACGCCGAGGTTCATTATGCCGGAGGCGAAGGCATAGTGAGCCATCTGGTGCTTGCCCGGTGCCACTTGCTGCATCATGAACAGCGTCAAGCCCACGAAACCGAATCCGTAGCCGAAGTATTCGAGCACTATGCCGCCGCCAATGAGCCACAGACTCTCAGGCTGGTATATGGCCAGTAGGGTGTAGGCCACGAACGGCAGGTTGAACACGCAGCAGAGCGAGAAGAGCGACTTCTGCAAACCGCGGTGTGCTATATAGTAGCCGGCGAGGATGCTTCCTATAACGAAGGCAGCAGCACCGAAGGTGCCATAGCATATACCAATCTGCTCTTCAGTTAGTCCCAGACCCTGGTTGGCACGGTCGGCTTTGAGGAATAAAGGCACGATCTTCATCACGAATCCCTCGGCAAAGCGGTAGAGAATGATGAAGCATATATAATATATAATGTGGCGCTTGCGGAAGAAGTCGGCAAACACACCGCCCAGTTCGCGCATGGTTTCCTTGAAGCCCGGCTTTTCGTCGGCAGCTTTCTTGGCATCGGCAGGCAGGAACTTGATGTGGTACACTCCCAACAGCACCATCACTATGCCTATTATGGCCATGATCGTTGTCCATGCCATGACCGTGCCCTGGTGTTTTGCAGCTGCAGCGGCTACTGCGTCAAGCCCAGTCACGTCACCTGTGAAATGCCTTATCAGTGTTCCGGCAAGGTAAACCAGTCCGCCGGTTGCGGCTATCTTTGCAATGTTGTAGAAAGCGCCCTGCCATCCAATGTACTTGGCTTGGTCCTCGGTAGACAGTGTGGCCATGTAAACACCGTCGGCAGCCACGTCGTGTGTTGCTCCGCTCAACGCAATGACAGCAAGAAGGGCTATTGTCACGGCAAAGAAGTCGGGCAAGTGCAATGCCATTGCCACGAGTCCGAACACGCATCCTGTGGCAATCTGGGTCACTATGACGAAGAACTTCTTTGTCTTGTATATTTCGAGGAGTGGGCTCCACAGAGGCTTCAGGGTCCACGGGAACATTATGATCGACGTCCAGAAGGCTATCTGTGCATCGCTGATGTCCAGTCCCTTGAACATGAGCGTGCAAACCATGTTGAGCACAACGAAAGGCATGCCCATGGCAAAGTAGAGAGTAGGCACCCATGATATGGGACTACGCTTTGATGTTGTAACAGGAGAAGGTTCCATTCTGAATTTTCTGTTTTGTTTGTTTTTGTTTATTTGGCATTAGCTTTGCGGTTGCCATATGCTTTTGGTTTACGACCTACAAAATTATGAAAAATAAATGACAAAAGCCTTTTCGTCACCCTTTTAATTCAAAAACATTTGCCTTTTTTATTGTGCAAGACGTTTTGTGATGATAGCATATGAGAAAAGGCTGATTCGCAGCATCACTATTTCTTGCGATTTTCGTCAGCTCTGGCGAAGGTTTGCATGAAGATTGTTGCATGTGTAATCTAAAATCAATACCTTTGCAATGGTAAAAACGATTATGACAATGAAGAAAATATTATTCTCATTAATGTTTGCAGCCTTCTCCATTGGAGCCATGGCAGACAACGTGATGACGAAGACAGATGATGGCACATATGTAGTGCGCACTGCAACGATCTGCAGTGCACGTGGCTTTCGCAATACCACGCCACTGGAGGTCTACATAAAGAAAGGTACCGTGGTAAAGGTGGTGCCGTTGAAAAACGAGGAGACCCCGAATTTTTTCAACCGTGTCAAGCAACAACTCCTTCCTAAATATGCCAACCAGAAGATGGCTAAGGCCAAGAAACTTGCGTCTAAGGCAACAGTAGACGGATGTACGGGAGCCACGTTCAGCACGAGTGCAGTGCAGAAAAACATCAAGGCTGCTTTGGCATATTATGAGAGTCATAAATAGGGTTCTTCCGGAATATGGAGTGTTGCGAGGGTTAAGATTGAAGAGAGAAGAAATCACTTGGACACAGAAAAATCTCAACAAAAGGTTCTCTGAGAATCGATTTTTTTGAAAAACTTTTCCTCTCGTGCGGATTTTTTCGATTTTTGCGAGTTTCTCGTAATGTCCTTATAGATAGGTGGTTATGATTTTCAAGGTTTTAAACACGACCCAAATTTGTGCTTTCGAGTCGCGTTTACGTT
>CAZXGQ010000075.1:0-18631 GCA_964640415.1 uncultured Prevotella sp.
ATAAATAATGCCTATGCGAATCTGCAAGGGCAATGAAAAATCACAACAAAAGGCTTTCTGAGAATCGTTTTTTTTGAAAAACTTTTCCTCTCGTGCGGATTTTTGCGATTTTTGCAAGGTTTTATAACAATCTCATAGTCAAGCGGTTATGTTTTTGCGGTCTAAAACATGGCTGAATTTTGAGCTTTCGAGTCGGCTTTACGTTAGAATCGCGCCGCCTTTACGTTAGAATCGCGATGCCTTTACGTTAGAATCGCGCCGCGATATGGCTACTATCGCGACCCGATTTCATGGATTTTGGACCTGAAATTGGCTTGAAGGTGCCCTTTTTAACACTTCGGAGCCTCTTTTGTCGTTCTAGATGGTGTGCCTCTCAAGTGTTAAAATCTTGCTATAAATCTTTACAAAATGGTGTTCTTGCCAATGAAAATCTGAACGTGCCATGCTTTGTAGCCGCCAAACATCTTCGTTCGTCACAACATGCTTTTTGGGTTTAAAGTATCATGATGTTTTGTTAGCGTTTTAAGGTTTGCCATCGCGCTACTACCAAGAAATTGGTATTTTTTTCGGGTTTATTAGTCAAAAAGTCTGTTATTGGGGAAAAATTACTACCTTTGCATGCCATAAGTAATAATTCAACATCTTAGTTTATTTTATGAGCAATGCATGGCGCGACTTCCATGGCACACAGTGGAAGACAGAAATCAATCTTAGGGATTTTATTCAGAATAACTACACCCAGTACGGTGGTGACGAGAGTTTCCTCGTAGGCCCCACCGCAGCTACCGACACTCTTTGGGGCGAACTGCAGAAACTGCAGAAGGAAGAGCGTGCCAAGGGCGGCGTGCTCGACATGGAAACGGAGGTTGTCTCCGGCCTTACCGCCTACGGCCCCGGCTATATCAACGCAGATACAAAAGACTTGGAGAAGGTGGTCGGCCTGCAGACCGACAAGCCCCTCAAGCGTGCCTTCATGCCCTATGGCGGCATAAAGATGGCAGAGCAGGCTTGCACCACCTACGGCTACCAGCCCTCGGAGAAGCTCCACAACATATTCAACAACTACGTGAAGACCCACAACGACGGCGTGTTTGATGCCTACACACCGGAGATGAAGTTGGTCCGTCACAACCATATCCTCACAGGTCTGCCCGACACCTACGGCCGCGGCCGCATCGTGGGCGACTACCGCCGCGTGGCACTCTATGGCATCGACTTCCTGATCAAGGAGAAGCAAAACGACCTTCTGAACATGGGCGAGCGCGAGATGATTGACGACGTGATACGTCTGCGCGAGGAAGTGGCCATGCAGATAAAGGCTCTCAAGGGTCTGAAAGACATGGCTGCACAGTATGGCTTCGACATCTCAAAGCCTGCAACAAACGCACGCGAGGCAGTGCAGTGGCTCTACTTCGGCTACCTCGGCGCAGTGAAGACACAAAACGGTGCAGCAATGTCGGTGGGACGCGTGTCAACCTTCCTCGACATATACATCCAGCGCGACCTCAACGAGGGCACGCTGACCGAGCAGGACGCCCAGGAGCTCATCGACCACCTGGTGATGAAGTTCCGCATGGTGAAGTTCGCCCGCATACCGTCCTACAACCAGCTCTTCTCGGGCGACCCCGTGTGGGCCACACTGGAGGTGGGCGGAATTGGCCAGGACGGCCGCCACATGGTCACCAAGAACGACTTCCGTTTCCTCCACACGCTGGAGAATATGGGTCCGTCGCCTGAACCAAACCTCACTGTGCTCTACAGCAGCCGTCTGCCCGAGACATTCAAGCGCTATGCAGCACTCATCTCCGTGAGAACAAGCAGCATACAGTATGAGAACGACGACGTGATGCGTCCTGTCTGGGGCGACGACTACAGCATCTGCTGCTGCGTCAGCGCTACACAGACCGGTAAGGAGATGCAGTTCTTCGGAGCGCGCGCCAACCTTGCCAAGTGCTTGACCTATGCCATCAGCGGTGGCGTTGACAGCAAGACACGTGAGCAGGTGGGCCCGGCATACCGTCCTATAGAGGGCGACGTGCTGACCTACGAGGAGTTCATGCCAAAGTTCATGGACATGATGGAGTGGCTCGCAGCCGTCTACGTGAAGACGCTCAACCTCATCCACTATATGCACGACAAGTATTTCTATGAGGCTGCCGAGATGGCACTCATCGATACCGACGTGCGCCGCACTTTCGCCACGGGCATAGCAGGCTTCTCGCATGTGGTTGACTCTATCTCCGCCATCAAGTACGCCAAGGTGAACATCATCCGCGACGAGACGGGCTTCCCATTGGAATTCAAGACCGAGGGCGACTTCCCGCGCTACGGCAACGACGACGACCGCGCCGACGACATAGCCGTGTGGTTGCTCAAGACCTTCATCGGCATGGTGAAGAAGCACCACACCTACCGCAACTCAGAGCCCACGACATCAATCCTTACCATCACCTCGAACGTGGTTTACGGCAAGTACACTAGCAACATGCCCGACGGACGCAAGGCTGGCGCTCCGCTCGCACCGGGTGCCAACCCAAGCTACGGCGCTGAGAAGAACGGCCTGCTGGCTTCGCTCAACTCGCTTGCAAAGCTTCCTTACAAATACGCTCTCGACGGAATCTCAAACACGCAGACCATCAGCCCAAGCGCATTGGGCCACGACGACGAGCAGCGTGCCACGACACTCGTGGGCGTGATGGACGGCTATTTCAACAAGGGCGCCCACCACTTGAACGTCAACGTGTTCGGCGTGGACAAGCTCAAGGATGCCATGGAGCACCCCGAGAAGCCGGAGTATGCCAACTTCACCATCCGTGTGAGCGGCTATGCGGTGAAGTTCATCGACCTCACCAGGGAGCAGCAACTTGATGTCATCGCACGTCAGGCCCATGAGCGACTCTAAACTGACAGTACATTCGGTCGAATCCTTCGGCTCGGTAGACGGGCCGGGGATTCGCTTTATCATATTCCTGAAAGGATGCCTCATGCGGTGTCGCTACTGCCACAATCCCGACACGTGGCGACAGCCCGATGCTAATGATGCAACGATGTCGGTCGGCGAACTGCTCGACAAGGCAGAGCGCTACCGTGCCTATTGGGGCAAGGATGGCGGCATCACCGTGAGCGGAGGCGAGGCGCTGTTGCAGATCGACGGTGTGACGGCCCTCTTCGAGGAAGCCCACCGGCGTGGCATAACCACCTGTCTTGACACGGCGGCGCAGCCGTTTACGCGTGAGGAGCCTTTTTACAGTAAGTTCGTAAGACTGATGAAAGCCACCGATACCGTGCTGCTCGACCTGAAACATCTCGACAGCGACAGGCATAAGTGGCTTACAGGTCACGGCAACGGGCAGATACTCGATTGCGCGCGTTGCTTGTCAGAACTTGGTGTGCCGGTGTGGATCCGTCATGTGCTTGTGCCGGGCATCACCGACGATGAAGACCATCTGCGCCGCATGCGCTCGTTCATCGACACTCTTGACAACGTGAAGCGTGTGGAGGTGTTGCCTTACCACACGCTTGGCGTATACAAATGGGAACAGCTCGGATTGAAATATTCGCTTGGCGACGTGCCGACACCTTCGGCGGAGCAGGTGAAGCGTGCCGAGGCTATTCTCCGCCCTTCAGATCGTTGATTTGGTCGATAAGCTGCTGGCGTATCTTCTGCTGCTTGTTGTATAGGCTGAAGTCGTAGATGAGGCCGCAAGCCCCGCCGATCAAACCGCCGATGATGCCGCCCAATGCCTCGGAAGGCAGCGATGAGAAGTTGCCGTGGGTGAAGTGCTGGACGAAGTCGGCCACAAACCAGATGAACCACACGGACACAAGCGGCATGTTGATCCACATCTCATAGAAGCTCAGCTTCTTGGCACGCTGCAGACGCAGGGCTGTACCTATGAGGTTTTCGGATGCGAAGGCGTCGTTGCGCAAGCGGTTGATCTTTCGGTCGAAAATCACGGCATAGATGGTTATGGCAAAAAGGAAGAGGGCAGGATACCACGAAAGGTCGTAAATCAACACGAGCAGCGACATGCCGACGAAGATCAGGGGCAGAAGGCCCAATTGCAGCTTCAGATAGCTGTCGATGCCGGAATAACTGTGCTTCATCGATTCGCGCAGCAGACGCTCGTTGACGATGGTTTCATTATTGAGCTTGCTTTGGAGAATGGCCATTTGCGAGCGCATTTCCTCCAGCTGGTTGTTGTCTTGTGTATTCATGATTACTGTAGTTTTTTGAGTTGTTCCTTGATGCGGTAGAGGCGTACGCTGACGTTTTTCGCTGTGATGCCTACCACCTGTCCTATTTCCTCGTAGCTCATGTTTTCGAGCCAGAGCAACACTATGGCGCGGTCGAAAGGTGCGAGCCTGGTGATGCGCTTCCTCAGCATCTGTACCTGGAGGGTGTCGGCATCGTTGTCCTCGAAGAGGTTGATGTCCATGCTCAGCGGCACCGTCTTCCTCTTGCGTTTCTTTCGGTCGGCTGATATGCAGGTGTTCAGGCTCAGGCGATAGACCCACGTGCGAAGATCGCTGCGCCCCTCGAAAGAGGAAAAGCCTTTCCAAAGGTTGATGAGCACCTCTTCGAAAAGGTCGGCCACCTCAGCCTCGTCGTTGGAGAACATGTAGCACACGGTGTAGATGGTGCTCTTCTGTTCGTTGACGAGTTTGGCAAACAGCCGTTCGTCTTGATGTTTACTGTTTGTTTTCATCTTTTCTAAGATTATTTACACACGTTAGACGCACTCTTCTGCCGGAAAACTACAGACAACCGGTAAAAAAAAGTGCATTTTTTAATCTAAAGGCTTCATCCGGCAAGAACGGGCGCAGATTGGCAGTTTGTTTTCTGATTTCTCTGGCGTCATTTCTATATCTTTTCAAGTAATATACGCAAAGGTAGCAGGTTTGCGACATGTTGGCAAGCATTTTTCAATTTTTAGCCTAAAAGCTCGAATAAAAGTGGTAACTTTGCATATTATTTATATATGAAGATTGTTTTTACCGAATTCATGACCCGTTCGTTTCATCATAAGACAACCGTTGGCGCGATGTGCGGCATCGTGCTTTTCCTTTTGCTTGCCGTCTATGCGTTTTGGATAAAGAATGTCGTTTTGGGAATACTCATGGCATTCCTTCTTATTGTCCTCACGGAGAGGACTCTGCATAGCCAATATGTCATCTCCGACGGAAAGCTTATAATCGACCATGGCAAGCTTTCGAAGGACAAGACCATCATGATAGGGCAGATCAAGTCGTGCCGCCCCATGACTTCTGTTTTCGGCCTTGTGCGCTACCTGCTCATCACCTATGGCGCCGTTGATGCCATGGTGTCGGTGCAACCGGTTAACGAGACGGCGTTCATTGCCGCACTTAAAAAGGAAAAGGAGGCCTGCGATGCTGAATAAGCTTTATGTCTTGTTGCTTTTGATGTTTTTCGCGGTCGTGCCGGTCATGGCGCAGACCGATGTTGCCGAAGTCGCTGACGACAATGACGACGACAACGACACAACTCTTGTAGCCGACTCGGCATGGGTCGATTCGCTCATACAGCGCAACGACACGCTCGTATGGCCGAAGAATGTCCAGGCAGAGATAGAGCAACTGCTTCAGAGCGACATGTTCAAGACTTCGCAAGTGGGTGTCATGGTCTACGACCTTGATGCCGATTCTGCCATATTCAAGCACAACGAGAGACAACTGATGCGTCCGGCTTCCACGATGAAGACCATCACTGCCATCACAGCCCTCGACCGTCTCGGCGGCAGCTACCAGTTTAAGACGGAACTGTGCTACACCGGCAGGGTTGATTCCACTACGCTCAATGGTGACGTGTATTGTGTGGGAGGCTTTGACCCGCGTTTCAACCGTGACGACATGCAGGCTTTTGCCGAGGCGCTGCACAAGATGGGCGTGGACACTATCCGCGGAAACCTTTATGCCGACTGCTCGATGAAGGATGACGACAGGCTTGGAGAAGGCTGGTGTTGGGACGACGACAACCCCGTGCTCTCGCCATTGGTGTTCCAGCGTAAGGACATTTTCATGGACAAGTTTCTCGATGCCATCCATAGGGCTGGCATAACGGTTATCGGCAATGTGTCGGAGAAGCGCAAGCCGCAGGACGCCAATTGCATAGTGAGCCGCTTCCATACCATTGACCAGGTGCTCATGCGAATGCTGAAGGAGAGCGACAACCTTTATGCCGAATCCATGTATTATCAGATTGCGGCTTCCACGGGCAACCGTCCGGCTACGGCAAAAGATGCCAAGAACATAGAACGCCAACTCATAACCCGTCTTGGACTTAATGCCTCGCGCTATCGTCTCGCCGACGGCAGCGGGTTGTCGCTATACAATTATGTGTCGCCGGAGCTGGAAGTGAAGTTCTTGCGCTATGCTTTCCAGAACCAGAACATCTATAACCATCTGCTGCCTGCGCTCCCTATAGCAGGTGTCGACGGAACATTGAAAAAGCGCATGCACTCGCAGTTCACTCGCGGCAATGTGCATGCCAAGACCGGCACGGTTGAGGGCATAGTGAGCCTGTGCGGTTATTGCACTGCGGCTAATGGCCATCATCTGTGTTTCTCCATCATCAACCAAGGTGTGATGCACGGCTCAAACGGCAGAAGCTTCCAAGACAAGGTTTGCTATATCCTTTGCAAGCCATAAAGTTTTTTTCAGGCTTATGATACAAGCTCTCGTAATGAGCTCGCTTACAGGTAAAGCCGGATGGTCTTGATCCAGTCTTTCAAGACACCTCCGTATTGGTCTTGCGAGTCTGCCACGAGAATAAGGACGCGCGAGCCGTCTTTCAGCTTGGGTCCAAGGCACATGCCTTCATAGTTGGCTATGTTTCGTTTTGTGAGCGTCAGCGATGTGCGCCACTGTGCGAGCAGCTGTTTGTCGCCTTTGCCCGGGACGAGATGGAACAGCTTGCAGTTGACAAATGAGCCTATCTTCTTGTGGGGCACATAAAACTCCCTTTCGAGCAACAACAGCGAGCCGTCGTTGAGGGCGCAAAGCGTGCCTATGCCGTGAGCATAGAATTGTGCCTTTGCCTTGTCGCCAATGGGCTCATCGAGCGTGTAGGCATAATGGTCCTGCGGTTTGAGGTCGTCGGTGTAGTTTTGTATGCATATTTCGCCGCTCTCGTTGCACGTCCAAAGCAGGTGCGTGGAGCCGTTGTAGCTCAATGCCTCAAGCCCGAGATTGCCGGGAAGCTGTCGGAAGAGTGGAGTAGGGGGAATCTCCCTGCCTGTCAGCTTGCCGTCCAAGCTGTATTCCTTTATGTAGTTGTCCGTTTCCCCGCTAATGAATATTGTGTTTGAGCGTGGGTTGAAGGCTATTCCCTCGCTGTCGCGGTTGGGTTGTGAGGCAGAGCGGAATCCCTCGTTTTGGGCAGACTTCACCTCGCCGCTGACAGAGTCTATGTCCAGTGTCCAAACGAAGAAGCCGTCCTCTGCCGCCTTGTCGCTGACTACGGCATATTTGTCGCCTCCCAGCCAAGCAATGCCGCTGTAGTTGCCTGGCGGAATGCTTGAGAAATGATGCTGGGGAAGCAGCTGCGCTACGATGGAAAGAAGAAGTGATAATGCCCACATAGAGAAACGATGATTAGGCTGGAAAGCCGGTAAACAATAAGCCCTCTCCTGTCAATATAAGGCTGGAGAGGGCGTGGTTTATGTAATGTCAGGATACGTATCAGCAGATTCTGCGAGAGCCGTCGCCGATAACAACGTCGATGACCTGTGGCTCGTGGCCATACTTCTCGTTGAACTTAGCCTTGGCGGTCTCAATGAACTTGTCGTAAACCTCATCCTTCACGAGGTTAATGGTGCAACCACCGAAGCCACCGCCCATGATGCGGCTGCCCGTGACACCGTTCTCCTTGGCCAGGTCGTTGAGGTAGTCGAGTTCCTCGCAGCTTACCTCATACTCCTTGCTGAGTCCGTAGTGGGTCTCATACATCTTCTGTCCCACTGTCTCGTAATCGCCTTTCTCCAAAGCCTCGCTGACAGCCAACACGCGGTCAACCTCGCCGAGTACGAAGTGGGCGCGCTTGTAGTCTTCTGCGCTGACCTCAGCCTTCACGGCCTCCAGGTCGTCCCAGTTGGCATCACGCAATGTGTCGAAATGACGGTCGGCAAACTTGGCGTTCAAAGCCTTGACCACGTTCTCGCAAGAGTTGCGGCGGTCGTTGTAAGGAGAACCCTTCAGTTCGTGCTTAACCTTTGAGTTGAGCAACACGAGCTTGTAGCCCTTGGGCTCCCATGGGAAGTATTCGAACTCGCGGCTGCGGCAGTCGAGACGCATGAGCTTGCCCTTCATTCCGAAGACAGAGGCAAACTGGTCCATGATGCCACAGTTAACGCCGATATACTTGTGCTCAGTGGCCTGGCCTGCAAGGGCGAGGTCCCACTTTGATACCTTGTTGTCGCCGAAGAGGTCGTTCAATGCGAAGGCAAAGCAGCTCTCCAATGCAGCGCTTGAAGACATACCTGCACCCAATGGTACGTCGCCTGCGAAAGCGGCGTTGAAAGGCTTCACGTCTACGCCACGGTCCATCATCTCACGGCAGATGCCGTAGATATAGCGTGCCCATGTTGACGTAGGGCCTTTAGGATCGTCGAGTGAGAAGTGGGCCATGTCCTTCAAGTCGATCGAGTAGACGTTCACGCTCTTCTGTCCGTTAGGACGAATTTCTGCCATGATGCCCTGTTCTACGGCTCCTGGGAATACGAATCCGCCATTATAGTCGGTATGCTCACCAATGAGGTTGATACGGCCTGGTGAGGCGTAGATGTTGCCGGTCTCCCCGTCGAAATGCTTAAGGAAACGGCTTCTTACGAAATCTATCTGCATAGTTATGGTTAATTTATAGTTATGGTTAATGTTTATCTTGGTTGAGTCCCTGCAAGCGCCTATTTGCTTACACCAAACTTGTAGATGGTGGTTTGCTTGTACCTATCCTCCGGGTTCAGCACCACAGATGGGAAATAAGGACGGTTTGGAGAATCTGGGAAATGCTGGCACTCCAGGCAGAAAGCCGAGCGCTTCGGGTAAGTGTCTCCGTGCGTACCCTTGAAACCAGACAGGAAGTTGCCGGTGTAGAGCTGTACGCCGGGCTCTGTGGTATACACCTCGAGAGTGCGGCCGCTTACAGGCTCGTATGCCTTCGCTGCCAATGAAAGCTCACCTTCCTCGCTCTTATTGAGCACGTAGCAGTGGTCGTAGCCTGTGCCGTTCTTTATTTGCTCGTCGTCGGCGTTGATGTCGCGGCCTATTGGTTTCGAAGTTGTGAAATCGAAAGGAGTGCCTTCCACTTTCCTTATCTCGCCCGTGGGGATTGATACAGTGTCAATCGGGAGATAGAAGTCGGCATTCACTTGCAGCTCCACGTTCTCGACGGAAGGTGTGGGGTCTGCTGTGCCTGCCAATGAGATGAATGCGTGGTTCGTAAGATTGATGATTGTCTTCTTGTTTGTTGTGGCGAGATAGTCGATGTGCAACTCGTTGTCATCAGTCCAAGTGTACACCACAGTTACCTTCAGCTCACCAGTGTAGCCTTCCTCGCCATAAGGTGAAACGTAGTTCAGTGCGAGTGCGTGATCGCTCATCAGCTCTGGTGACCAGACCTTCACGTTGAAGCCGTTCTTGCCGCCGTGCAAAGAGTTTGGACCATTGTTGACTGGCACTTGGTATTGCTTGCCGTGCAGGGCGAATTTGCCCTTGGCAATGCGGTTGCCGAAACGTCCGATGACTCTTGAGAGATATGGCTCGGGCGAGTTGATGACATCTTGGATATTGTCGTGTCCCATGATGACGTTGCCCATCTTGCCGTCCTTGTCAGGAACCATGATGGCTACAATGGCGCCGCCATAGTTGGTAATGGCAACTTCATTGCCCTTGCTGTTCTTCAAGATGAAGAGGTCCGTCTTCTTGCCATTTACTGTAGTCTGAAAGTCTTCACGCCTCAGGCCGCAAACATTTGGTGTTTCTTCAGAGTTTGCCATATGTATGTGTCTTTAGTTGTTGTTTCTTATAGTCTTTTGCAAAGTAAGTAAAAATAATTGAGAATGACAACTAAAAAGCGAAAATAATATGGTGTTTCGTATGTTAAATATTATTTAGAACTATATGGCACGGATTCTCCGTGCACAATTATTTTTCATTCCTATTGTATCTGATTAATGTTATGGACTCTACCTCATTTGTCCATTTAAAGACTGGCTTTTGGTCATTGATTAATAATCAAAAGGGCTGATACCTCGTGAGAAGTGTCAGCCCAGATTATGCCGATTTAAGAAAGGCTTGCTTGGTAGCAATAATAAAGATTTAAGCATGCTGCTTAATTTTCCCCATCCAATTTTCTTATAAGAGATATAAGGTTGGTTTTCCAACCGGTCAGAGACTATAAGTTGAACAATTAAAATAATAGGAGAAACAAAGCATGAAACGAGTATTCAATCTTTTGGTAGTGGATGAAAGTGGCAGTATGAGCGTAATCAGATGCCAGGCGCTCGCAGGCATCAACGAGACGCTTGCCACCATCCGGAAAATGCAGAAGATGCACAAGCGTCTGGAGCAGCGCGTGACGCTCATCACCTTTGACAGCACCCACAAGAACGTGATCTATGATAACGAACCTGCCGACCATGTCCGTTCCATCAACACAATGGACTACAATCCCTGTGGCGCCACACCTCTCTACGATGCCATCGGCATGGGAATCGCAAAGGTGAATGCCCTAACCTCTGAGGAAGACGACGTATTGGTTACAATCATCACCGACGGTGAGGAAAACTGCAGCGAGGAGTACGACTTGCAGATGGTGAAGAACCTCATCGCTAAGCTGAAGAAGCAGAACTGGACGTTCACGTTCATCGGTACCGATGACCTCGACGTAGAATCCATTGCAAAGGGCATGGGCATCGATAACCATCTCCATTTCTCGGAAGACGAAGCAGGAACCCGAGAGATGTTCGCCCGGGAGAACAGGGCAAGGGAGAGATACAACAAGTGCAGGGCAATGGATTGCCCTGTGCCGGAGGGTAGCTATTTTAAGAAAAGAAGCCACTGAACTTTGCCAAATTCATAATACATTATTTATTATCAAACGCTTTGCTATCGGCATGACGGGCAAAATTCCATGAAACAGTTACATTTTTCTTTTATGGCGATATTCTTCGCCTTGTTTGCAATGGTGTCTTTCACCGCTTGCTCGTCTTCGGATGATGACGTACCAACAACAGAGGTTATCAAGGCAAACATCGTGGGTATGTGGCAAACGACTCACGTTTCCGGCTGGACATACGATGACACCGAGTATGAGAATCTCACCAAGATAAACCAAGACATTGCCGACAAATCTGAGCTTGCCGAACGCATGCTTTTCAAGGGTGACGGCACTTGTTACCGATACTGTTATTCTACCTATCTTGACAGGTGGCTGCTGGTATCCAACAATTATACATATGATATTTCCGGCGACAGGATTATCGTCTATAACAAGACGTCGGTGGAACAGACTTACACTGTGCTCTCGTTGAAGGACGATGTTGTAGCACTGCAATACTGCATGGAAGAGGGGGAAGAATACAAGACCACGATTACTTGCAAGAGGGTGAACTATTAAGCACAAAAGCAGATGGCCGCACGAATCTTTTCGTGCGGCCATCTGCTTTTGTGCTAATTCCCCAAACCGTCCCACAGGCGAAGATGTCTTTCTACTTCGCTTGTGGTTGGCTTGTATTCTTGAGTCATTTCTTGGCTGTTAATCTTTCCACTCTTTCATCCTCTTCACAGCCAACGGGTGTCTTTCCTTGTAAGCCAAGGAATAGTAGCGCATGGCTTCTGTCAGATTCTTCTCCGTGCCCCATCCCTTTTCATAGAACTCACCACAACGGTAGTGGGCATAAGGGAGGCCGCAGTCTTTGTAAAGCTCAAATGCTTTCTTCAAGTCTACCTCTGTTCCTCCCGTCCCCTTGCGGTAGATGTCGGCAAGATTGCTTTTCGCCAGGTCGTTGCCTTGGTCGGCTGACTTGGCAAACCAGAATTTGGCAAACTCCACATTCTTCTCTACGCATACTCCTTCACTGAAGAAACAGCCCAAGTCATTCTGTATCTCGTCGTCTTCCAGTTTATAGTTGTTAGGATCATTCTTGATCATATCCAGAAGATGCATGACAGCCTCTTGTGTATAACCATAATCCGCAGGCTGGGCATTCGTCTTCTGAACCAGTACAAAGTCTTGATAATTCTTTGGAATGTCAAAATACCTGTCTCTCTTCTTTGCTTTCATATCTTGTCCTTTTTTAAGCGTAAAACTCTATCCTTATCCTATCACTTCCCAGAAACACTCTGGCAGACTGATGTTCTTCATTTCCCTTGCCGCGCCAAACAGTGGGGCTATGTCCTCGGGCTCAAAGCCGGCGATGCCGCAGCCGATTGGCGTAACGAGGAAATGTTGGTCGGGATGCTGGCAGGCATAGGCGATGAAGTCGTCGACGTAGGGACGAATCGTGTCCACGCCTCCTTGCATCGTCGGGATGGCGTAGCTCTGCCCCTGTATTCCCACGCCCTGTCCCATCACTGCACCAAAGTGGAGACGGGCAGCACGTGCAGCCCCACCACCGTGCATTCCGGCCAGATTGCTGCCAAACACAAACACTTCATTCTCTTTCAGCGAGTTGATCCACTGAGGGGTGACTCTTCCTTGTTTCAAGTCTTCCATATTCTTCATTTCGTTGAGGTCGTTTTGCATAACCGTTCCTGGGTCCAAATGCATTGCTGCAGACGGTGCCATGTCTGGCATCTCGCCGCAGAGGAAACTGTGCGACTCGTAGTCTGAGGCATTGAAGTACTCCTTGAAATAAGGTATTACCACATCGTGCATCATCTTCTGGCACCGTTGGGTGACGGCGGCTGCGCTCATGCCCAACTGCACTGCCACATCCTTGCCCTTGAATCCCTCGATATAGAGCATCTTCAGGATGATGGCATTCTTGCTGTCGCGGCCGTAGTAGTGGTTGCCCACTTCTTCAATCGTGTGGTAAAGTTCCTGCTCAAACAGGTCGTCGGTCACGTCGAACTTCATCTTTCTGTTCTCCTGTCGCGCCTCGAAGCTCTCGAAGCGATGCTCTCTTACCACCTCCTTCAGCTTGTCGAGTATCAGGAAGCGGAAACCGTTCACCATCCATGTCTTGAGCGACACCGTGGGCTTTCTGTCCTCCAAGGGCTTGAAGTCATGCTCCGAGAGGTAGAGATAGTATTCGTGCACCAGGGAATGGAAATCCATGCCCGGTTTCTGTCGCAAGCAGTACTGCTTGTCATAGATGCAGTAGGCCACACGGCAGTATCCGTAAAAATACTCCTTCACGATGCGTGCGTCGCCATGCTTGAACCCATGCAGTATGTCATCGTCGGAGAGCTCCGACAGTTTTCTCTTCTTCGATACACCGCTCTTTTCAGATATACCCTTGTCTTCCTTCATATTGCTTTGAAATTATTGTTTTTGTAAAACTCCCATAAGGCGGATATGTTCCTTTGCGGTAATAGGATTTTCCCCACCTTATATTATTATAAGAGAAAAGGGAAGGAAAAATTAAGTCCGATGCAAAAATGTTTTAGTAAAAAGGTTTCTTGTCGTTTCTCATTCCTCCAAATACAGTCAGGGGAACGGCGATTGTTGGTTGTACAGATGCAGATTGTCTCTTACAGAGCGAGAAGGTCGGCCACTACATAGCTTGAGCCGCCGACGAAAACAAAGTCGTCGGTTTCGGCATCTGCCATAGCTTTATGGTATGCGTCGGCCACGGAACCACAGTTTATGCCTTTTAAATCGTGTTGCTTGCCGAGTTCTGCCACTTTGTCAGCACCGAAAGCTCTCTTTGATGCCGGTTGTGCCCAATAATACACGGCATTCTTCGGGAGCAGGCACATTACGGTGTTGATGTCCTTGTCGTCTACCATTCCGAAGACTATTCTTAAAGTCTTGCAAGGCTGCCGCTTTATTTGTGGGGCAAGATATTGCCAGCCGCCCACGTTGTGGCCCGTGTCGCAAACCACGTGTGGCTTTTCGCACAGCGTCTCCCACCTGCCATGCAGTCCGGTGAGACGGCAGACGTTGGCAAGCGCACGGGTCATGCCCTCGTTGCTGATTGAGAACCTCTCCTTCAGTAAACGCGCAGCGGCGAGCACGGTGTTCATGTTCTTCTCCTGGCAGTCGCCACCCAAGTCGCCGTGTATTTCCCCAAGGGTGGAAGTCTGATAATCTCTGCCTCCGTTCAGGCAGGACTTTGACGATACCACCACCGGGTGGTCCTGTGCAAAGACGATGGGTGCGCCACACTCGTCGGCTTTCTTCTGAAAGACAGCGCGGGTCTCCGGCAGGTCCTCGCCGATGACCACGGGCACGTGAGGCTTTATTATGCCAGCCTTCTCTCCAGCGATGAGTGCGAGCGTGTTGCCGAGAAACTGTGTGTGGTCAAGGCTGATGTTCGTAATTACCGACAGCTCCGGCGTAATGATGTTGGTGCAGTCGAGTCTGCCGCCGAGGCCGACCTCAATCACCGCCACGTCAACCTTCTGCTCCTTGAAGTATAGTAGCGCCAAGGCCGTTGTAAGTTCAAAAAAAGAGGGGTGTAGCGGCTCGAAGAACTTGCGTTCTTTCTCTACAAAGTCGATGACCCGCCGCTCGGGAATCATCTCTCCGTTGACGCGTATGCGTTCACGGAAATCTACGAGATGGGGAGACGTGTACAAGCCAACCCTATAGCCGGCCTCTTGCAGAATGGCTGCGATGCTGTGCGAGCACGAGCCTTTGCCGTTGGTACCGGCTATGTGTATGGTCTTGTAGGCAGTGTGCGGGTGGCCGAAATGCTCGTCCAGCGCCATTGTGGTCTGAAGCCCCGGCTTGTAAGCCGACGCCCCGACATGCTCGAACACTGGAGTCGCGTTGAAAAGATACGAAACCGTTTCCTGATAGTTCATCTCACCCTGTCTCCTTTTCAAATATATTCTAAAATAAGTTCTGGCAACGCATGTTTAGCATGCGTTGAAGCGCTCTTTCAGGCGCTCGAAGATATTTTTCTTTGTGGTAGTGTCGCCCTGGAAGTTCTCGCTGTCGCGCAGTTCCTCAATGGCTTTTCTCTCGTTCTTGGTCAATGTCTTCGGCACGAACACGCTGATGTTCACCACGATGTCGCCCTTGCCCGAGCCATATCCCTGCACTGCGGGCAGACCCTTGCCGCGAAGGCGTACGGTCTTGCCGGGCTGTGTTCCGGGCTCAATCTTCAAGGATATCTTCTTGCCGTCTATTGTCGGAACCTCAGCCTCGCCGCCGAGAGCTGCTGTCGGGAAGTCGAGCAGGAGGTTATAGACGAGGTCTTGCTTGTCGCGGATGAAGGTGTCGCACTTCTCTTCCTCGATGATGACCTGTATGTCGCCTGGTACGCCATTGTGCGGGCCGGCGTTGCCTTTGCCGTGCACATTGAGCACCATACCTTCCTCGACGCCTGCCGGGACGTTGATTTCCACCACTTTCTCGCCTTTCACCACGCCGGTGCCGCTACAAGCCTTACACTTGTTCTTTATCACGGTGCCTTCGCCGTGGCAGGTGGGGCATTCGCTCTGGGTCTGCATCATGCCGAACATCGAGCGCACGGTGCGCATCACCACGCCCGAACCATGGCACGTGGGACACGTCTCGGGCTGCGAGCCGCCTTCGGCACCTGTGCCGCTGCACTTCTCGCAAACCACGTCCTCGCGCACCTTGAACTTCTTGGTCACGCCGCTGGCAATGTCTTGGAGCGAGAGCTTCACCTTCAGTCTGAGGTCTGATCCGCGGTAAACCCTTTGCGAGCTGCCGCCGAAGCCTCCGAAACCGCCGAATCCTCCACCGCTGTGGCCGCCGAAGATGTCGCCGAACATGGAGAATATGTCGTCCATGTTCATGCCGCCGCCTGAGAAACCGCCGAATCCTCCGCCTGGGGCGTTGAATCCGAACTGGTCATACTGCTGGCGTTTCTGCTGGTCGTGCAGCACCTCGTATGCCTCGGCAGCTTCCTTGAATTTGTCTTCTGCCTCTTTTTTCTCAGCGTCGGTCTTGCCGGCCTGCCGGTCGGGGTGATACTTGATGGCGAGCTTGCGGTAAGCCGATTTTATCTCGTCTTCAGATGCTTTGCGGTCTACGCCAAGCACCTCATAATAGTCTCTTTTTTCAGCCATGGTATTACTGTCCTACTGCTACTTTGGCGTGGCGTACCACTTTGTCGTTGAGGGTGTAACCAGTCTGGAGGCAGTCGATGACCTTGCCTTTCTTGTCGTCGCCCATGCCGGGGACCAGGGCCACGGCCTCGTGGAAGTCGGTGTCGAAGTCTTTGCCGTCTGTGTCGATCTTCTTCACGCCAAGGCTTTCCAGAGTCTTCACAAACTTGTTGAAGATCATGCCGACGCCGTCCTTGATGGCCTTGGGGTCCTCGCTCTTGTCCTTGAGCGCACGCTCAAAGTCGTCAAGCACAGGCAGCACGGCCTTCACCGTCTTCTCGCTGCCGTTGAGTATCAGTTCTGTTTTCTCCTTCAGCGTGCGCTTCTTGTAGTTGTCAAACTCGGCGAGCGTGCGGAGATACTTGTCTTTCAGCTCGGCAATCTCTTTGTTGGCCTTCTCCAGAGGGTCTTCTTCCTTCTTCTCCTCAGTTTCGGCAGCCTGCTCTTCGGCTTGCTGCTCCTTCTCTTCGGAGTTGATTTCTGTCTCTTTGGCTTCGGCCTCCGATTGCTGGGCCTGCATCTTTATGTCCTTCTCTTCTTTTTCTGCCATAATGTTATAACCTTTTTTTATTCAAAGGTAACAAAAACTGTGCCACGCAGTGGCCTGTTAGTACATCTTGGCTCTTTGCTCCTTGATAGTCTCGTCGTGGACATACTCAGCGTAAGGCATGAGCTTGTCGATGCATCCGCTTGGTGTAAGCTCGATGATGCGGTCGGAGACTGTCTCTATGAGCTCTGTATCGTGTGAAGAGAACAGGATGTTGCCCTTGAAGGCCACGAGGTTGTTGTTGAGAGCCTGGATCGATTCGAGGTCGAGGTGGTTGGTCGGCGTGTCGAATATGAGGCAGTTGGCGTTTTGCAGTTGCATGCGTGCTATCATACACCTCATCTTCTCGCCTCCCGAGAGCACGTTGACCTTTTTCTCCACGTCTTCCTGACGGAAGAGCATGCGGCCCAGATATGACTTCATTACCACTTCGTTGCCCGGGCCGTATTGCGAGAGCCAGTCGACGAGGTTCAGTTCCGATTGGAAGAAGCTGGTGTTGTCCAGCGGGAGGTATGCCGTTGTGATGGTCACGCCCCACTTGTAGGTACCTGCTGCGGCCTCTCTGTTGCCGTTGATGATCTCGAAGAGGGCGGTCATGGCCTTGGGGTTGTGGCTGAGGAACACGGTCTTCTGTCCTTTCTCGATGGTGAAGTTCACGTTGTCGAAGAGCACTGTTCCGTCCTCGTCGACAGCCTTCAGGCCTTCTACCTCGAGTATCTGGTTGCCCGGCTCGCGTTCCATTTGGAAGATGATGCCGGGGTATTTGCGGCTCGACGGCTTGATCTCCTCCACATTGAGCTTCTCCAGCATCTTCTTGCGGCTGGTGGTCTGACGGCTCTTTGCCACATTGGCAGAGAAGCGGCGTATGAACTCCTCCAACTGCTTCTTCTTCTCCTCGGCCTTGATCTTCTGGTTCTGCGCCTGACGCAGGGCGAGCTGTGAGCTCTCGTACCAGAAGCTGTAGTTTCCAGAGAACACTGTCACCTTGCCGAAGTCGATGTCGATGGTCTGTGTCGACACAGAGTCGAGGAAGTGACGGTCGTGGCTCACCACGAGCACAGTCTGGTGGTCGTCTATCTCGCTGAGATAATCCTCAAGCCACTCCACGGTGTCGAGGTCGAGGTCGTTGGTAGGCTCGTCGAGCAGCAGGTTGTCGGGCTTGCCGAAGAGTGCCTTGGCGAGCATCACGCGCACCTTCTCGTTGTTCGACAGCTGCGACATCTGCTTCTGGTGCAGGTCTTCGCCCACGCCGAGGTTCTGCATAAGCTGTGCGGCGTTGCTCTCAGCCTCCCAACCGTTCATCTCTGCGAACTTCTCCTCCAGTTCTGCAGCGCGGTTGCCGTCTTCCTCGGTCATCTCGGGCTTAGAGTAGAGCATGTCACGCTCCTTCATGTTGCTCCAGAGAGCTTCGTAGCCCATGAGCACAGTGTCCATCACCTTATATGAGTCGTACTTGAAGTGGTCCTGCTCCAGCACCGAGAGACGCTCGCCGGGACCCAGCTCCACGGTGCCCTTGTTGGGCTCCAGATCACCGCTGATGGCGCGCAGCAGGGTCGATTTGCCTGCGCCGTTGGCGCCGATGACGCCGTAGATGTTGCCGTGGGTGAACTTGATGTTCACATCTTTATAAAGCACACGTTTGCCAAACTGGATGGCAAGATTGGTAACAGTTATCATAGTCGCGATTCTTATTATTTTGTTTTTCTCAGAAGCTTGTGGCCTAAAACCGAAAAAGACTGACCTCCATACGAAGATCAGTCTTTTTTGGTGCGTCCTTAGGGATTCGAACCCTAGACCCACTGATTAAGAGTCAGTTGC
>CAZXGQ010000076.1:0-18520 GCA_964640415.1 uncultured Prevotella sp.
GTCGTTCTAAAAGGTGTGCCCCCCAAGTGTTAAAATCTTGCTATAAATCTTTACATTTTCCCAGCTCCCAAAACGCCACGGCAGAGGCGGCTGCCACGTTGAGCGAGTCGACTCCTCGTGCCATCGGAATCTTGACCACATAGTCGGCACCGTCGATGGCCTCGGTGGGCAGTCCGTCGCCTTCGGTGCCCATTACCACGGCTAGCCTTGGCTCGGCTTTGAGTCTTGGGTCATCGAGGTCTATGCTGTTGTGTCTCAACGCCATTGCCACGGTCTTGAACCCGCATTCGTGGAGAGAGTGGAGTGGGGCGTCGAGCCATGCCCACGGCAACTTGAACACGGTGCCCATCGAAACCCTCACGGCGCGACGGTTGAAAGGGTCGCAACTGTCGGTGGTCAGCAGTGCCCCGTCGATGCCAAGCGCGGCAGCTGAGCGGAAGATGGCTCCTATATTGGTGGTGTCGCAGACCGCATTGAGGACGACCAGACGGCGCGACTTTTTGCATAGCTCCTGCCACGTGGGAAGCTGTGGGCGCCGCATGGCGCAAAGCACACCACGCGTGAGTGTGTAGCCTGTGAGCGAGGCGAGAAGTTCGCGGCTGCCAGTGTACACGGGAATGTCGCCGCAGCGGTTGATGATGCTGGCGGCATCACCTTCGATGTGGCGCGCCTCACATAGCAGGGAGATGGGTTCGAGACCCTCGTCGAGCGCCACATTGATGACCTTGGGGCTCTCGGCTATCACTATACCGTCGTCGGGATGGAGGCGGTTGCGAAGCTGGTGGTCGGTCAGGCGGTGGTAAACAGCCACTCCTGCGGTATCTAAACTGTGTATTTCTGTAATGGGCATAAGATGATATTCGTTTTAGTGTTACAAAATTACAAAATTTTGCCGTTAATTTGTGAATGTGTCATTTAAAAAGGGTATCTTTGCATATTGATAAGACTAAAAGAACTAATCATTAAAAATACAGATTATGAAAC
This sequence comes from uncultured Prevotella sp., assembly GCA_964640415.1. Taxonomy (GTDB): domain Bacteria; phylum Bacteroidota; class Bacteroidia; order Bacteroidales; family Bacteroidaceae; genus Prevotella. Next base: position 985 of record CAZXGQ010000076.1, read on the forward strand.
CTACATTATTATTGTTGGCTGCTGGTATGGGTAGCCGTTATGGCGGTTTGAAACAGCTTGACGGACTGGGTCCTAACGGTGAGACCATAATGGACTATAGCATCTATGATGCCATTCAGGCTGGTTTCGGAAAAATTGTCTGGGTTATCCGCAAAGACTTTGAGCAGGACTTCCGCGAGAAGATTCTCTCGAAGTATGAGGGCCACATCCCTTGCGAGATAGTTTTCCAGAGCCTCGACAAGATTCCTGAGGGATACAGTGTTCCCGAGGGTCGCACGAAACCTTGGGGCACCAACCACGCCGTGATGATGGCTAAGGATGTTATCAAGGAGCCTTTCTGCGTAATCAACTGCGACGACTTCTATAACCGCGACTGCTTCCAGGTCATCGGCAAGTTCCTCGCTGACCTTCCCGAGGGCAGCAACGGCAAGTATGCCATGGTGGGCTTCCGCGTGGCCAACACCCTGTCAGACAATGGCAGCGTGAGCCGTGGCGTTTGCGAGAAGGACGAGAACAACCACCTCACTTCATGTGTGGAGCGCACCGAGATTCTCCGCAATGCCGAGGGCAAGGTGAGCTACAAGGACGACAACGGCGAGTGGGTGACAACGGGCGACAACACGCCGGTGTCGATGAACGTGTGGGGCTTCACACCCGAGTATTTCGAGTATTCTGACAAGCTCTTCAAGGAGTTCCTCGACCTGCCTACAACAAAGGCTAACCCCAAGGCCGAATATCTCATTCCTTGGGTTGTGGACAAGCTCATCAAAGACGGAAAGGCAACCTGCGAAGTGCTCGACACCACTTCAAAGTGGTTCGGCGTGACTTATTCTGCTGACCGTCCCGGCACCGTGGCAAGGATTCAGCAACTGGTAGACGAAGGCGTCTATCCCAACAAGCTCTTTTAGAAACTAATTAACTATAAACTTATATTATAATGGCAAAAACAAACACCAACGGTCGCGCCATCGCCATCGTGGCATGTATCTTCCTCTTCGGAATGATCTCTTTCGTGACCAACCTCGCTGCTCCTATCGGCGTCATCTGGAAGAACCAGCCCATGATTGGCGGTAGCAACATGCTCGGCATGATGGGTAACTTCATGAACTTCTTCGCTTACTTGTTCATGGGTATCCCCGCTGGCAACTTGCTTACAAAGATCGGCTATAAGAAGACGGCCCTTCTCGGTATCGCCTTCGGTTTCTTCGGCGTACTCGTTCAGTTCCTCTCTGGCTTCTCTGAGGGCATGACAGGTTTCGTCATCTATCTCGCCGGTGCATTCATCTCAGGTTTCTCTGTATGCTTGCTCAACACTGTGGTTAACCCAATGCTTAACCAGCTTGGCGGTGGCGGCAACCGCGGCAACCAGCTCAACCTCATCGGCGGAACATTCAACTCTCTGCTTGGTACCATGACTCCTATGCTCGTAGGCGCTCTCATCGGCACAGTGACCAAGGATACAGCTATGAGCGATGTCAACCTCGTGCTCTACATGGCCATGGGCGTGTTCCTCGTGACATTCTTCGTGCTTCTCTTTGTCCCAATCGAGGACCCGAAGAAAATGGGCGGCGACGTCAAGTTCGAGCATTCTCCTTTCGCTTTCCGTCACTTCACTTATGGCGTTGTGGCCATCTTCGTGTATGTGGGCGTTGAGTGTGGTATTCCTGGCACGCTGAACTTCTATATCTCTGACACTTCAGAGGCAGGTGCAGGCGTTATGGGTCTCAACCCAATGGTACAGGCTGCTGCCATCGGTGGCTTCGCTGCCGGTACATATTGGCTCCTGATGCTTGTCGGCCGTCTTATCTCAAGCTTCATCGCTTCTAAGGTTTCCAGCCGTGCCATGATGTTGGCTACATCTGGTGCTGGTACAATCCTTATTCTCTTTGCTATGTTCCTCCCGAAGACCATCACAGGCTCTCTGCCAGTGTTCACAGGTTCAAGCTTCCAGGTTGTGACATTGCCTCTTGGCGCCATCCTGCTTGTGCTCTGCGGTCTCTGCACCTCTATCATGTGGTCGTCTATCTTCAACCTCGCTACAGAGGGCTTGGGCAAGTACACTGAGAAGGCCAGCGGTATCTTCATGATGATGGTTGTAGGCGGTGGCGTGTTGCCACTTATCCAGAACGCTGTGGCTGACGCTACACTCAACTACATGTTGTCTTACATCGTGCCTCTGCTCGCTGTGGTCTACATGTTTATCTATGCTGCGTTCCTCTCAAAGAACGTCAACAAGGACATCCCAGTCTAAACTAATCAATTCCCGTCATATTTGTTGACGGGTTGTACGAAACCAATATAAAAGAGCGGCTCTTTCGGGTCGCTCTTTTTTATGTATATCCACTTGTAACAGTTCACAATTTCGCCGTGTTGGTTGCCGACGGCCCTTAGACATGCCTAAACGCGCCTGCTCTGTGGTTTTGGTACTGTTTATTCCATCGTTGAGGCCAACATTCCCTGTTCTTGACGTTCAGTGCCCCATTTGTGTCCTTCGTGAATAAGATAAAATAAAAGCCGGAACGCTGAAGTTTGCGTCCCGGCTTAATGGGTATTGTTAACCAGATGTTTTTATATAGCAGAAATGTTTCTTCCTTTTAGTTTAGCTCGGCTGCCATTTTCTCTGCAATCTCCTGGGCTTCGTCCATTGACTTCGCCTCAGAATAGATTCGGATGATAGGCTCGGTGTTTGACTTGCGCATGTGGACCCAGCAGTCGGCGAAGTCGAGCTTCACACCGTCTATGTCGGTAACCTTAACGTTGTCTTGAGCTTCAAACTTAGCCTTCACCTTGGCAAGGAGAGCGTCAACATCAGTGCCAGGAGTGAGGTCGATGCGGTTCTTTGCCATGAAGTATGTCGGGAAAGATGCGCGCAATTCTGAAGCCTTGCAGCCCTTTTGTGCCATTGAACTGAGAAAGAGGGCTATGCCAACCAATGCGTCGCGTCCATAGTGGCTCTCTGGGTAAATCACTCCGCCATTGCCTTCACCGCCTATGACGGCTTTCACCTCTTTCATCTTTGTGGTGACGTTAACCTCGCCTACGGCTGCTGCGAAATACTGGCAGCCATGTTTCTCGGTAACGTCGCGCAAGGCGCGGGTGGAAGAGAGGTTGCTAACGGTAGCTCCCTTCACGTGGTCGAGGATGTAGTCGGCAACGCTGACAAGCGTATATTCCTCACCGTACATCTTGCCGTTTTCCTGTATGAAGGCAAGGCGGTCAACATCAGGGTCAACCACGATACCAAGGTCATAGCTTCCGTTTGCCACTTCCGTCATTATGCCACCGAGGTTCTTCTCCAATGGCTCCGGGTTGTGGGCGAAATCCCCGTCAGGAGTGCCGTTCAGGAACTTGTATTCAACGCCTAAGGCATCAAGAAGCTGTGGCAGGATGATGCCGCCGACAGAGTTGACTGAGTCTACGCAAACGTTGAAATGCGCATTGCGGATGGCCTCTGTGTCTACCAGCTCAAGGTTGAGCACTGAGTCAATATGGCGTTGGTTATACGAGTTGTCCTCGGTGTATTTGCCAAGATGGTCAACATCGGCATATTCGAAGTCTTCCTTCTCGGCAATGGCGAGCACCTCGTTGCCGTTGTCCTTCGTGAGGAACTCTCCCTCCTGGTTGAGAAGCTTCAGAGCGTTCCAGTGGCGTGGGTTGTGGCTTGCGGTGATTATTATTCCGCCTGCAGAGTGGCTCATCCTTACGGCGAGCTCAGTTGTAGGAGTTGTGGCAAGGCCTATATTTATCACATCGTAGCCCATTCCCATGAGTGTTCCGCACACTACGTTTTCCACCATTTTGCCGGAAATGCGTGCGTCGCGTCCAACCACGATAGTGTTGCTGTCCGACTGCTTGCTGCGGCGGATGAAGGTGGCGTAAGCCGTGGTGAACTTAACGATGTCGAGCGGGTTCAACGTGTCACCAGTGTGGCCGCCAATCGTTCCGCGAATACCCGAAATTGATTTGATCAGAGTCATTGTCCTTGTTTGTGAGATTTAAGTCTATATAGCAGCTTGAAGCCTTAAGTTAAAGACCTCTTTCGAATGTTATGTCGTAGAGGCATGGGTATACGCCAGATGTGGCATATTGCTGTCCAAGGTCATGCGGCACAATCAGTCGAACTTTGGCCATCTCGTCGTCATCGTTTACATACCTGCCAATGTTGAGGTAGGGTAGGGCTGCCAGCCATCCGCTCGGAATGGCGGTGCTGCTGTAGAACAGATACATCAAGCTTGAGCTTTGTTCGAAGCTTCCTGAGAATGTGCCCGAGTAGTTGGTCACGTTCATCACCTCCAAATAGCGATAATAGTAAGGCGATATTGTATTGCTGGCCTGTATTGAGTCGGTCAGCAAGTTGCGCTCGGTGTAGCGGCAGAGAATGCGTGCCGATTCGCTGTAGGCGATAGGTTTGCCAGTGCCTTTTCTTACAATCTGCATATAGAGTCCGCTCGACTCGAAGAGCACAAACTCGTTCTTCGACACGTCGGTGGTATAGTTCTGTGAGCGGAACTGCTCTTCGGTGATGACGTTCACCGAAGAGTCGGCTATATATGCGTTTATGGCGTTGCGCTCGCGCTTTACCTGGTCGGCATAAGTCTCGTCGTCGCTGCATGATGTTATGGCCGTGGCCGATACAAGGAGCAGGAGGAAGAACAACAGTCCTTTGCCTTTTAACTGTATTTGTTTTATGGTCATATTCTGTTTTATAGTCAATAATATGAGTGTCTTCTTGAAATTTAAGATGTTGGCCCAACGGCTTACTTAAACGGTGGAAGGCTTGTGCCTGCCCTTGCATAAGCAATGAGTTGTATCTTGAATTTCAGCACAGAGTATCCAGGTATGGAACCGCTGCCAGACTCGCCATAGGCCAATGTCCATGGGATATATACTTCCCATTCGTCGCCAATGTGCATGTGCTGCAGGGCGGTGGCAAAGCCGGTGGTGAGGCCGCTCACGTTGAAGTCGGCAACGCCGGCTGTGGCATTCGATGCACCGTTTTTGTTCGTCGTGTCGAAGGTATAGCCGTCGGAATAGGATGTGGAAGGCAGAAGCTGGCCAGTGTAGCGCACGCGCACTGAGTCGGAATAGATTGGGCATCCGGAGCCGGTGCCAGCCGTAAGTACGTTGACGATGATATAATCCGTGTTGGGCGATGTCAGGCTGTCCTCGATGCTATAGCTTTTGATAATTTTCCAAGAGGAGTCGCCATTGTTCACCTTGGTCTGAGTCTCAGAGTAGAGCTTGTCCCAATATGTGGCGTTCGTGTTCTGCCAGTCAGGAAATTCCTCTACAGTGTTGTCCGATTCCGAACAAGAGCCCAGCAGAAGAATGAAAGATGAAAGGCAGAAAGCCATAAAGAGTATGGCTTTCTTACCCGTTTTTGATGTTTTGGTTATATTCAGCATATTAAACAGTTGCTTGTTCTTTTCTTACAAGTCCTTGATTTCCTTTGCAAGTTTCTTGAGAAGAGAAGTGATGCTCACGCGATCTTCTATTATTGCGCGCAACTCGTTGATATTCACGCGCTCTTGTTGCATCGTATCGCGGTGGCGCAAGGTCACGGTGTTGTCCTCCAATGTCTGGCCGTCAACAGTGACGCAATAAGGTGTGCCGATAGCATCCTCGCGGCGGTAGCGCTTGCCGATAGAGTCCTTGGCGTCGATGTGAGTGGTGAAGTGGAACTTCAGTTCGTCCTGGATTTCCAGTGCCTTCTCGGGCAGTCCGTCCTTGTTGACCAATGGCAACACAGCGCACTTGATAGGTGCCAATGCCTCAGGCAATGAGAGCACGACGCGTGATGAGCCGTTCTCAAGCTTCTGCTCCTGGTAAGCGTGGCACATGACGGAGAGGAACATACGGTCTACGCCGATGGATGTCTCCACGTCGTAAGGCACGTAGCTCTCGTTCTTGTCGGGGTCGAAATAGCGCATCTTTGTGCCGCTGAACTTCTCGTGCTGCGAGAGGTCGTAGTTGGTACGGCTGTGGATGCCCTCCACCTCCTTGAAGCCGAATGGCATCTTGAACTCGATGTCGGTTGCGGCGTTGGCGTAGAAGGCGAGCTTCTCGTGGTCGTGGTAACGGTAGTTGTCGTTGCCCATGCCCAGAGCCTGGTGCCATGCCAAGCGGGCCTTCTTCCAGTATTCAAACCAGCGCATCTCGGTGCCGGGCTGGCAGAAGAACTGCATCTCCATCTGCTCGAACTCGCGCATGCGGAACACGAACTGGCGTGCCACGATCTCGTTGCGGAAGGCCTTGCCTATCTGTGCAATGCCGAACGGCAGCTTTTGGCGGGTGGTGCGCTGGGCGTTGAGGAAGTTCACAAAGATGCCTTGAGCCGTCTCGGGGCGCAGATACACCCTGCTGGTGGCGTTGGCGTTGGAGCCGAACTCTGTAGAGAACATGAGGTTGAACTGGCGCACGTCGGTCCAGTTCTTTGTGCCGCTGATGGGGTCAACTATTTCTTCGTCGAGAATGATCTGCTTCAGCTCCTCAAGGTCCGGACCCTGCATTGCAGCTGTATAGCGGGCGTGCAGGTCATCGCGCTTCTTCTGGTTCTCCAGCACGCGGGGGTTGGTCTCGCGGAACTTCTGCTCGTCGAAGCTGTCGCCAAACTTCTTGGCGGCTTTCTTCACCTCCTTGTCGATCTTCTCCTCGTATTTGCCGATCTGGTCCTCGATGAGATTGTCGGCGCGATAGCGCTTCTTGGAGTCGCGGTTGTCGATGAGTGGGTCGTTGAAAGCGTCAACGTGGCCGCTGGCCTTCCATACGGTAGGGTTCATGAAGATGGCGGCGTCTACACCCACGATGTTGTTGTGGAGCAGCACCATGGAGTCCCACCAGTATTTCTTTATGTTGTTTTTCAGCTCAACACCGTTTGGTCCGTAGTCGTAAACAGCTGCGAGACCCTCGGGGTAAATTTCTGAACTTGGGAATACAAAGCCATATTCTTTGCAATGACTTACAATCTTCTTGAATGCGTCTTCTGCCATGATTTCTTTACTATGAATATACAATTGGCGCAAAGTTACTGCTTTTTTGTTTATTACTGTTGCTTAAATCGTTAATTTTCCCTTTCTGACAGTAGATTATGTGTAATTGTGGCATAAGGCGAATGGAGCAGTGATGAGCCTTTTATATATTATTAATGTGTATTGTTAAAATGCTGCCTTAAATTGGAATTGTTTTGTTTTTGATGAAAAAAATAAGATTTAGGGGTACCCGATTTGTGACAGTTGCGACTTATTAGTGTAAAATCTTTAAAAAACAACAATCGTTTAGTGTATGAAGCGGGTATTTACTTTTTTGCTCCTTGCCAAAAATTGCCAAAGAAACTCGTTTGTTGCTTTCTGTTATCCAATATCAATATCTTTTTTGTTTTCACGCAGAGCCTATGCCTTTGAGCTTGGCAGGGATGGGTGGAGGTGGTTAAAACCCGTCTGTAACCCTCTCTAATGCTCACCCTCCTAAGCTCGAAAAGGCAATAGCTTTTTCACTTTGTCTTAATGGTCTCCGCGGCTTTGCGTTATATGATTGGCGGTGTGTCATTTCAATATTCCACCTCCACGTAGGCTGGGTAAACGCGGCAGGGGTCAAAGTATTCGGTGCAACTGTTTACCATGCTTTGCAGGCTCGCTTTCACCTTGCCGCTGAACACCTTCTTGCCGTTGATGTTGATTTCGACAGGCTTGCTTAGGTCGACCAACTGCTCGCAGAGATAGAGTCTCACCTTGCCGCCTGTGGCATCGGTATAAGTGCGCTTGAACTTCATCTCGATGCCCCATTGCGGGTCTTTCTGGGTGGTGGTGTACGCCACGTTGCTTATCTTCAGATTTACATGGTTGCCGTTGATGTTCATCTCATAGAACGTGCGATCGTCGGAAGGACGCTTCAACACTTGCAGGTTGTAGAAGCCGGAGCGATGGCGGCCGTCCATCTCGAAGTCTTCCCACAACACGGTCTTGGGATAAGGGTTGCGGGTGAACTGCTTTAGCCACGGCGTGGTGAGGCGATAGTCTATGTGGTGCTGCATGCCCGGCAAGAGGTTGATGCGGTGGCGGAAGAGTGGCTTGTTGTCAGCCGAGAGGGGATATGCAAGCTGCAGGGAGTCGAACGTCGTTTGTGTGTACCACGTGAGAGTGTTGCGATAGAATCCCGTGTCGTCGGCACCGGTCAAAAACGAGAACCCGATGTTGGCACAGTTCTCTGCCGGTGCGTTTTTCAAGGGTTCGCCGCCAGCCATTGGCCCGGCTGCTGCCAGATAGTCGGCATAGAACGATGCAAGGCGCTGACTTCCATACCCACCTTCCGATATTCCGAAAAGGTACATGCGGTTGGCGTCTGCCGTACCCTCGGCCAATGCTTGGCGGAAAAGCTGCTCCCAGGCATATTGTTTCGACCGCTGCCACCAGCGGTAGTAGTCGCCCTCGTTGGGAATCTGCGGAATGAAGTAGAGGCAAGGGGCGTCGTCGAAAACCTGTGCCCATTCCCAGCTCACATCCCATTCTTCAGCCTTGGGGCCAGAGCCGTGGAGATAAATGAACAGAGGTGCGGGCGATTTTGCGTCTTTCTTGCTGCCGAAATAATAGGGCATGGTAGCGTTCGGCTCCAATGCGGCAGGGAGATGCATTTCGCCTGGCTTCCTGGCTTTCAAGGCTTGTGGCGCAGCGAGCTTTTCTTCTTTGAAGTCGCGGTTGGCCTCACGCCAAGCCGTCCAAACCATTTTCCGGTAGTCGGCTATCTGCTTGCTCTTTATGTCTTGTTGCAGTTCCGTGTCGGCTGAAATGCCTTTGATGAAGTCGGCGGCTCCTTTTGTTGCCGCATCCTTCTGTTGGGTCAGTTTCTGGAGGAAGACCTTCTTCACCTTTTCTTGTAAGCCTTCCGGTTGTGCCGATATTGATGTGGCGAAAGTTGGCAATACGGCAGCGAGCGCCAGTCTCAAAATCCATGTTCTCATTTGTCTGTTTTTATCGAGTCATTAGTTCTTGCTGCGAATTTAACCAAAAAACAAACGTAATCCAAGAATCTTTGAATATTTTTGGATTATGTTCCATAAATCTTCAAAAAAGCCACCATTAAAGTGATGCTATGATAATGTGTAACGAGTCTGCTGATGCGTAAAAAAAAATAAGGCGACGCGCCTTATTCCTTCTCATTGAAACAAAGCGCGTCACCTTTCATTGTCGTCTGGAAGTAGCCAAAGTGATTGCGCTCGTTGCCGTCCTTGATGTCGTCGAGTTGCGTCCATAGTTTCTCGAAGGCATCGCCGATGATGTCACGATGCCTCATCGTCTTTCACCATACTAAAGGCGAAAGCGTAAAGCTGGGGATAGTATTCGCGGAACAGCCGCTTGAATTCTCTCTCTTGACCCATTCGATGACAAAATTACGCAAATAGGTCGAAATATCAAAGCTTTCGTTATAATTTGCTCAATTTATTTACTAACTTTGCAAGAAATCATACGGTTACATGGACGACGATAAAATAAAGAACAACGATACCAACCAAGACGATGCGCTTACTGAGGACCAGCATTCCGACTATCAGCCTGCCGATCGTTTTGATGCCAGTGCTGTGCATCACCTCTCGGGAATGTACAAGAACTGGTTTCTCGATTACGCCTCATACGTAATCCTGGAGCGTGCCGTGCCCCATATCGAGGACGGCCTTAAACCCGTGCAGCGCCGCATCCTCCATACTATGAAAAGGATGGACGACGGACGATACAACAAGGTGGCCAATGTGGTGGGCGAGACGATGAAGTTTCACCCTCACGGCGACGCCTCCATCGGCGACGCCCTGGTGCAGCTCGGACAGAAAGACCTGCTTGTGGACACCCAGGGAAACTGGGGAAACATTCTGACCGGCGACCGTGCCGCCGCACCGCGATATATCGAGGCGCGTCTGTCGAAGTTCGCCTTGGAAACGGTGTTCAACCCCAAGACCACCGAGTGGCAGCTCTCTTACGACGGCCGCAACAAGGAACCGGTAACTCTGCCGGTGAAATATCCGTTGCTCTTGGCGCAAGGCGCAGAGGGCATTGCCGTGGGCTTGTCTTCAAAGGTTTTGCCCCACAACTTCAATGAGATTTGCGATGCCGCCATAAGCTATCTTCAGGGAGAAGAGTTCCATCTGTACCCCGACTTCCCCACGGGCGGAGCCATCGACGTGGCCCGATACAACGACGGCCAGCGCGGCGGCATGGTGCGCGTCAGGGCCAAGATAGAGAAGCGCGACTCAAAGACGCTCGTCATCAGTGAGGTGCCGTTCTCGAAGACTGCCGCATCGCTGCAAGACTCCATAACGAAGGCTATCGAGAAGGGAAAGATAAAGGCGAGGAAGGTTATTGACATGACGGCACGCCAAGTGGAAATACAGGTGGTGTTGGCTCCGGGCGTGTCGCCCGACAAGACCATTGACGCACTTTACGCCTTCACCGACTGCGAGATAAACATCTCGCCCAACTGCTGTGTCATTGAAGACGACAAGCCGCAGTTCCTCACCGTCTCGCAGGTGTTGCAGCACTCCGCCGACCGCACCATGGGGCTCCTGCGCAAGGAACTGCAGATCCGCAAGGGAGAGCTTGAGGAACAGCTCTTCTTCACAAGCCTTGAGCGCATATTCATAGAAGAGCGCATGTATAAGGAGAAAGCCTTTGAGCAGGCCGCCGACCAGCAAGCGGTGCTGCAGTTCCTCGACAGGCAGTTCACACCGTGGAAGCCAAAGCTCCTGCGCGAGATACGCGACGACGACTATCTGCGCCTGCTCGAGATAAAGATGCAGCGCATATTGAAATACAACAAGGACAAGGCCGACAAGCTCATGGCAAAGATCAAGGCCGAGCTGAAAGGCATTGAGCACGACCTCGCCCACATGACCGATGTCACGGTGGCTTGGTTCCAGCATCTGAAAGACACCTACGGCAAGGACCATCAGCGGTTGACCGAGGTGCGCTCGTTCGACACCATTGAGGTGACAAAGGTGGTTGAGGCCAACGAGAAGCTGTATATCAACAGGCAGGACGGATTCATCGGCACGGGATTGAAGAAAGACGAGTTCGTTTGCAACTGTTCCGACATCGACGACATCATCATCTTCTTCAAAGACGGCAAATACAAGGTCATAAAGGTGGCCGAGAAGATATTCGTGGGCAAGAACGTGCTGTGGGCACAGGTGTTCAAGAAGAACGACACACGCACGATTTACAATGCCGTGTACCGCGACGGCAAGAAAGGCCCTTACTATATCAAGCGGTTCAATGTCACGTCTGTCATACGCGACCGCGAGTATGACCTCACCGTGGGCACACCAGGCTCGCGCGTGTGCTATTTCACGGCCAACCCCAACGGCGAGGCGGAGATAATAAAGGTGACGCTTGAGCCCGACTTGATGAACAAGCGGCAGGCGCTGTTCATAGAGAAAGACTTCTCCGAAGTAATCATCAAGGCGAAAACGGTGAAGGGCAACATCCTGACTAAGCGTCCGGTGAAGCGCATAACGCTGAAGAGCCACGGTCACTCCACGCTCGGAGGAAGGAAGGTGTGGTTTGACAATGATGTGCGACGCCTCAACTACGACGCCCACGGCAAGTATCTGGGCGAGTTCAACGACGACGACTCGGTGCTGGTGATGCTCGCCGGCGGCAACTATTACCTTGCCACCTTCGACCTCAACAACCATTTCGAGGACAACATCACGCTCATCGAGAAATATGACCCGCACAAGGTGTGGACTGCCCTTTTGCTTGATGCCGACAACAACGGCTTCCTCTATCTCAAGCGTTTCCTGCTTGACGCGAAAAAGACACAGCAAAACTTTGTCGGCGACAACGCCGGCAACCGTTTGCTGCTTCTCTCCGACACCGTCTATCCTAACATCCGCGTGACCTTTGGCGGAGCCGACGGTGTGAGGCCGCCAATGGATATCGATGCCGAGAGCTTTGTCGGAGTGAAGAGCTTCAAGGCAAAGGGCAAACGCGTGTGCAACTGGCAAGTGGAGAATGTGGAGGAGCTGGAACCGCTTCGTCTGCCTGAGCTGCAAGACGAGGACAAGGCAACGGTTGACGACGACGAGAACCTTGACCCGGATGCGGGCAAGTCGCGCCAGCAAATCATCGATGAGATAACGGGGCAGCTCAACCTCTTCGACGATAAAGAACAATAAAGACACGTTGATGACAAAAGGCACAATAAGACTCTCCTTTAATAGCGTGGCCGGTTGTTTGCGTGCGGTCGGCAGCGTGGCTCTGACGTTGCTCTTGCTCATGGTGAGCGCAAGCCTTAAGGCTCAGAAAGAGAATGCAAGCCTGATAAGCATCGGCCATGCCGACATTCTCGACACCTACCTATCGCAGGAAAAGGCAACGGGACTGGAACTGCGCTACAACAAGGAAAGGTTCAACCGCAAACTTGTGGCGTGCAGCGACAGCGATGCCACCCGACTGCGCAAGTGGTCGTCGTTTGTGTCGCAGGAGGCGCTGGTGTCAAAAACCGGCACTCGGGGCAATGCCAACTCCTTTTTGGGTGCCTTGTACAACCTGCGCCTTGGTTGGCACTACAACATAGACCCTTCGCCGCTCAACGTGCGGTTCGGACTACTTGGCGACTTCACGCTCGGCGGTCTCTACAACACGCGCAACAGCAACAATCCCGCGCAGCTGAAACTCGCACTGAGCGTTGACCCGTCGGTCATGGCCACGTGGCGGTTCTGCGTCAAGGGCAAGCCGTTCGCTCTTCGCTACGAGGCTTCCGTGCCATTATTGGGCATTGCCTTTTCGCCAAACTACGGACAAAGCTATTACGAGATTTTCACGCGTGGCAACTACGACCACAATGTGGTCTTCACTTCGCCGGCTTCGGGCTTCCAGATTCAGCAGCAGCTCTTGCTCGACTTCCGTCTTTGGAAAACCACATTCACCATTGGCTATCTCAACGACATAAGGCAGTTGAGTGCAAACAGCCTGAAGTATCATCACTACACCCACGCGGTGACAATAGGATGGAGGTATTGACCTATGGGAAAAACGTTAAGATTGTTAGTGGCCTTTCTCTTGCCCTTCGTGTTTGCCTCGTGCGTGACCGAGGAAGAGTACGATGACACACCACAGGGCAACTTCGAGGCTTTGTGGAGCATCATGGACGAGCATTATTGTTTCTTCAAGGAGAAAGGCATCGACTGGGATTCCGTCCATGCCGTCTATCAGCCGCAATTCAATTATGGCATGAGCGAAAGCCAACAGCTCGAAGTGCTTGGCAACATGCTCGCCGAGTTGCGCGACGGCCACGTGAACCTTTATACATCTTTCGATTACAGCCGCTATTGGGGATTCCACGAGAACTATCCGGCGAATTACAGCGACTCACTTGTACGCGCGTATCTTGGCACCGACTACCACATAGCCAACGGCATGCAGTACCGTGTGCTCGACGACAACGTTGGCTATCTGCGTGTTTCCACCTTTGAGAACACTTTTGGTTCAGGCAACCTCGACGAGATACTGATGTATTTCCAACCATGCCTTGGCTTGATAATAGACCTCCGCAACAATGGCGGCGGAATGCTGACCTCGGCCGAGACCCTTGCCGCCCGCTTCACCGACGAGGAGATGCTCGTGGGATATATGCGTCACAAGACGGGCAAAGGTCACGACGATTTCTCAAGTCTGGAGAAGCAAACGCTCAAGCCCGGCAAGGGCATACGCTGGCACAAGCCCGTGGTGGTGCTTGTCAACCGATCGGTGTTCTCGGCTGCCAACGAGTTTGTGAAATACATGCGCCACTTCCCTGAGGTGACCATTGTTGGCGACCGCACTGGCGGCGGCGCCGGACTGCCTTTCTCATCCGAGTTGCCCAACGGCTGGAGCATACGCTTCTCGGCATGCCCAATATACGACACCGACATGACCAGCACCGAAGACGGAATGGACCCCGACGTAAGAGTCGGCTTGGCTTCCGACGACATCAGCCGTGGCGTAGACTCGATGATAGAGAAAGCACGTGAGATTATAGCAAAATAAAGACAGCCCCCCTATTACACATATTATATAATGTCAGAAACAAACCAATATTCCACACTCATATCCCAAAGCCTTAACATCAGGCAGGAACAGGCGGCTGCGGTCATAGAACTTCTCGACGCCGGCGCCACCATCCCTTTTATCAGCCGTTACCGCAAGGAAGCTACCGGAAACCTCAACGAGGTACAGGTGGCTGCCGTGAGCGACCTCTACGAGAAGCTGAAGGAGCTGCAGAAGCGCAAGGAGACAATACTTAAGACCATAGAGTCGCAGGGCAAGCTCACCGACGACCTTCGTTCCCGTATAGACAATTCGTGGGATGCCACGGAGATAGAGGACATCTACATGCCTTTCAAGCCACGCCGCCGGACGCGTGCCCAAGTGGCGCGCGAGCAAGGGCTTGAGCCTCTGGCCAGACTGATCTTGATACAGAAAGAGCATTATCCCGACATGGCTGCGCAACGGTTTGTCAAGGGCGACGTGAAAGATGCGGCTCAGGCGATAAAAGGTGCGCAAGACATCATTGCCGAGGACATATCTCTGGATGAGGGTACAAGGCAGACGGTGCGACGCAATTTCCAGCGTGAGGCGACGATAGTGTCGCGTGTCATCCCGAAGATGAAGGACGACGACAAAGCCCAGAAATACAGCGACTATTTCGCATTTTCCGAGGAGCTGCGCCGCTGCTCTTCCCATCGTCTGCTCGCCATACGCCGCGGTGAGGCCGAAGGCGTACTCAGGGTGAGCATCTCTGGCGACGACGAAGGCAATGTGGAGAGGCTGAAGCGCCATTATGTGCGCGGGTTCGGCTCGTGCCAGACCCTTGTGGCTGAGGCTGTCGAGGACGGCTATAAGCGACTTGTAGAACCGTCGATAGAGAATGAGTTCGCTGCGTTGAGCAAGGAGAAAGCCGACGATGAGGCTATACTTGTCTTCAAGGAGAACCTCCGGCAGTTGCTTCTCGCCGCACCTCTCGGCCAGAAACGTGTCATGGGCGTTGACCCTGGTATACGCACCGGCTGCAAGGTCGTCGTGCTCGATGCTCAGGGCAACCTGCTCCATCACACAGTGGTGTTTGCCGTGGGCGACCGTCGCGCGAGAAACGGAATGACGCCTTTGGAACAGTTCGACGACCTTGCCCGCAAATGGCGCGTGGATGCCATTGCGTGCGGCAACGGAACGGCCTCGCGAGAGACGTCCGACATATTGCGGCAGATAAAGGACATTCCTACTTATGTGGTCTCTGAGGATGGCGCAAGCATATACAGCGCTTCCGAGGTGGCGCGCGAGGAGTTCCCCGACGAGGATGTTACGGTGCGCGGTGCGGTGTCGATAGGCCGCAGGCTCATGGACCCGCTCGCCGAACTGGTGAAGATAGACCCTAAGAGCATTGGTGTAGGGCAGTATCAGCACGATGTTGACCAGAGCAAGCTGAAGCATAGCCTTGACCAGACGGTGGAGCTCTGCGTGAACGGTGTTGGCGTGAACGTGAACACGGCATCAAAGAACCTGCTGACTTATGTCTCCGGACTTGGCCCCGTCCTGGCACAGAACATTGTGGACTACCGCAAGGCCAACGGACCTTTCACCTCGCGTGCCCAGCTGAAGAAAGTGCCGCGCCTTGGCCCTGCTGCATTCCAGCAGTGCGCCGGATTCCTGCGCATACCCAATGCCAAGAATCCGCTCGATGCCTCTGCTGTGCATCCCGAGAGTTACCCGATAGTGGAGAAGATGGCGGAAGACTGTGGCTGCACTGTTCTCGACCTCATAAAGAGTCAGGAACAGCGCAAGAAGGTCAACATTAACAAATACGTGACCAAGAGCGTCGGTCTGCCAACGCTTACCGACATCATGAAGGAGCTGGAGAAGCCCGGACGCGACCCGCGTGGCGAGGCCGAGACCTTCGAGTTTGACCCTCGTGTGCACACTCCCGAAGACCTCGTGCCGATGATGGAACTGCCAGGCATCGTGACCAACATAACCAACTTCGGTGCCTTTGTCGACATTGGCGTACACCAAGACGGCCTTGTCCATATCTCGCAACTCGCCGACAAGTTCGTGCGCGACCCCAACGAGGTGGTGAAGCTTCATCAGCACGTGCGTGTGAAGGTGATGGAGGTGGATGACCGGCGTCACCGTATCTCCCTGACAATGAGAGGCGTGGCCCAGCAATAATAACTATTTGGCAAAAAAATAAGGCATTGCCACCCGTGGAGTTATGTTACCCACGGGTGGTAATGCCTTTTATGGTTTCTGCTGCTTCTGCTGCCTGACTTACTATTGCATAAGAAACATGTTGCCTTCCTGGTCGCATATCCAGAGCTTGTCGCCCTGGAAGTCGATGCCTTCGGGCTCAGCCGAGATGCCGTTGTCGACAAGGCTGAAGACCTGCACTGGCTTCTTGGCTTTCAAGTCCATCACGGCAAGCTGCCCTCCATTCTTATATCCCCTCACCTGATACATCATGCCGTTTCTCACGGTCACGCCTTGCACCACCTCAAACTTGTGGACATAATTGAACGGGAAGTAGTCGGCCTCTTCGCTCAGGTCTATAGTCTTTGCGCTTTCCTTAAAGCTTGGTGCAGCAATCTTGAAGATGTTGGGCGTACGGTCGTCAGGTCCGTTCCAGGCTATGACATACATGTGGCTTTTGTCTTCGCTGTCGAAGCAGGCGAGCGTGTTCCTGTATCCGTCCCATGTTATGGTCTGCACGAGCTGAAGCGCATTGTCCACCATGCGGTAGACGTTTGTGGTGTGGCGGTTCGACGATTGTGCCACATAGATAAGCGGCCATTTGTCTGACGGGTCATACCGTTGTCCGAACGAGACGGTGTTGCAATGCACAGGCGTGCTTTCGTCGATGCTCAGCCTGCCGATAGTCTGCTGCGTGGTGAGGTTTATCAGTCTCACTTCTTTTAAGGCATGGCAGAAACTTATGGCAGTGTCGCCTGTGATGACCATGTCCTGAATGCTCGTGCCGGCGGTTTTGCCATAGTTGAATACCTTTTCGAAGGTAGGGTTCTTGAGATAGCCTGTCTGTGAACATGCCGGCACGGAGGCGGGCATAAGTAGGTTCAAGAAGAGTAGGATCTTTTTCATGATTTGTGCATTGAACGTTTGGAGTTGCTTTTTGTTATGCACTGCAAAAATAGTCAGATAGTTCCGAACCCCAAAATTCTTTTTCAAATATTAAACTTACCAGCATATCATAGCCCTTGCCGGGCTATAGTGGTGCATCCGACAAATCCTATTAGAGCGCGATTCGTGCGGCTACCCTAAAACTTTTGACAAACAACACATCATTCCAAATGTCTGGTGAAGCATAGTGTCATTTGCGGGAAAATGCGGATAAAGCAAGCATTTCAGAGTTCCGAAATTGTAAATATTTATAGCAAGATTTTAACACTTGGGGGGCACACAATCTAGAACGGCCGAAGGGGCCCTGCAGTGTTAAAAAGGGCACCTTCAAGCCAATTTCAGCCACCAAAACCATGAAATCGGGTCGCGATAGTAGCCATATCGCG
>CAZXGQ010000077.1:0-18373 GCA_964640415.1 uncultured Prevotella sp.
CAGCTACTCGCAGGACGAATGGCTCAAGATAATGAAGAGTGCCTACGACGGATATACCGGCTACAAGATACGCATCTCGGTGTCGTCGCACACCGGATGGCAAACCACCATCAGCGATGCTGCCCGCCGCAAAATATTCGCCAAGGACTTGGCCGAACTGTCGAAACCTTACGACGGCGTGGAACTCGACCTCGAATGGATGGACGGCACGCAGACAAGCTTGGGTCTTCTGGCCGAAGAAATTCGCGCCGCCCTGCCCGAAGGCAAGACTTTCATGATATCGTGTCATGCCTATGGTGCCTACAAGTTCCCTGCAGCCGATATGGGTTGCGTGGATGGCTTCACTTTCCAGCAATATGGTCCGCAGAAGACATTCTTCTCGTTCAGCAATTTCCAAAGCTCTACCAAGTCGTTCCAGAATTACGGTTTCCCCAACAACAAGATTTACCTGTCTTACAGCACCACTACATCAAAGGCCTACGACGACAGCGAATCGGCCGTGTCGCCCATCACCGGCTACCGCAATCTGATGGCCGACGGCACGCTCAATCCCAACGACGAGTCGCTCAACGGCAGTGCTCCCATGGGCGATTATCACTACTATTTCATGTCGCCGAAGCAGGTCTACAACCGTTCTAAGTATGTGGTCGACAACAATCTGCAGGGCATCTTCTACTGGGATATGGGCAACGACATCGCAGTGAGCAATCCTTACTGCATTGCGCGCAACTCTTCGTATGCGCTCAACGCCAATGTCGACTCGCTGGTTACGGCCGTAGATATCGTTCATCCGCTTTCAGCCATAAGCAGCGTTGCTGGCAACGCTCAGGGCAAACTTTCGTTCGACGAAGCCACAAAGACGGTGAGCATGCCCAATGCCGCCGGCATCACCCTCCGCGCCTATACCACTGGTGGCGAAATAGTGAAGTCGTCGGCCAACGGCAGCATGGCTCTCGCCGCTTTGCCTTCGGGCACCTACATCATCAAGGCCGAGCGCAAAGGCAGCAATACCGAGAGCCTGAAGATAGTGATAAGGTGATTTGACCTAAAAATAAACTAACTAATAATATATATTGAACACATGAGAAAACTGTTTTTCGCAATTCTCATCGCCATGGCGGGCTTCACCATAGTGGCCTGCGACAAAGAGGCTGCAAAGAATCCGGGCGACTTCAACCTCAAGTCTACGCTCGAAGTAGACCCGCAGATTGTCTCTACCGGAGGCTTCACTGGCGAACTGAAACTTGTGCGCACCATCGATTCTACTTATCAATACTCCAGCGTGACGAACGATACGCTGAAAGATGCGCAGGGCAATCCCATCATCGGCGCCGACGGCAAGTTGCAAATCACGTCGGATACGACATGGCATGACGGCAATATCACGGCAAAATTCAGCGAATATGAGGTGATGATGCTGCCTTCTAAGGCCGATACTTTCACCATAACCCTCAAGAGCAATGCCCAGTGGAAGGCCCCCGTGCCGTCGGCAGGTGGCAAGGCTCAGTGGTACTTCAACTACAATCTGCTCACCGGCTCTACGTCTACATCGGGCGGCGGCGACGGATATGTGTACTTCCGCGTGCTGCGCAACCGCAACAAGAAGCGTGCGGTGACAGCCGTGCAGGACATCATGACCAACGACAGCACCGTGCTGGTGCGCCTGCGCTTCAGCCAGAGCGGAGAGAGAGACAAATAAAGAGTTGTATAGACACACAGCCATTATTCCAAAAAGACAGTTTAGAAGACATGAAAAAATATTTTCTTATATTATGCTGCGTGCTGCTTTCGTTGCCCGCTCTTGCACAGGTAAAGGTTACCGGTGTGGTGATAGACGAAAACGGTGAGGGTGTGCCCGCCGCCACAGTGCGCGTGAAAAACGCCAAGACAGCCACCGTCACCGATATGGACGGCAAGTTCTCGCTGACCGTGGCAGGCGCATCGTCGGTGCTCCAGGTATCCTATATCGGCTACGAGGAGTGTGAGCAGAAGGTGGGCACCAAGCACAACCTCACCATAACCCTCAAGCCCATTGCCAACGTGCTGGAGGAGACCGTCATCGTGGGTTTCGCCACACAGAAGAAGGTCAACGCCACGGGTGCCGTGAAGACCATTGGCAACGACGTGCTCACCGACCGACCCATCAGCAATGCCGTGCAGGGACTGCAGGGTACCATTGCCGGTCTTAACATCTCCAACGATGCCGGCGGCGGACTCGGCACCGAGATGAACATCAACATCCGCGGTATCGGTTCTATCGGCGAGGGCTCAAGCTCGTCTCCGCTCGTGCTCATCGACGGCATGGAGGGTGACCTGTCGACCATCAACCCCAACGACATCGAGAACATCTCTGTGCTGAAAGACGGTGCTTCGGCTTCCATCTACGGTTCGCGCGCTCCGTTCGGCGTTATCCTCGTGACCACGAAGAGCGGCAAGAAGGGCTTCAGCGTCAACTACCGCGCCAACCTCAACATCAAGCAGCCTATCAGCGTGCCAAACCCCGTCGACAGCTACACCTTCGCACTCATGGTGAACGACGCCTACACCAACACCGGCGGAACGGCACCGTTCGGCAAGTCGCAGCTCAACAAGATTCTCGCCTACCAGCGCGGTGAACTGGAATACGGTACCGAAGCCTACGAGAACGACGACAAGTGGAAGTCGAACCAGATGGCGTTCGGCAACACCAACTGGTATGACACCTACCTGAAAGACCACACCACGTCGCAGGAACACAACGTCACCCTCAACGGCGGCTACAAGAACCTTACCTACTATGCCTCGGCCAACTACATGGGCCAGACGGGTCTCTTCAACTATGCCGACGAGCAATACCGCCGCATGACCTTCAACGGCAAACTGGGCTACAAGTTCACCAAATGGCTCACCGTCAACTGGTCTACACGCTACATCGACATCGACAACGACAAGCCGTCGGCTCTCAACAGCCTGTTCTACCACAACCTCGGACGCCGCGCTCCGCTCGCCGTCACCATCTTGCCCAACGGACAGTACTCTGGCGAGTCGCTCATACCGTCGATGCTCAACGGCGGACGCCAGGACACCAAGACCCGGCAGCTCTACAACCAGGCCAACATCGTGGTGGAACCCATAAAAGACTGGAAGTTGCACTTCGAGCTCAACAGCCGCATAGAGAAGAACCCCTATTCGCGCGACTTCCTGCCCGTGACCGTAGACAAGCCAAGCGGTGAGCCGGAATATATCCTCGTGCTCGAGGGCGTCAGCGCAAAGCACACCATCAACAGCGACGGCTCGTTCTCGGTGCAGCCTGCTGCCGGCGAGACCTACCACGAGAACGCCACAACGCGCATCAACTATTTCAGCACCAACATCTACACCGACTATAACCTGAAGCTCGGCAACGACCACAACTTCACGTTCCTGCTCGGTGAACAGAGCGAATACTACCACCGCAAGATAAACCGCTTTGCCACCACCGACGCCGACCTCGGCGAGGGGGCGGGCAACACCACGCTGTCGTCGTTCAAGAACGGCGAATGGTCGTCGCTCGGCTTCTTCGCACGCGTCAACTACAACTATGCCAACCGCTACATGCTTGAGGTGAACATGCGTGCCGACGGTGCTTCGCGTTTCCCGACAAACCAGCGCTGGGGCTACTTCCCGTCAGTGTCGGCAGGTTGGAACATCGCCGAAGAGAGCTTCTGGAAACCGTTGGCAAAGGCTGGCTTCGAATATCTTAAGTTCCGCGCTTCCTATGCCACCCTGGGCAACCAGAACACCACATCGTTCTACCCCTACTACCAGCAGATGAACACCTATCCCGGCAAGCTGATGCTCGACGGCAAGCAGGCCACAACCCTGCCCATGTATTCGCCCTACTCGGCTTCGCTCACATGGGAGCGCATCGAGAACATCGGTCTTGGTGTGGACTGGGGCTTCTTCCGCAACCGTCTCACCGGCTCGTTCGACTACTACCAGCGCACCACCAAGGACATGGTGGGACCCGCCAACGCCCTGAGCGCACTCTACGGTGCAAGCGCACCAAAGACCAACAACGCCGAGATGCGCACACGCGGATGGGAAATTGAGCTCGGATGGCGCGACCGCATAGGCAAGAACTTCAGCTACAGCATCTCTGCCACACTGAGCGACTACAACACGCTCATCACCAAGTACGACTCGCCCGACAACAAGATCAGCGGATGGTATGAGGGCAAGAAGTATGGCGACATCTGGGGCTACGAGGTAGTGGGCATAGCAAAGAGCGATGCCGAGATGTACGAATATCTGGCACAGCACTCGCAGAGCGCCATCGGCGACAAGTGGGGCGGCGGCGACCTCATGTACCGCGACCTCAACAACGACGGCAAGGTGGACAAGGGCAGCGAGACGCTCGACGACCACGGCGACCTGAAGGTAATAGGCAACACCACACCCCACTACGCCTACAGCTTCACGCTCACGGCACAGTGGAAGTGGATCGACGTACGCGCCTTCTTCCAGGGCATAGGCAAGCGCGACTTCTTCTTCAGCGGCAGTGCCACGTTCTTCGGATTCGCACGCGAGTGGCAGCGCTCGCTCTATACCGACCACCTCGACTACTTCCGCTATGCAGGTTCGGCACTCGGCGCCAACCTCGACTCCTACTACGGACGTCTGCGCATCGACCAGAACAATATCCAGACCTGCGACCGATTCCTGCAAGACGCAAGCTATCTGCGACTGAAGAACCTGCAGATTGGCTTCAACCTGCCGCAGAACAGAAAGTGGGCCAAGTGGATAAAGAAGGGACGCATCTACTTCTCAGGCGAGAACCTCCTCACATGGACCAAGCTGCGCATCTTCGACCCCGAAGCCATCGGAAGCAACTCCGACGAATATGGAGCCGGCAAGACCTATCCGCAATACCGCACCTACTCTGCCGGTCTCGAGATAACGTTCTAACACATTCTATATCCTAACGACATATACAGATGAAAAAGATAAAATGTCTATTCATTGCGGCTTCGGCCATGCTCCTCGCATCGTGCAACAGCTTTCTGGAGCGCGAGCCGCTCGACTTCGGCAACGAGACAACATACTTCAAGACGGCCGACGACCTGAAGCTCTTCGTCAACGACCTCTACAGCATTCTGCCCACCAACAAGGAACTGTGGGGCGGTCTCTACTCTGAGGACGTGACAAGCGACAACCAGTGCTCCTCGTCGGCACAGTCGCTCTTCTACAAGGGCGACAAGAAGACGGTGCAGGTGGCAAGCTCGGAGTGGGACTTCTCCAACCTGCGCTCAATCAACTACTTCATCAACAAGACGCGTTCAAACATGAAGGCGGGCATACTGAGCGAGAGCGATGCCATGCAGATGCACTATCTGGGCGAGGCTTACTTCCTGCGCGCCTACGATTATTTCCGCCTGCTGCGCAACTTCGGCGACCTGCCCATCGTCACCGAGATGCTGCCCGACGACCAGACTACCCTGACCGCCAACAGCAAGCGCTACCCGCGCAACGAGGTGGCACGATTCATACTCTGCAACCTCGACACGGCCACCAGCTATCTGCAGGCAAAGGCTCCCGAGTCGGGACGTATCTGCCGCGATGCTGCCCTGGCCCTCAAGGCACGCGTGGCTCTCTACGAGGGCACATGGGAACGCTATCATGCCGGAACGTGCTTCGTGCCGGGCAACAGCAAGTGGCCGGGCAAGACCACATGGCCCGACTTCACCTTCAAGGCCGGGTCGGCCGAGGCTGAGGTCAACTTCTTCCTCGACGAGGCCATCAGCGCTTCAAAGCAGGTGGCCGATGCACGCCAGCTCGACAGCGACTACCAGGCTATGTTTGTCTCTACCGATGCCTTCGCCGACAACGACGAGGTGATTCTCGCACGCTACTATCAGAACGGTGTGTTGGCACACAGCTGCTCGGCCTATCTGAAGAACGGCGGCGGCTGCAACGCTACCCGTGCCCTCGTCAACACGTTCCTCATGACCAACGGCCTGCCTATCTATGCTCCAGGCTCAGGCTATCAGGGCGACCGCATAAGCTACTACGAGTTCCAGAACCGTGACCCGCGACTCACCGGCTCGGTGCGTGCTGCCGGCTCCATAATCAACACCCGTCAGGAAGGCGGACGATATGTCAACGACACCGTCTACTACCACCGCCCCGCCATCTACAACAGCGGACGTGAGAAGGCTACGACGGGTTACGAACTGCAGAAATGGTGCAGCAGCGACTCTAAGCAGCAGGAGCAGTACAAGTGCACAACGGCTGTGCCAATATTCCGCGCCGGCGAGTGCTATCTCGACTACATCGAGGCTTACTATGAGCGCTACGGCCAGCTCGACAGCAAGTGCGACACCTACTGGCGTGCACTGCGCAGGCGTGCCGGCATCGACGAGGACTACCAGAAGACCATCAACGCTACCGACGTGACACAGGAGAACGACCTCGGCGTCTACTCACACGGCAAGACCGTCGACGCCACGCTCTACAGCATACGCCGCGAGCGCCGCTGCGAACTGATAGCCGAAGGCCTGCGTCTCGATGACCTGAAGCGCTGGCGCAGTCTCGACAACATGGTCGACTACCAACCCGAGGGATTCAACCTCTGGGACGAGATGTACACCATGTACAGCGCAAGCCAGCGCTCAGAGGAGCTTGTGTCGCAGAGCAGCGTGTCGAAGTATATGCGCCCGCTGCAGATAAGCTCCACATCGGTGGCTTACGGCGGCTACACCTTCCCGAAGCAGCACTATCTGGAGCCAATACCAATAAGCGAGTTCCTTATTACCGGTAGCGGAGTCACTTCCAACAGCATCATCTACCAGAACCCGGGATGGCCGCAGAACGCCGACGGCACCGCTGACTACACTTACGACTGCGATTGATGCCGCTTGACTGGGCTGACGTGAAATCAACAGGCAACGGGCAAAAAACATATAAATAGAGACCTATGTTTCCCAAAGAATGTTTAAATTTGCACTTGCATGTTGAATTCACGTCAGCATCGTATAACGGAAACTCTATTTTTAAAAACAAAGCGTCAATCTATAAACAATTCAAGATGAACAAGTCTATACTTTCCCTTGTGGCTCTTTCCGGTTGCGCCGCCGCCGTGCAGGCACAGCAGAAGGCGGAGCCCCAGCGGCCCAACATCGTATATATAATGTGTGATGACCATGCCTTCCAGTGCATAAGTGCCTACGGACACGGCATCTCCAAGCTCGCGCCCACGCCCAACATCGACCGCATAGCCCAGCGCGGCATGCTCTTCGACAGGGCTTTCGTGGAGAACTCGCTTTCCACGCCGTCGCGCGCCTGCCTCATGACGGGCATGTACAGCCACCAGAACGGCCAGCGCCAGCTCGGCGAGGGCATCGACACCTCGCGCACGTTCTTCACCGAACTGCTTCAGCAGGCTGGCTACCAGACGGGCGTCGTGGGCAAGTGGCACATGGGATGCGACCCGAAGGGATTCGACTATTACCACATCTACAACGACCAGGGACAGTATTGGAATCCGCAGTATCGCGGCACCGACACGCCAGACGGCAAGTTTATCGTTGAAGAGGGCTATTCAACAGACCTCACCACCGACCATGCCATCGAGTTCATGGAACACCGCGACCCGTCGAAGCCCTTCTGCCTGCTGCTTCACCACAAGGCACCGCACCGCAACTGGCAGGCCAACCTGAAGTATCTCGGCATGTACGACAACGTGGAGTTCCCCATGCCGGAGACGTTCTACGACGACTACGCCACACGCGGGTCGGCTGCGCGCACGCAGAAGATGTCGGTGACAAAGCACATGCGTTGGGAGCAGGACTTCAAGGTGCCCGAGATGCTCGACCTCAACAACGAGGACAGCAAGGACTCCTACAACGCGCTCATGGGCGAGATAAACCGCATGACGCCGGCGCAGCGCTCGGCTTGGGGACGCTATTACTTCCCCCGCAACCGCAAACTGCTGGAGGCTAACCTCAAGGGCAAGGACCTCGACAACTGGAAGTACCAGGCTTACATACGCGACTATATGTCGGTCATTGCCAGCGTCGACGAGAGCGTGGGCCGTGTGCTCGACTATCTCGACAAGAACGGACTTACCGACAACACCATCATCGTCTACACCTCAGACCAGGGCTTCTACATGGGCGAGCACGGATGGTTCGACAAGCGCTTCATGTATGAGGAGTCGCTGCGCACACCGCTCATCATAAGCTATCCCGGACACACCAAGCCGGGCAGCGTGTGCCACAAGCTGGTGCAGAACATCGACTATGCGCCGACATTCCTCGACCTCGCCGGCGTGCAGAAGCCGAAGGAGATGGTGGGACGCTCGCTCCTGCCGGTGCTTGACAACGGCGACGCGCAGAAGAAGTGGCGCACGAGCATCTACTACCATTTCTACGACTACCCGACGTACCACATGGTGCGCAAGCACGACGGTGTGCGCACCGACCGCTACAAGCTGATTCACTTCTACGGCAAGGGCGGACTCGATGCCGTGCCTGAGAACAAGTACCAGGGCCAGGAGGGAACGGTGGAGAACGCAACCCTCAAGTCGCTCATAGGCATAGGATATTTCGAGCCTAAGGACTCGACGGTGAACTACAACGAGCTTTACGACCTGCAGAGCGACCCTCACGAGGTGAACAACCTTTACGGCAAGCCCGGCTACGAGAAGATAACAAAGCAGCTGCAGAAGGAACTCGACGCTTACCGCAAGGCGCAGAACGTGGACGAGTATTGATACTGAAAATATAAAAAACGCAAGAACCAAGTCGTCGAAGACGGCTAACTTTACATAACCGCCGGTGAAGCGAGCAACGCGAGCTGAACCAGCGGTTTACGCACATTAATAAAGGCGTCCTCGAAGAGGGCGAACATTCTCATCAACAATATCTTATGAGAGTATTCGCCCTCTTCGGGGACGCCTGCTTTGTTTTCCGGGTTGCCGCAGGTCCCCTTCGGTCACCGGTTATGCACATTGGCCCTATTCGAGGCCCCTAAACAACATAGGTGCAAGCCCTACACACCAAGAGCCGATACAAAGGTGCCGCATTCAACATCTTACACAGATATGAGTAAATTGCCGGACACCAACAATTCCTGCCAGATTTTGCTTACAGGCCTTTCAGGAAACTCTCCACGGCATCCACGATCTTGCCCAAGCCGCTTGCTGTGGTGCTGTCGGTGTTCTGACGGATCTCCTTCTTTATCTGACGTCCGACCTCGTGGCCGACCTGCTTTGCTACGCTCTTGCCAACCTTGGTGCCTATAGACAACACGCTGTCGGTTACTTGCGATGCAAAGTCGTCGGTGTTGTCGTCAACATTGTCGGTTGCTGATGATGCATCTGTGTCGTCGGTGTTGTCGTCGGTTGTAGCCGACTGGTCAGACGTGGTGTTGCCTTCGTTCACCACTTTCGATATTGCCTTGGCAACGTTGTCCTCATCGGAGGTGAACACCTTGCCGAAAATGCCGAACGATGTGCGTACGGTCTTGGCTTTCAGTACCTCGCCGGTGTCGGTGTCGGGCAGGTCGATAGTCGTTGTCGACCAGAAGAGGTAGTTGTGGTACTGCAGCATGTTGTCGATGGCAGCATTGACAAAAGGTGTAGCCAAGGCCTTCACCATTGCTGTGCCAAAGGCCCGCAGAGGGTTGCCGTTGGCGTCGCTGTCGCTCTCGCTGAGTCCTTTCTCCACACCGTTGGTAATGTTTTCCTTCACTATCTGCTTGTGAGTGTCTATCGACGGGTTGGTCATGGCCATGACGAGCAGCAGTGCCACCACAGCCGCACCGATCCAAGTGCCCACCTTCTTGCTCTTCTTGGCAGGTGGGGCGGGTTGCATGTTGGCGGTTGTTGGCTGCCCGACGCCTTGGCCATACTGTGCGTTGCCGGCAGCGTTATTGTATCCCGCTCCGTTGATGTCGCCGGGCATTGGCGGTGGGGTAGGGATGCCGTCCAAGCTGTTGTCGGCGTTCTCATTGAAGAGCGTCCTGAGTTCTTCCACCTGCCATGCCGGAGTCCATTGTGCCATGCCCTCAGTCCATACGAGTGTGGATGAGTCGATGTGGCGTTGGCGCAGTTCCTCAATGGTGTAAGGACCCTGTTGTGCGCCGTTTACGATAATAAAATAGTTCATGTCGTGTGTTCTTGATTAAATGTTTTGTTCTGTCCGTCATGTTGACGTATTCTGCGCAAAGTTATACATTTCCACATTATAAACCAACTTATGTCGCAGATTTTCCACTTCCGGGTATTTTAATCCCTTAAGGGAGAGATAATCAGTCGCCCTAAAAAGCAGAGATTAATAAGCGGGAAGAGTGGAAGCACCTTTACAACAAATAAGACAGAGAAAATAACATCCAATTTAATATTTTTACAACAAGACTTTACCTCCATTTATGGAAAAATATATAATTTTGTCCAACGGAATGGATAAAAACGATGTAGAATTATCCAAACGGTTGGACAAAAACAGCGAAAAACTGTCCAATTGATTGGACAAAACAATAAAAGCATGGATAAATTACTGTTGCAGAAAATCATGGTTGAGAGCCAGAATGAAGTGGAAGAACACGAAGTAAAACCTCGTGACATATCCTTTGAAGGGTTCGGCCGCTACATCCTTGTAGGCATAAGGCGAGCAGGCAAATCTTACTTGCTCTACCAGCGAATGCAACAAATGCTGGCAGAAGGCCATGACTGGAGCGAGATGTTGTACCTGAACTTTGAAGATGAACGTTTGGAAGGGTTTACGGCCATGGATTTCAATCTCATACTTGAAGCCCATTATGAGATATACGGCAAGCGTCCCATGCTTTTTCTAGACGAGATTCAGAACATTGCCGGTTGGGAGAAATTTGCCAGACGGTTGGCCGACAACAAATATAAAGTATTCATAACGGGAAGCAATGCAAAGATGCTCAGTTCGGATATACAAACCACATTGGGCGGAAGATATATTCCCGTAAACGTATATCCTTATAGCTTTGCCGAATTTCTCGACGCATGGCAAGTGCCTTACGATATGTTGTCGCTTATCACCACTGAAGGGAAAGCTCGTGTGATGAACCGTTTGAAAGATTACATTCATCACGGAGGATTTCCCGAAGCCGTTACGATGAAATCGAAAAGAGACTATCTGTTGAGCGTATATCAGAAGATATACTTGGGCGATATTGTGGTAAGAAACGGAATAAGCAATGTATTCGGACTGAAGGTGATGATAAAGAAAATAGCAGAAAGCGTGAAGCAGCCTATATCGTTCAACCGAATAGCCAATATCATTTCTTCTACCGGCGCAAAACTGAGCACTACCTCAGCGGTGAAATACATGGAGTATATGGAAGCATCATGGCTCATCGCAAAAGTAACTAATATTGCATCGAAATTGGCCGACAAAGAGAGCAATGCAAAATATTACTTTCTCGACAATGGAATACTCGACTTGTTTTTGATAGATGCAGATACGTCCCTACTTGAGAACTTAGTGGGTACAAACCTGATACGCAAATATGGTCGTGAAGATGCTGTGTTTTTCTACAACAAAAGCACAGAAGTGGATTTTTATATCCCTGAGAGTGAAACGGCCATACAGGTGTCGTACTCCATTCTCGATGAAGAAACCAGAAAAAGAGAAGTAAAAGCTCTGTTGGCCATTCGCAAAATACTACCGTGCAAGCATTGCTACATCATAACCTATGATGAAACTGATGTATGGCAGCTGTCAACAGAAGGCATAGATGTAATACCAGTATGGAAATGGTTACTTGAAAAATAAAAACATATCGTGATATTCCGAGAAACAAAAAAGCCAATCGCTTGAAGTTCAAGCAATTGGCTTTTTTTGAAGGTTGTCGTACGCGGATTCGAACCACGACAAACAGAACCAAAACCTGTTGTGCTACCATTACACCATACGACAATCAGTTGCACTACGGAAGTGCATGCAAAGCATACTTCTTCCTTTAATGCGGTGCAAAGTTAAACTTTTTATGTAAAACAACCAAACAAAAGCCAACGTTTTTGTTTATTTTTGTCTAACTTTGCCCCTACATAGCCTATCATTGACCCCATTTTGGGGGTGACAAAAGACTTTAACCATGAGAAAACTATCTATGTTTATCATAGCCCTTATGACGTGTGTCGCGTCGAGGGCTACGCTCCGCCTGCCTCACGTGCTCAGTGACGGCATGGTTCTTCAACAGCAAGACTCAGCCCGGCGGTGGGGATGGATCAAGCCCGGCTCCACCGTTACCGTGAAGCCGTCGTGGAAGGACGGCAAACCATATATAGCCAAGGCACAGACTGACGGCAAGTGGTAAGACCGGCGACACTAAACATAATTGCAAATCACATGAGTTATATAATCATGACGACCTTAGCTATAAACAAACTGTGGAGCTTTCTCCAGTCTTTGTCTATGACAGCCAGCGACGAACGTTGGCTTGCTGAACGTTGGGGAAGCGAGAATGACAATAACTATTTATCTTATAAACCAATAATTACATGAAAGTACACGAATATCAAGCCAAGGGCTTCTTCGAGAAGTATGGCGTGCCTGTCGACCGGCATTACCTTTGCCGCACTGCCGACGAGGCCGTGGAGGCATACCGCGCCTTAGGCGGTGACAAGGCGGTGGTGAAGGCACAGGTGCACACCGGTGGCCGCGGCAAGGCAGGCGGCGTGAAGCTCGGCACGAGCGAAGAGGATATACGCGAGAAGGCCAACGCCATTCTCGGCATGCAGATCAAGGGCTATACCGTAGACCGCGTGCTCGTGTCAGAGGCCGTGGACATAGCCGCAGAGTATTACGTGTCGATACTCGTTGACCGCAAGTCGAAATGCCCCATGATGATGATGTCGCGCTCTGGCGGCATGGACATCGAGCAAGTGGCACGCGAGACCCCCGAGAAGATAGAGAAAATCATCATCGACCCGACGATAGGCATGGCCGACTTCAAGGCCAACGAAGCCGCATGGAAGCTCTTCGACGACAAGGCACAGGTGAAGCAGGCCGCCAAGATATTCAAGGCCATCTACAAGCTCTTTGTGGAGAAAGACGCATCGCTTGTTGAGATCAACCCGCTCGTCATGCTCAAGGACGGCACGCTGAAGGCCATCGACGCCAAGATGACATTCGACGACAACGCCCTCTTCCGCCACCAGGACGTGAAGGAATGCTTCGAACCCGATGAGGACGAGAAGAAAGAGCAGTGGGCCAAGGAGCACGGCTTCAGCTATGTCAACCTCGGCGGCAAGATAGGATGCATGGTCAACGGCGCGGGCCTTGCCATGGCCACGATGGACATGATAAAGCTCTATGGCGGCGAACCTGCCAACTTCCTCGACATCGGCGGATCGTCGAACCCCGAGAAGATTGTCGAGGCCATGAAGCTCCTCATCTCCGACAAGCACGTCAACACCATCCTCATCAACATCTTCGGCGGCATCACGCGCTGCGACGACGTGGCCAAGGGTCTGCTTGAGGCTCTCAAGGTGGTGAACACCGACATACCAATCGTCATCCGCCTCACCGGAACCAATGAGGCTGAGGGCCGTGAGATACTGAAGGGAACCCACTTCAATGTAGCCACGTCGATGGCTGAAGCCGGTCACAAGGCCGTGGAGATATCCAACGCCAGGTGACACGTGCACAACATAAGACAGAACATTAACGAAGTTAATCAATCAAGACAATGAGCGTACTTATAGACAACAATACAAAGGTCATCGTCCAGGGCATCACCGGACGCGACGGCAGTTTCCACGCTGCCAAGATGAAGGAGTATGGCACTCAAGTGGTTGGCGGCACATCGCCCGGCAAGGGCGGTCAGGAGGTTGACGGCATACCCGTGTTCAACACCGTGAAGGAGGCCGTGGCAGCCACAGGCGCCAATACATCAATAATATTCGTCCCGGCTCCGTTCGCCAAGGACGCCATGCTCGAGGCCATCGACGGCGGCGTGAAGCTCGTGGTGTGCATCACCGAGGGCGTGCCCGTGCTCGACGCTGTTGAGGCACAAAACTATGCCCGCCTGAAGGGAGTGAAGGTCGTAGGCCCCAACTGCCCCGGACTCATCTCTCCGGGCAAGTCGATGGTGGGCATCATGCCCACAGGCGTGTTCAAGCAGGGACACACGGGCGTTATCTCGCGCAGCGGCACGCTGACCTATGAGGTGGTCTACGACCTCGTGGAGAGCGGTCTCGGCATCTCTACGGCTGTGGGCGTTGGCGGTGACCCCGTGGTGGGTATCTATTTCGAGGACCTGCTGCAGATGTTCCAAGACGATCCTGAAACCGACTCCATAGCCATGATCGGCGAGATTGGTGGCGATGCCGAGGAGCGTGCGGCTGAGTTTATCAAGGCCCACGTCACCAAGCCCGTGGCGGTGTTCATCTCTGGCCGTCAGGCTCCTCCGGGCAAGCAGATGGGCCACGCCGGCGCCATCATCTCGGGCGGTTCGGGCTCGGCCGAGGGCAAGATAAAGGCCCTTGAGGCTGCGGGCGTGCCTGTGGCCGACGAGACCCGCATCCTGCCGGAACTGCTGAAGGCAAGGCTGTAATGGCAAGCAAGCGGCATTAACATCACACGGTTTATCTTGCCTGTGATGTGACATTCCTATTCATTGCAGAGGCCGGTTCAATACCGGTCCTTGCAATGAATACTAATTTTTCCTTTTGTATTCTTTTTCTATGGAAAAAAATATTGTATTTTTTTCTGGGCTTTGTATTGATTATAGGATGTGCAAAAGGACAGAATAAGAAAGATATCAATAAACTTCGTGATAGTTTAAGCAATATGGTCCTTGAGGGGACTTTGCGTAATATTTATTTGTCAAAATTATTAAGTACACATCCAAGTCCATTGCTAAAATCATTATACGAAGGATGGGATGAATGGGCCCGCACGAATAATGAGGAATTTAAACTACTTGACATTGAAAAGGCAAGATAGGACTTAAAGTTGCTTAGGTCATTATCTTTTCTTAATTTTGCAGACGGAAAGGCCACAAGGCCTACGAAGCGCAAACATAAAACAATGGCACAAGAAAGCACGCAACCAAGTAACCAGACTATCGCACAAGTCGCCGAACGACTCTGGAACGCCAACTACATCAAGGTGATGACTACCAATTTCTTGCTCTATTTCGCCTTTTATCTCCTCACCCCTCTGTTGCCACTGTACCTCAGCGAGGAGTTCGGGGCCACCAAGGACGTGATAGGCATTGTGCTGAGCGGCTACACCGTGGCGGCGCTCATCGTGCGGCCATTCTGCGGATACGTCGTCGACAGCTTCTCGCGCAAGAAGGTGCTCATGGTGTGTCTCACGGCATTCTTCGTGTGCTTCGCCGGCTATATCGCCGCCGGCACAATATTGATGTTCGCCATCTGCCGCACGATCCACGGTGCACCCTTCGGAGCCGTGACGGTGGCCAACAGCACCTGTGCCATCGACGTGCTGCCGGCCTCGCGGCGTAACGAGGGCATAGGGCTCTACGGTCTGAGCAACAACTTTGCCATGGCCATTGCACCCTCGGTTGGCATCTGGCTCCACGATGCCATGGGCAGCTATGCCGCACTGTTCTGGATAGCCTTTGCCGTGGCAGGACTCTCGGTGGCGATAGCCGGAACGCTGCACCTGCCGGAGAAGGAGATAGTGAAAAACAAGAGCAAGATATCGCTCGACCGCTTCTTCCTTACCCGCGCATGGCTCCTTGCGGTCAACATAGCCATGTTCGGCTTCTGCTGGGGCACGCTAAGCAACTATCTCGCCATCTACAGCAAGGAGACGCTCGGCATAACGGGCGGCACGGGCACCTACTTCGCCATACTCTCCAGCGGTCTGTTCCTCTCGCGCCTGCAGGGACGCAAGGCTCTGCGCGAAGGCAAGCTCACCCACAACGCAGCCGAGGGCATGTGCCTCTCGCTCGTGGGCTTCATCCTCTTTGTAGCCGTGCCGCACCCCATAGCCTACTATCTCTCGGCCGTGTGCATAGGTCTCGGCAACGGCCATCTCTATCCCGCCTTCCTCAACATGTTTGTGGCGGTGGCGCGCCACGATGAGCGCGGCACCGCCAACTCCAGCATCCTTACCGGCTGGGACCTCGGCTTCGGCATAGGCTGCCTTCTGGGCGGTGTGGTGGCGGAGCATTGGGGCTATACTGCCGCCTTCTGGATGGTGGCAGTGGAGAACGCCGCCGGCGTGCTGCTCTTCTTCCTTTTCGGCCGCCAGTTTTTCCTGGCGCGGAGGCGGCGCGAGTGAGGAAAAGAGCCCTGCAATTAGGGCAGTGTTTTTGCGCAGTGGCGACGCAACACGATTACGGTGAAACCGCGACAAAATCATGACAAGCACCAATAATTCTTTTTTCGCCTCTATTCTTGCATAGGTTATTATCTTTTCATAAATTTGTAAGCGGAAAGAAATTAAGGGAACATGACGAAAACCTATAGCCGTATCAAGACCATACTCGCCACGACTCTTTGTCTCACGTTTCATTTGCTTGCCTGCCACGCGCAGACGCGGCAAAGCGTCGACTCGCTGCTCCGCCAGATAGACAAGGCGGTGGACAACTCGTCTGCGTATGTGGAAAAGAGGGAACGGCAGATAAGCAAACTGAAGCAACAGTTGGCAAAGGCAAGAACTGATGGCGAACGCTATAGAGTTTCTTTCAGCCTTTATGAGCAGTATATGCCTTTTGTCAGCGATTCGGCAATATATTTCCTGAACCGTTGCGTCAGCATCGTTTCGCGGATGAAAGGCCGCGAAGCGGACTTGTGCAAGTGCAAGTCGCTCATTGCCTTGCGCCATTCCAGCACCGGATTCTACGTGGAGTCGCTCAGGACGCTACGCAGCATAGACACCACTGGCGTCAGCAAGGATGCCAAGGGCTGGTATTTCCAGGCTTATACCCATGTGTATGGCGAGATGGCATACTACAGTAATTTTGCCGACACCAAGGCGCAATATGAAGAGATGCAGGCGCGATACCGCACGCTGATGTATGCCAACCTTCCGGCAACCGACAATGCCGTGTTCCAATACCGCCAACTGCAAAAGCTGACCCCCGAAAAGTGGCGCGAGGCATTGCGCATCAACGACGAGTGGATGCGCCACGTGGAGGAAGGCTCCTACACCTATGCCCTCGTCACGCTCTACCGGTACCTCGCCTACAAGCATGGCAACGACTCCACGCGTATGATGTACTGGCTGGGGCAGTCGGTGCTCACCGACATCAGGAACGGTGTGCTGGACCAAGGCTCCATGTGGGAGATGGCAAACCAGCTGATGGTGGCCAACAAAGTGGACAGGGCCTACAAGTATATCAACTACACATGCAATTGTGCCACCAGGTTCGGCTCACGCCAGCGACTGGCGCAGATAGCCCCGCTGCTTGCCGACATAGCAGGCAAATACAAGGCCGAGAATGACCGCTACAACCTGCAGCAGAACATTGCCCTCAGCGTCATCAGCGTGCTTGCCGTGGTGCTGCTCTTCGGCTTCTTCTATGTAGTGAGGCAACGGCAGAGGCTCGCCGTGGCGAAGGACGAACTGGCAAGCTCCAACCGCCGGTTGCAGGAGCTCAACGTGCAGCTTGAGTCGCTCAACAGTCAGCTCTCGGCGGCAAATGTACGCTTGTCTGCGGTAAACAAGGAACTGGCCGATGCCAATCGCGTGAAAGAGGAGTATGTGGGGCGGTTTATGCGGCTTTGCTCCGATTATATCAACAAGATAGAGGTTCTGCGGAAGAAGGTGAACAACAAGATCAAGACCAAGCAATATGCCGAGCTCTACGAGATGACGCGGCCGCAGGACGGCAAGGACGAGTTGGAGGCGTTCTATGCCAATTTCGATTCTGCCTTCCTCCACCTCTTCCCCCATTTCTTCGAGTCGTTCAATGCACTCCTCAGGCCCGAGGAGCGCATAGAGCAGCCGCAAGACGACAGACTTACCACCCCCGTGCGCATCTTTGCCTTGATACGCCTTGGAATAACCGACAGTGGCAAGATAGCCGAGTTTCTGCATTACAGTGTGAACACCATCTACAACTATCGCGCCCACATCAAGAGAGGTGCAATCAACGACAAGGAGACCTTTGAGGAAGATATAAAGAAAATCGGCACCTTCTGATTTTGGAAAGTGCCGATCGTGGAACTCCGATGGTAATGGGCTGGTTGTGAAACGGTGGTGACGACCCCAAAAAGCCCTTTTACTTTAACAATGACTCTGCGTCGGCTTCGCTTATGCCCATGATGGCCGCTATTTGCGAAGCTGTCATGCCATTTGATGCAAGTGCTCTTGCCGTATGCTGCAGTTGCCCTTTTTGTTGCTGCAGTTGGTTGCTTTGTTGCTGCAGTTGGTTGCTTTGTTGCTGCAGTTGGTTG
>CAZXGQ010000078.1:0-17473 GCA_964640415.1 uncultured Prevotella sp.
TCAAAATCCAGCCACATTTGAGACCTTAAAAAATACAATCGGTTGACTATGAGACTATTATAAAAATGGCGCAAAAATCGCTCAAATGCGCACGAGAGGATAAGTTTTTCAAAAAAATCGATTTTTAGAGAGCCTTTTGTTAAGAATTTTCATCGCACATGAGAATGCCGGCCCCTCCCTGTATCCCTCCCCAACCCAGGGGAGGGAGAGGTATGTATCAAGAGGTGATTGGCATGATGCTTGGCAGGGGCGGGTAGGGATGGCTAGGGCTCTGTATGTCATACGAAACTCATGCCGTATGATGTCACCCCATGTCATATAGTTCCGTTGTGTTAAGCTTTTGGAGCTTTGCGTTCGATGATTCTAAAAAAAAATGATAATCAATAAGTTGAATGGGTGATAAAGGGCAAGGTTGCAGTAACCGCAAGATTTTCTGATAATTGCTTGCATATCTCACGCATTTTGACGAATTTTGTGCAGAGGTTGTGCGTATAATGATTTCACATGTGCAATTCTTTACTGATGTATCCCAACTTAAATCTATTCCGCCCACGGGTTAAAATTATGAAGGCAATAATAAAAGCAATGATTCTTGCTTGTGCCGTGATACAGGCAACGGCACAGACACTTAACAACGGCATCATCTTGCCAGCCGAATGGCCGCCACGCTACGGTTTGCCGACAGTGGCCAAAGAGATGCCTGTGCCATACTTGACTGACAAGCCTTCGGTGATGCCGATAAACAATGGGCGGCAACTTTTTGTCGACTCGTTTCTCATTGCCCGAACCAATCTGAAGAGCGTTTACCATACTCCGGACTTTTATCAAGGCAACCCGGTGCTGGAGCCAAGCGAAGAATGGGAGAAGACTACCGATGGCGCACCTTACGCCGCTCCGTTCAGCGACGGAATATGGTACGACGACAAGGAACGCATCTTCAAGATGTGGTATCTTGCCGGAGCAGGCATGATGCACAAGCAGAGCAAACAGACGTTCTATACTTGCTATGCTGAGTCGGAGGACGGCAAGAAGTGGCACAAAGTGAATCTTGATGTTGTGCCGGGCACAAACATCTGCGACACATGCCGCCGCGATGCCGCTACCATATGGCTCGACCGTGAAGAGAGCAACCCTGAACGGCGGTGGAAGATGTTTGTCGTACAGTTTATGCCACGCGACAAAAGGTTCAATGGGTATAGCTGGCAACTCGTATTGAAATACTCACCCGACGGACGACACTGGGGCCGTGGTGTGGCACAGTCGGGCGAAGTGGAAGACCGCACCACAGCTTTCTTCAACCCGTTCACACGGCGTTGGGTGATAAGCATGCGAGGCGAGACACCAGTCTCCTTCCGCTCGCGCTACTACATTGAGAATGCGAATGCAGAGACGTTGGTGAGTGTCGCGCATCGACCCAACTGGCAGAACGACGATCAGAACGTGCGCTTCTGGTTCACTCCCGACGACAAGGAACTGCGCCACCCGA
Source organism: uncultured Prevotella sp. (assembly GCA_964640415.1). Classification (GTDB taxonomy): domain Bacteria; phylum Bacteroidota; class Bacteroidia; order Bacteroidales; family Bacteroidaceae; genus Prevotella. Next base: position 1,487 of record CAZXGQ010000078.1, read on the forward strand.
AATATCCCGAGGTCAAGCCCGGCATCTATAACTTCGACTGCATTGCCTATGAGAGCATCATGCTTGGACAGTATTCCGCCTGGTGCGGACCGGAGAACAATGTCTGCAAGCGCGACGGCATACAGAAGCGCAATGTGATTGAGCTGGGCTACAGCCGTGACGGTTTTCATTTTGCACGCCCGTCGCACCAACCTTTCATGAACGTGAACGAGACCGAAGGGGCATGGAACTGGGGCAATGTGCAATCAATAAACGGGACACCGCTCATCGTGGGCGATTCGCTCTACTTCTACTGTTCGGGCCGACGGCTGAACAACATAATGTGGGACAGCTACACATCTACCGGACTCGCTACTCTGCGTCGCGACGGGTTCGTATCGCTGCATGCCGATAAGAAGGAAGGATACATCACGACAGAGAGGCTGACGTTCGACGGCAGATACTTCTTTGTGAATGCCGACCTGAAAGCGAAAGGGGCTTCGCTGCGTGTGGAGTTGCTCGACGCTGACGGCAATCCCATTCCGGGTTTCACCAAAGCCGAATGCATAGCCATGCAGAATGCCGACAAAACGAAGCAGATGATTACATGGAAGACAGAAAAGGATGTGGCAGAACTGGCAGGACGCACTGTAAGTGCCAAGTTCTACATTAAGAACGGCGACCTTTATGCCTTTTGGGTATCACCCTGGGCATCGGGCGAAAGCCGCGGATACATTGCCGGTGGCGGACCAGGACTGAACTCTAGCGGGCAGGATGTGATTGCAGATACTATAAGATAATGATGAACCCCGAAAGTTATTAGTCTAACTCCCGGGGACCATCTCTGTTTTGACCTTCCTGCTATGAAAGGGTGACAGTTATTCTTTGATGTCTTTCCACAATTGGTGGAAACTCTTTTGTGCGAACTCGGGTTTGGTATGGCCTATGCCCCACGGGTTGAGGTTGTCGATATGTGTCATGGAGTCGGGCACGTAGTTGACCAGTGGAGCGAATCCAACCGCCGCATTGTAAAGTGAGGGATGATTGAAAAGAACACTCATGCCTTCCGACATTACTTTCTTCATCTTGTTGGCCTTGCCTATATTGTCGAGACTTTGGCGCCACACGTAGACCTGAGAGCCGGGGTTGACTTCAGCCGGGCATACGTTGTCGCAACTCATGCAGAGCGAGCATGCCGACACATTGTCGTGGTACCTGCGTGGGTCTTTCAGCATGCCGAGGTTGATGCCGATGGGCCCGGGTATGAAGAACGTGTAGCTTGCGCCTGTGGAGCGGCGGTACACAGGGCATGTGTTCATGCAGGCTCCGCAACGGATGCATTTCAGCGTCTGCCAATGCTCAGGGTCGGCTATGGCGTTGCTTCGCCATCCGTCGAGCAGCACAACGTGCATCTCTGCTCCGGGTCTTGCCTGGCGGAAGTGGGATGTGAAGGTTGTGGTGGGCTGTCCAGTGCCGCAACGGCAGAGCAGACGCTGGAAGACGGCAAGCGAGTCGTAGTCGGGCACAAGCTTCTCTATGCCCATGGTGACGATGTGCAGTTTGGGCATTGACGTAGACATGTCGGCATTGCCTTCGTTGGTACAAACTACGATGTCGCCCGTCTTGGCCACGCCGAAGTTGCAGCCGGTGAGTCCGGCTTGTGCTTCCTCAAACTCGTGGCGTAGGCTCTTGCGGGCACAATATGTAAGATAGGTGGGGTCACAATTGCCTTCTTCCGGGCTTATGCCTTCCTTCTCGAAACATTGGGCAACCTCCTCTTTGGTTATGTGGATGGCAGGCATGACGATGTGGGCAGGCTTGCGCTTCATGAGTTGCAGAATTCTCTCGCCGAGGTCGGTCTCAACCACATCGATGCCACGGCTGATGAGGTAAGGGTTGAGGCCGCACTCTTCGGTGAGCATCGACTTCGATTTTACCATCTTCTTCACGTTGTGGCTTCTCAAGATGTCGTAGACGGTCTCGTTGAGCTCGTCGGCATCTTTTGCCCAATGCACTATCACGCCCCGGCTCTCCAGTTGTGCGGAGAACTGCTCGAGGTAGTCGGCAAGGTGGGTTATGGTGTGCTTTTTTATCTGCGAGGCGTGGTCGCGAAGCGACTCCCATTCGGGCAGGCCGTGCATCATGCGGTCGTGACCTTGGCGCACGCTCCAGAACGTGGTGTCGTGGCGAGTAACCTTATTGTGATTCTTAAGAATATCTTTCGCTCTTCTTGAATGCTCTGTGCTCATAATCCTGCTGCTAATATCTCCGCTACGTGAATAAACTTGATGTCTTTGTGCTCCTTCTTTGCTATGCCTTGCATGTGCATCAGACACGATGAGTCGGGACCGGTGATGTATTCGGCTCCCGTTGCCATGTGCCGCATGATCTTGTCTTCGCCCATCCTGACGGAGACATCGGGCTCTTCGATGGCGAACATGCCGCCGAAGCCGCAACATTCGTCCTTGTGGTCAGGCTCAAAGACTGTTATGCCCGATTTGAGCTTGAGAAGGTCTATTATCTTGTTGTATGACGGAACATTCTTCTCCGACGGAGCCGACAGACCGAGTTCTCTTACACCATGACAACTGTTGTGCACGCTGACAGCATGTGGAAACGCTCCGGGAAGCTCCTCGATTTTCAGCACGTCGTGGAGAAATTCCACTATGTCCATCGTCTTCTTTGGCACGGTGAAGTGGTCGTTGCCGCATTTGGGCAGTTGGGGATGGTAGAGCCGGACGTAGGCAGCGCACGAGGCCGAAGGAGCCACGACGTAATCGAAGTCCTTGAACAACGCTTCCATCTTGTCGGCGAGAGGCTTGACCATCTTCTCAAAGCCTGCGTTGCCCATTGGCTGTCCGCAGCATGTTTGCTTCTCGGGATAGTCGACATCGATACCGAAATGTCTCAGCAGTTTATATGTGGCAACGCCAACCGAAGGGTAGAGCGCGTCAACGTAGCATGGAATGAAAAGACCGACTTTCATAATACCTTTTTGCTAATATCATATGTTTTCTTTCAAACAACAAAGTTACGAAAAAGCCTTTATTCATAACGGTTTTTATTCATCTTTTTCTCATTTTTCTTGTTTTGTGCAATCTTTTTGTAGACACAAAGGTGCTTTAATCATACCCTTCGTTTACGTTGTGAAAATTCAACTGCCCGAAGAGTTGTTGCCTTGTGCTTTCTTGAGTCATACTGATTCTTGGGTCGATCATGTGTATGTCAGAGTTTTTTGGTAACTTTGCATCCATGATAGTTTGTATAGCAGAAAAACCGAGCGTTGGCCGTGACATAGCACGCATCCTTGGAGCCACGGCCTCACATGACGGATACATGGAGGGTAACGGCTACCAGGTGACTTGGACCTTTGGTCACCTTTGTGAACTGAAAGAGCCTAACGACTATGAAGGCAATTGGCGCTACTGGACGTTGGCCGCATTGCCGATGATACCCCACAGGTTTGGCCTGAAGCTCATTCCGGATCGTGGCATAGAGAAGCAGTTTGAGATTATTGCTAAGCTATATGCCAATGCCGACGAGATTGTCAACTGTGGTGATGCTGGGCAGGAGGGTGAGCTCATTCAGCGTTGGGTGATGCAGATGGCTCACGTAAAGTGCCCGGTTAAGCGACTGTGGATATCATCGATGACCGATGAAGCGATTTGCGAGGGATTCGCCAACTTGAAAGAGGAAAAGCATTATGAAAGACTTTACCTCGCCGGACTTAGCCGGGCAATTGGCGACTGGCTCTTGGGCATGAACTGCACTCGGCTATATACTTTAATGTATAGGCAACAATCAGGTCAGGTGCTGTCTATCGGCAGGGTGCAGACGCCAACTCTCGCACTGATAGTGAAGCGGCAGAAGGAGATCGATAACTTCAGGCCGGAGCCTTATTGGGTGCTTTCGACTGTTTACCGTGACACACTATTTACCGCCACTTCGGGAAAGTTCACAACCAAGGAGGAAGGGCAAGGTGCATTCTCGCTGATTGAAGGCAAGCCTTTTGAGATAGTGTCGGTGCAAAAGAAGCAGGGCAAGGAGCCGCCAAAGCAACTTTACGACCTCACTTCACTTCAGGTTGACCTTAACCGAAAGTATGGCTTCTCGGCTGAGATGTCGCTTAACCTTATTCAGGGACTTTACGAGAAGAAGTTAACGACATATCCGCGTGTCGACACACAATATCTCTCAGATGACATATACCCCAAGTGCCCGGGCATACTTAATGGCGTGAGCCAATATGCCGAGGCAGGCAAGAAGCCCTATCTTGAGATGGTAAAGAATCTTGCAGCCATAAGCAAGACTCTGCCAAAGTCGAAGCGCGTGTTCGACACCTCAAAGGTGACTGACCACCACGCCATCATTCCTACGGGACAGGTGCCTGCAGGCTTGACCGACGTGGAGAAAAAGGTCTATGACCTGATAGCCCGACGATTCATTGCAGCGTTCTATCCCGATTGCAAGTTTTCAACAACTTCTGTCTTGGGCAAGGTAGATAAGGTGGAATTCAAGGCCTCGGGCAAGGAGGTATTGTCGCAAGGCTGGCGTGCAGTTTATTCAAAGGACGAGCTAAGCGATTCGTCAACGAAGAACGCTGCTGCAGACAACATTCTTCCTACTTTTGTAAAAGGAGAGTCGGGGCCACATAAGCCTACGCTGACTGAAAAGATGACTGTGCCCCCAAAACATTATACAGAAGCTTCCCTGTTGCGAGCAATGGAGACTGCTGGCAAACTGGTAGACGACGAGGAAATATCAGCTGCCATGAAGGAAAACGGCATCGGGCGTCCGTCATCGCGTGCCGGAATAATAGAGACGCTCTTCAAACGGCATTATATACGCAGAGACAAGAAAAATCTCGTTGCTACTCCCACTGGCATACAGCTTATCGACACTATTCACGATAAATTGCTCACGAGTGTTGAACTGACTGGTATTTGGGAGAAAAAACTTAGGGAGATAGAACAAAACAAATATGATGCTGCAACGTTCATCAACGAACTGAAAGAACAGGTCGCGAGGATTGTCAACGACGTGATGCGCGACAGTTCAGGTCAGATAATAGTTTATGGCGAAGACAATAAGCCAAAAGATAAGGCAAAGACGAGCGAGAAATCGATTGGTAAATCAGCAGCTAAGGCTGCTGCAAAGCAAGCGAGAAAGACTAAAACTATAAAAGTCGGTGACGTATGCCCGAAGTGCAAGAAAGGTCGTATCATACAAGGAAAAACGGCTTTGGGTTGCTCACGATGGAAAGAGGGGTGCGATTTCCGTGCTCTTTAAGAATGATGTAATTCTTTAATGATATGAATATATTAAGAGACTTCTTTGTAGTAGGCTTTGGTAGTTTCCTTGGTGGAGGAAGCCGTTTCCTTGTATCAAAACTGATAGGCGTGATATGGGCTTCATCGTTTCCTTTAGCTACGTTTATTGTCAACATTTTGGGTTGCTTGCTTATAGGTTTCTTCTCAAGTTTGCCATCGACATTGTCATGGCTTTCGCCTCAGACGCGTCTGCTTCTTACTACTGGCTTTTGTGGCGGTTTAACCACATTCTCTACATTCATGAACGAGAACCTGTCTTTGGCAAACAATCAAGATTATTTTTGCCTTTTCATTTACCTTGTGGGCAGTTTTGCGCTTGGTCTTATTTTTGTGTGGGCCGGTGGTGTTTTGGCAAGGGCAATTGCAATTTAAGTGTACTAAAAAATCTGGATATTGCGTGTGATGATGTGCGCAATATCCTGATTTTTTTAATTGGTTTTGCTGTCGGCTTTTTCTCTTTCGCTAGTGGCTTTGGCTTCTTCTATCTGTTTCAGCCTTGCTCTCGCGCGTTTGTGTGAGAGCAAAATTTGGTAGCGGTATACTATGCATGCTGCAAAGAAGTAAATGAGGGTTTGAATCCACAAGGCTTGATATTCTACCTCTATGTCAGGCAATGTGGCTCCCATTGATGATATGCGCAGGAAGCCGCGTACGCCAAATGTGGAAGGGAATAACCATGAAAATGCCTCCCAAAACCAAGGAATGTTTGATTGTGGCCAACTCACTCCGGTCATGAAAAGCAATGGCACGGATGTAAACACCACGAGCAGCATCACGTTCTCGCGATACCTTACTAGGCACGACATTGTCAAACCAAAGAATATTACCGCTAACAAGTATGGCACCAGTAAACCAATGAGCGTTTGAGCTGTGACAAGCGATACGAAATGGAACATTCTTGGTACGCAGAGCGTAATGTAGGCTCCCAAGACCATGTAGAGTGCAAAGTAGGCGGCACTCTTTCCAAGCACAATGCGGAAAATGCCGTTGTAATGCTTCTCTATTGGCACAAGGTTTTGGTATTTGTTCTTCTCGCGTGCCGTGCCAGCTGAGAGTCCGATACCTAGCAGCAAAGTTTGTTGCAGGATAAGTATCAATACTGCGGGCAGAATGGCGTTGCCATAGCCTGAAGTGGTGTTGAAGATTGGCACTTCGTCAAAGTCTAGAGGCTTTGTGGTGATTTCGTCGTCACGGTCAGTGAATCCCATGCTTTGGCTGATTTGTATGCCTGAATTTATTTTCGAAGCTATAGCCTGAGTGGTTTGGTATATGGCCTTGTAGGTGAGCATTAAGCTCATGTCGCAATATACGCTAACATTTGTTTGCTCACCGCGTCCTAACCTCGTGTCATAATCTCTTGGGAACAAGATAGTGCCGTGGACGAGTTGTCTGCCTGTAAGTTCCTTTGCTTCGTCGAGAGAATTGCAATAGTATGCAACTTTGACGTCAGGGCTGCCGTCTACCATGCGAATGAATTCGCGTGATGCGTTGCTGTTGCTAAGGTCTACTACTGCCACAGGAACGTCGCGCACCACCTCGTTGTTGTATATCCAAGAGTAGAGTAGGGGATAGAACAACGGAACAATCACGCAGAAGATGAGCAAGCCCTCATCGCGGAACTCGTTGCGTATCTCCTCCACCATTATATAGCAGGAGTCTTGGATACCTTGCTTTATTTTGTAAAAAAGGCTGTCTCTTTTCATTATTATGGCATATACACGTAAACGAGCATCGCTTTCTTGATGTTTTTAATGGTCAATATCGGAAGGCATATGAAGATGGCAAATGCCATGAAGTTGAGCCATGCGTAGCTCAATGGATAGCCGTTGAATATGCACATCTGATATATCATGTAGTAATGGCGTAATGGGAATAGCTGTGCCAACGACTGTATCATGCTGTCCATGGCGAACACTGGGAATGTGGCGCCACTGGCCGAAAAGCTGATTACTGACCATAATGAACATATTGACATGGACATGCGGAGCGAAGGCACGAGTCCGAAAGTGAAAATGCCAAAACACTGGCATGCCAAGATAGACAGAAACCCTAACAGCATGATAGGCACTACACCTCCAGGATGCGGAAAGCCAAGTCCATAGAATATATAGAACTCGAAACACCACATCACAAGGGTAAAAAGAACCGTTTGTGGAAGTATTTTACCCAAAATGGCAATATGGATGTTGTTGTCGGCCATTCTCATCCATTGCTTCGAACGGTGAAACTTCAGCTCTGTGCCTATTGAATATGGCACAAGCAGAAAAACAAAGACCATCAATACTCCCGGCACCATTGCAGTGCTTAGGTAGATGTTATAGTTTGCCCATGGATTGCCAATCATGTGGAGATCGATGTTGATTGGCTGAAGGAATGTTCTGATTTCCTTTGATGTCTTTCCGAGAGCCGACAACTTTGCGGAGCCGACAGCTGCCGAACCTAATGTTGACACCGTCTTAAGGTCGCGGAAAAGCAATGATCCCGCAACCAAAGTGACGTTGCTATAATAGAATGAGATTTTTGGTTGCTTGGAATTAAGCAACTTGTCTGTTGTGCCTTTTGGAATGAGCAAGAAAGCGTATATCTTGTTTTGTTGTATTGCCGTTCGTGCATCGTTCATGTTGGCGTAATGTCCCACAACATGGGTTGTCTGGAAAGCGTCGAGCTTTCGAATCATTGCACGGCTTACGTGGGTGTTGTCTTGGTCGACAACTCCCACTGGCATCTCCACAGGCTCGCCTTCGTTCATCAATGTGGTGAAGAACGCCACCACCATGAGGGGAAACACCAATGTGCAGAATCCGTAAATAGGATGCCGCCACATAATGACCAGCTCGCGGACAAATATGTGGTATGTGCGATTTATGATCTCTGTCAGGCTCACTTCTTCACTATCAATGACATACCTGGTCTAAGACCGTCGAATGGATTTATTGGGCGTGCCTTGACCTCAAATGTCTTGAGGTCGTACTGGCCGTTGCTCTTTGTAGCCTTCCATACGGCATATGACCCTTCGTCTTTTATCTCAAAAACCTTAAGTTTCAGCTCCTTGTTGAACGCTGGCGAGAAAGCCGTAAAGGTATCACCAACCTTCAGTCCGTTGAGTTGGTCCTCGCGCACGTTGAACGTGCCCCACATGTCTTGCATCATTGAAATGCTGATAATGGGAGAACCCAATCCTACAAGCTCGCCTTCCTTTGGATAGATATTGCTCACCTCACCATCCACAGCAGCTACCTGCACAGTCTCTTTCAATACTGAGCTTACCACTTCAACGGCATGCTTGGCGGCGTTGACTTGACTTTGTGCGGCTTTCTTCTCCTCCGCCCGAGCTCCGTTCTTGGCCAATTCGTATTGGCTCTTCATGGCATTCTCATGTGCAAGCGCCACTTCCCAAGCGGCCTTTGCCTCATCACGTTTCTGCTGGCTCATCACTCCTTCGTTGAAAAGGTTCTGCATGCGGTCGTAGGTCTTTTTTGCCACATCTGTAGCTGCCTTTGCCTGCACGACGAGTTGCTCGGCGCTCTGTATGGCTTCGCGGCGCGTCCCTTCCTCAGTGAGGTTGCTAAGTGCTTGTGTTGCAGCTTCCGTTGACTGCGCCACTTTCTCTTGGGCGTTCATCTCAGGTATCTCAAGTATGGCAAGGGTGTCACCCTTGTGCACGAAATCGCCTTCCTTGACCCGTATTTCTACCACACGCGCCGGCAGTTTGCAACTTACCCTGTATTCACCTACTTCAACCTCACCTTGTATGACCTCATCGGTCTTGCCCAACGTGAAGAAGCCTATGATGGCGACTAACAAGACAGCAATGGCAAAACCCATTACCGCAAGAAGTATGTTTTTGTGTTGGCTCTTTGCGCTCATTACTATTGGTATTTATGCTAATGTTTATAAACAGTCTATTCTAATGTTCCCAATGCTTTTTCCAAACCTACTTGTGCGAGCTTGACTTCGACCTGCGCGTCTATTTTCTGGCTCTGTGCCAGTTGCCAAGCGGTCTGTGCGGCAAGCACTTCGGTTGATCCCATGACTCCTTCCTTGAAGCCCACTTGTGCGCAACGAAGGTTCTCTTCGGCGCTGGTAATGTTATTCTCCGCCATAGCAAGTCTCTTGCGTGCTTCTTTTACCTTGAACCTGTTTTGCGTTACTTGGAGGTTTATCTTCTCTTTTGTGTCGGCAAGCTCAAGGCGTGCCATGCTTGTAGCTGACTTGGCCGCGCGCACCTTGTATTTGATGTCATTCCAGTCCCAAACGTTCATTTGCACCACTACACCGACATTCCAAACTCCTGAAAAGTTTTTCTGGTATCCGTTGAAAACGTTAGGGTTGCTTATGGAGTATCCGCCTGTAAAAGCTATGTGCGGCAATCGTGCAGCACGCACCAATTTTGTGTTTTCCTCACTAAGGTCTATAGACTTCTCCAAGAGTCTCACCTCCGGTCTGGTGCTGAAGTCATCGCTCGGGTTCGGGCTTTCCGCCGTCACCATCATGCTGGTATCTATCTGGTCTTTGTTTTCGTCGGCGAGTGTGATGTTGTCGTCCATTGGCAATCCGCAAAGCTGGCAGAGCAACATCTTTGCTAATGTAAGGCCGTTATCCACTTGCGTGATCTGCATGTCAGCCTCGTTCACGCGAACCTTCACCTTCAGCCCGTCAGCCTTTGTTGCCACGCCTTGTTTTATCATCTTGCTCACGTCGTTGTCGAGCTTCTTTACGAGGTCGCGAAAGCTGTTTGCCAATTTTTGTTTCTGGCGAAGCGAGACAACAAGCCAGTATGCCTCGTCAATGCTGTACAGCGTCGATTGTTTTTTAAAGTTGATGTTGTCGTCGGCTATTTCCTCGGCTATGTCAGCCATGTGGTTAGCAGCCGTGATGGCTCCACCCATGTATATAGGTTGGCGTACGAATATCGATCCGGCGAAAATGTTGTGTGTATCGGTGTGGAAGGCATCAACGATTTTCTGGCCAATGGTGTTTCCCAGTCCTGCGGCGTATTGTGATATTGGACCGTTGGAGAACTGTTGCATGATGCCTCCTACCTTTTGGGCCTCCTCTGCAGTGATTGTGCCCTTGCTTACCAATTCTTGCAATTGGTTGCTAATGCCAGAGGTTATGTCTCCGCTGACTTTGCTTACGCCATTGGTGCCCATATTGCTGAGCTCGTTTTTCTGGCTTTTGCTCAGCAGGTTTATCTCCCGGCTGAAATAAGTGTATCCGGCCACGGCGTCCACCTTGGGGAGATATTGCGTGCGCGCCGATTTCTTGGCATACCCTGTCATCTCCTTGTTGACGCGAGCCACTTGCAGCTGCTTGTTGTTTCTCAGTGCAAGGGCACGGCAACTGTCGAGGGTGAGAGTCCTTTGTGCCATGGACGCAGAATAACAGCCTGAACAACAAAAGAGAATAAAGGCTATCTTAAGCTTGTTCATATATTTCTACAACTCTATGACTATGAATTAAATCAATAACAAATTGTCGAGTGCTTCAAGTTAATCGAACGAGAAGCTGCGACTGCCTATCATATTGCCGTCGGCGAAGATGCTTACGTTGAACGTGCCGCCCTCGAGAGTCTGGTCTATGTCGAGGTAGATGCTCATAGGCGTCTCCTTGCCATTGTATTCCACAGAGCGTTTTGCCGAGCAGGTAAGCGAACGGTTCTCATAGTTGAAGCTTCCTGCGCTTCCGAGCAAGGCACCAGCAGGTGTCGTCACCCTGACATACACGGTCTTCATGCCGCTCTTGGCTGTTACATTACGTGCGATGGTGAAGCTCACCAAGAACTTCTTTGCCTTCTTGAGCTTGTCAGTTCCTTTGCCTTTCTTGTTGAGTGCGGTCATCTGTATGCCTGTGGCATCAAGTTGGGCAGCTATTGCCACTTTCTCTGAAAGCGATGCTTTTTCAGTGTTCAAGCCTTCGATTTGCTTGTTTGCCTCAGCATATTGCCCGCGTATGCGATTGTTCTCAGCCGTGAGATGCTCGTTGGCGCGGTTCAGTGAGTCGATTTGTATGACATAGCTTCTGAGTACGGCGCGGACTGTTGCCAGCTCCTTTTTCAAGCGTGCAATCTCGCGGGCGTCAGAGCTTTTCGTATTGCGCAATTCGGTAAGCAGCCTTTGTGTCTTCTCTTGTTCTTCAGTGAGCTGTTTGACGATGGAGTCGTTGTTGATCTGCGTCTTCATCTCGCTGTATTGGTTGGCAAATTGCTGATACTCGTTTTCCATCTCTTTCTTGTCGAGCGCAGCAAGTTGCTCCATCTCAGCGTTTTCGGCACGCTGTTTATTCAAATTGTAATAAAGTGCACCTATGCCACCCAGAAGAAGGATGATGACAATAATCAATGGAATAAGAACCTTCTTGTTCATTTTTTATGTCTTGTTTTTTATATCTTTATAATTCTATAATTTGTTGCAAAAGTAGTGAATAATGGCTTAATGGCAAAGCAATGTTGCGCCTAAATTACTATTATTTTATAATTTAACTACTTTTGGGAATAAAAAGATCAATGTTTTTAATATTAATTCGTAATTTTGGCAAACCAATGAAATGTTACAAGATTATGAAAAAATACGTACTGTTTTTATTGGCAATGTTTAGCCAATTGTCGTTTGCTGCGCCTATTGATTCGCTCGTGGTCAAGACCGATTCGTCCGACGTCCGTCATCAGGTGCTTATCAAGACATCGATGGGTGACATCACTGTGGAACTTTATAACGAGACACCGCGCCACCGCGACAATTTCCTACGTTTGGCGCATGAGGGATATTTTGACGGTAACTTGTGGCATCGCGTCATTTCCGATTTCATGATTCAGACGGGTGATTCTACAACCCGCCATGCCGCTCCCGGGACCGAGGTTGGTGAATATTCGCCCGACTGGACTCTGCCTGCGGAGATCAATTTCCCTAAGTATTTTCACAAGCGTGGTGCATTGGGTGCGGCCCGTGAGGGAGACGCAGAGAACCCCAAACGTGAGTCATCGGCCTCGCAGTTCTACATTGTATGGGGATTTCCTTATGGCCCTAAAGGCATGGCGAAGTTTCAGGCAAGGCTTGACTCCACGACTCATGGTGCTGTGAAGTTCCCTCCAGAGATGTGCGATTACTATTGGTCACACGGTGGCACGCCGTGGCTTGACGGTCAGTATACTGTCTTTGGCGAAGTGGTAAAGGGACTTTCGGTGGTCGGTGACATTGACGCTGTAGCTACCGACGAGCGCGACCGACCGGTCAAGGACGTGCGCATCACAAAGATGATTATCATAAAATAATAATGTGGTGAATGGTGTGGCGTAACGCTATCCTTAGGCTGTTGCTGCTTGTCGTGGCTGTCTTTGCCACGTCAGCTGTGGATGCGACCACTTGGTCGGCCGACAACATACCGATGGTGCATCTCCAGGACCGTAATCGCTATGTGTGTGATCCTGACAACATCATCAGTCCTGCTGACCTTGACTCTGCCGATGTATACTTGAAGCGGCTTGAAAAGGAGTGCGGCATACAGACGGTGTTCATCGTTGTAAACAATGTGAAAGATGCCGACTGCTTTCGCATGGCTCAGGACGTAGGCAACAAGTATGGCGTAGGCGACAAGAAGACCCGGCGCGGATTGGTTATTGTCATAGCCGTTAAAGACCGCAGGTATTTCATAGCGCCAGGAAAGGGTCTTGAAGGCGAACTCACCGACGTGGAATGCGACGACATAGCCCGTGAGTGCATAGTTAAGAATATGAAGCTCAACGATGTGGACAGGGCATTGTTGTATACTGCAAGGGCTTTGTACGGTAAGTTCAAAACCGGAAAGTTGGTGGTAGAGAATGATGAGGCTGACGATGGCGAAGAGCCGGTTTGGTTAGTTGTTCTTGTTCTCCTTATTTGCTTTGCACATCCTGTTTGTCTCCTGGTGCAATATGTACTTGAAAAATTAGGACTGCGAAAGCCCAGACCTAAAAAACGTCGCCGTCGTGACAACGACGATTGGTTCCCTCCATTCTTTCTTGGTGGCGGAGGCAGTGGCTGGACTTCATCAGGCGGTGGAGGTTTCAGTGGCGGAAGTTTTGGTGGCGGAAGCTTTGGCGGCGGTGGATCCGGAGGCGGATGGTAAGCCGCCGACACAATGATTTATATAAGAGTGATAAATTTAACGATAAAGAAGAAAGGATTAAGAAGATGAAAAAAAACAATGTTATATTATTGGCTGTCGTTGCAGTCATCGTGCTTGCTTGTTTTGGCTGCTGTAGCTCATACAACGGTATGGTTGACAAGCAAGAAACCGCCACTACTGCGTTGGCAGACGTGCAGGCCACTTACCAGCGTCGTGCCGACCTCATTCCCAACCTCGCCAAAACTGTGCAAGCTTATGCCAAGCACGAGAAGGAAACATATGAAGAGGTTGCTAAGGCGCGCGCCTCAGTGGGACAGATAAAGCTCGACGCCAATAACGTCTCTGCTGAGAAACTCAAGCAGTATGAGGCAGCACAGGGCGAATTGTCAAATGCCCTCGGCAAGCTGATGGTAGTGGCCGAGAAATATCCGGAGCTCAAGGCCAACGAGAATTTCCACAGTCTGCAGATACAGTTGGAGGGTACTGAAAACCGCATTAACGAAGCACGGCAGAAATATAATGTCGCCGTGCAGGATTACAACCAGACTGTGCGCCGCTTCCCCAACGTTGTCTTTGCCGGAATGTTCGGTTTTGACAAGATGGAGAAGTTTGAGGCGTCAGCCGGAGCGGAGAAGGCACCTACGCTCAATTTCGACGAGTAGTTGCCCGGGATGCTGTTTTGGAGATCCGTGATGTCGTTACAACGACTCGCGGTCTTCTGCAGTTACCTCAAGGATAGCCGCAGCCATGGAGTCGGCACATTGCACAATGCAGCAAAGCGGGTATTCCTGCCTTGCTGTGTCGTAGCAGCGCTCGTCCTCATACGAGTTCATGTTGAGTCCGAAAGCGCCCATGTGCCATCTTATGGCGAGCATCTCGTCATCGTGGAGGTCGAGGCCGCTGAGCAGAAGCATCACAACCGATTTCTCACCATGACCCATCGGGAAGTCTTTGTAGCTGACGTTGTAGCCCTCGGCATCCTCCCATTGTCCGAGCTTGTTCTTGCGCTTCTTTATAGTCTTCTTGTATATGTCGGTCTTGCAAACGTCGTGGAGCAGGGTGGCGATGATGACGCTCTCTCGCTTCACCTCGCCCGCTGATGGAGCATCGATGTTTTTCAGGCCATCAAAAATCATCAGTCCTGCCTTGCATGTGTTGAGGCTGTGTTGGCAGAGCCCGCCTTCCACGTTGAGATGATGGCCAGCCGATGCCGGGGCCTCGAAGAATCCGCCTTTCTCAAGATCTTCGAGCACATAATCTATGCCCTCGCGTTTAGTTGAACGCAGTAGTGTCTCAAACTCTTCCTTGTTTTTTTCCTTGTCTATTACCATTTTCTAAATATAGCTTTCTTATTATATCGTAAGTAGTGTGCAAAATTAATAAAAATGTGTAATAGGAGAAAAAAACACCGGCCAAATCATTGCCGTATAACTTAAAATATGTACCTTTGCACAGAATTTAGAGTCCGTGGAGGCTTAAACAAGTGGCGACGCGATTAAGTCGTCCGCCTTGCGGAGAAAACCGTTTATAATAATAAAAATGTACGCAATCGTAGAGATTAACGGTCAGCAGTTCAAGGCAGAGGCAGGCAAGAAGCTTTTTGTCAATCACATCAAGGATGTTGAGGCCGGCAAGACTGTTGAGTTCGACCGTGTGCTGCTCGTCGACAACGACGGTGCCGTAACAGTCGGTGCACCTACAGTGGAAGGTGCAAAGGTTGTCGCAGAGGTGGTTAACCCACTCGTAAAGGGCGACAAGGTAGTGGTGTTCAAGATGAAACGCCGTAAGGATTACCGTGTGAAGAATGGTCATCGCACTCACTTCACAGAGGTAGAAGTTAAATCAGTTAACGCTTAAAACAGGAGGTAAAACAAGATGGCTCACAAAAAAGGTCAGACCAGTTCCCGTAACGGTCGTGAATCAGCAGCTCAGCGTTTAGGTGTTAAGATTTGGGGTGGCCAGAAGATTGTTGCCGGCAACATTATTGTTCGCCAGCGTGGCAACAAGCACTTCCCAGGCGAGAATGTGGCACAGGGCAAGGACGATACTTTGTATGCCTTGACTGACGGTGTGGTTTACTTCCACAAGGGTGCCCGTGACAAGAGCACTGTTTCTGTGCTCAGCCCTGAGGCTTACGCAGCTAAGACAAGTAAGGCTGACGCTTAACGTTAATAAGTCGTTAAGATAATTTTCAAAACTTATTCCAAACAAACATAGAAGCCTGTTCCCGAGGGAGCAGGCTTCTCCCGTATATATAGGTCTGTCCGTCAAATTTCACGGAGTACAATCTTGCGGTTAGTTTAAAACTCTTTGCAAATGACACTTCATTCTATATGTTTGGTGATTCATGGTATCATTTGCTGAAAACTCTGGTATAAAAAGCTGCCTTATTGTCGGGAAAATGTAAAGAATTATAGCAAGATTTTAACACTTGGGAGGCACACCATCTAGAACGGCTACGGAGGCTCTGAAGTGTTAAAAAGGGCACCTTCAACCCGATTTTTGCCAAAAAAAGCATGAAATCGGGTCGCGATAGTAGCCTTATCGCGTTGCGATTCCAGCGTAAAGGCGTCGC
>CAZXGQ010000079.1:0-17290 GCA_964640415.1 uncultured Prevotella sp.
CTGGTTGACCTTCGACGACCTGAAGAAGTCTACGGCAGCCTGCCAGGAGTCGAGCGCCGACGAGGTGTTGGTGTCGGTGTCGCCCTTGTCCCATACATTGTAGAAATAGCTCGGCATGAGGCTATAGTAGTCGGGAGCAGGGTTGGTGGCGTTGTTGTAGTTGAGTCGCGTGCTGCTGTACATGGCATACTTGCCGAGCAGCGATGTCGTCAGCTTGGTGTTGTCGTCGATCTTGAAGTCCCAGGTGAACAGTGCAGCCGGAGCGAAGTCGTTGACTACTCGCGAGCTGCGCTTCTTGCCGTTCTGGTATCCCCAGTTGGGGTTGTAGTTGTAGTTGTTGGCGAGCCAGTACATCTCGTCGGTCGATGCGCTCTGTGTGGCGCGCTCGGTGGGGTTGCCCCACGTGACAAGCGAGAGCGAGTGGCGGTTGGACAATACCTTCTCCAGTCCCAGGAAATAGCTCAGCGAGTTGTAGAACGTACCCTCCACGTAGCCGCGTCCGGCCCATCTGTATGTGACGGCAGCCGACCATGCCCATCCGTTGTCGTTGAGGCCGGAGTTGTAAGAATACATGGCGCGTGCGGTGTAGTTGCGGTTGGCTCCTGCCAGCGAAATCTTCTGTCCCACAGGCATAGCCGACGGACGGAAGTTGTAGTTGTTGCTTCCGCCGAGAGCCGTCATTGAGAAGTTGTTGCTCTCGAACGGCAGTGCCGACTCCATGTTGCGCGTCTGGTTGTTGAGTCCGCCCACGAACGAATATCGGAACTCGCCGCGCTCCGCATCGTTGGCGAGGTTGCCGTTGATGTACATCTCGTTGTACTTGGCATTGTAGCTCCTGTACTTGAATCTCACGGGACTCCATCGGTATCCCACCTCGTTGGCATAAGCGTTGGTCGATGACGAGATGATAGACACGCTCTGCGTGACGTTCTCGTCTTCCCCAAGCTGAGCCTCAGTGAAGGTAAAAGCCTGCTCGCTGATGTTGAGCGAGTCTCTCTGGGCATAGCCCACCGAGACGTAGCCCAAGGCAGCCAAGGCCATGATAAGCTTCTTTTGCATAAATTAAGTGTGATATATTAATATTGTTTGCAAAGATAATAAAATTCAACATCTCTTTTCCGGCTTTTTGGTTAAGAAATGATGAAATGTCGAAAAATGTTCCGATATTTGCAGAAATAATTTATTAGACATCGTTTTGACAAGATGAGAAAGTATTTTTCTGCGTTATTTCTATTTATGTTTCTCTGTGTGTCGGTTGGTGCACAGAAGAAGTTTCATGCCTATGCCGTAGGTTTTTACAACCTTGAAAACCTTTTCGACACGTGCCACGATGCGGGCAAGAACGACTATCAGTATCTGCCGTCAGGCTCAAACAAGTGGAACGGCATGAAGTATTCGCACAAGCTGCACAACATGGCGCGCGCCCTTGGCGACATGGGCACGTCAATGCTCCAAGGCGTGGGCTGTTCTGCCATTGGTGTGGCGGAGGTGGAGAATGACAGGTGCCTTGCCGACTTGTGCGCCCAGCCCGAATTGAGCAAGCGCGGGTACAAGTTCTGCCATGTAGAGGGCCCTGACCACCGCGGCATAGACTGCGCACTGCTTTACAACCCGTCGCTGTTTGCCGTGAAGGCCGTCAGGCTCTATCCATATCTGCCTGCGGAGAAACAAGACTCGCTCTTCCGTACCCGCGGCTTCTTGGCCGTGAGCGGCGAGATGGCAGGCGAGCACGTGGTGATTATCGTAAACCACTTGCCGAGCCGTTTCAGCGGCAGCTACTACCGCGAGGTGGGTGCGGCACAGATAAAAGAACTGAAAGACAGGATTTTGAGCCTCGATGCCAAGGCGAAAGTGATAGTGATGGGCGATATGAACGACGACCCGACCAACAAGAGCATGCACGAGATTCTCTCGGCAAAGGAAGAACTTGAGATGGTAGGCAAGGACGACATGTATAACCCATGGTACAATGTGCTTGCCAAGCAGGGCACCGGCACACTGCAATACCAAGGCTCATGGAACCTTTTCGACCAGATAATACTGTCGCCAAGCCTTATAAACAAAAACGGAGGAAAAGACTATACAACGCTTAAATTCTTCAAGAACGAGGTTCAGCGCATGCCTTATCTCTTCCAGACCGAAGGCAAATACAAGGGCGGCACCAAGCGCACCACTGCCGGCGGCGTGTGGCTCGACGGCTACTCTGATCACCTGCCCACCGTGGTGTATCTTGTGAAAGAACAGCGTAATAAAAAAGACAAGGCGCTGAATGAAAGCGTGTTTGCCTTGCCAGAATACACCGAGGCAGAGCTCAAGAACATAGCCTCGTGTGAGGCAGAAAAGAAGAGCTTGCTGGAGAAAGATAACGAGAAGAAGGATTGACTCAATGTCAGCACCCGATATGGAAACCCATCCCTTTGAGCCCTTTCTGCCAAAAACGGCACGGTTGCTAATGCTCGGCACTTTTCCGCCTTCGCCCAAGCGCTGGTGCATGGACTGGTATTATCCCAACTATACCAACGACATGTGGCGCATCATGGGGCTTTGCTTCTTCGGCGACAAAATGCGCTTCGTGGATGAGGCCGGCAAGACATACCGCCTCGATGCCTTGAAGCAGTTTCTTGCGGAAAAAGGCATCGCCATCTTCGACACCTGCCAGCGGGTAAGACGCACCAAGGGAACGGCGTCGGACAAGGATTTGGAAGTGGTGGAAAAGGCCGACCTCGACGGCATGCTCAACGCATTGCCCCTCTGCAAAGGAGTGCTCACGGCTGGACGGCTTGCCACTGACATCTTCATGGAGCATTACGGGATAAAGGAAAAGGCGAAGAACCTGAAGATGGGCGACCATGTAGACTTCACGTTCAACGGCAGGGCAATAAGCCTGTACAGACAGCCAAGTTCGAGCCGGGCTTACCCAATGAGGCTTGAGGACAAGGCGGTATACTATGAAAGGATGTTTAAAGACTTGGGTATTTTAAAATAGCAGACTAAGAAACAATATAAAACAATGAAACCAACGATTATCGGTATTGCCGGAGGCACAGGCTCCGGCAAGACAACAGTAGTTAGGAAAATAGTGGAGTCGCTTCCGCCCGACCATGTCGCCGTGGTGCCTCTCGACTCTTATTACAACGACACGACGAAGTTTACCGACGAGGAGCGCAAGGCAATAAACTTCGACCACCCCGACGCTTTCGACTGGAAGTTGCTCATCAAGCAAGTGCATGAACTTGCCAACGGCATGGCTATCGAGCAGCCAACCTATTCGTATATTCTCAGCAACAGGTTGCCCGAGACCATACACGTGGAGCCGAAGCCGGTGATAATAATTGAGGGCATCATGACCTTGCTGAACAAGCATCTGCGCGACATGATGGACTTGAAGATATTTGTCGACTGCGATTCAGACGAGCGTCTCATACGCAACATCCAGCGCGACACTATCGACAGGGGACGCACCGTCTCAATGGTCGTGGAACGCTACCTGAAGGTGTTGAAGCCCATGCATGAGCAGTTTATCGAACCCACGAAGCGTTTTGCCGATGTGATAATCCCCGAAGGCGGAGAGAACGTGAAAGGCATCGGCATGCTGACAGACTATATCAAGACTCTGATTCCTGCGAAGTCTCTTCTTTGATTTCTTCCGCACATACTTCATTGGTGCCGTTGGCTTTGCCCATTTGCTTGCGGCACTGATGAATTTTGATAGAGTCGATGAGATCGACTACTCCGTAGACAATGATGCACCAACCGAGGACGAGCAGCGGGGCGCTGGCTATCCATGAGGGCTTGACCACAGCGATAAGGCCGACAAGCAAGACTATGGTTGGGAATATCCACCACACAAGGCCAATGGTGGCAAAGCGGCGGGCAACCGTGAGGTTGAAAAACTGTGTGAGTGCGCCCAGAATCAGCATTATGGCAATGACGTAGGTCAGACCGTTGACAAAACTGTTGGGGAACATCGCAAGTACGCCGCCAAGGATGACGCTTCCAAGACCCACGATAGGGAAGGGCTGCGACGGCATGGTGATGAGGTTGCCTTGGGCATCGTAGATGTCGACACCGTCGGTGCCGCCTTTGCGCTTGGCCGAAAACCATGCAGTGATACTGATGATTCCGCTAACGAGGAAGATTATGCCGATGGCAACGGTAATCCATGTCACCGTCTGCTCACGAAACTTTACTAACAATGCGCCGATGACAATGGCACACAATGCGCGAAAAATGCTGCTGCGAAAGACTTTCATAATATTTGTTTTGCCGTTAACCCCAATGCTCTTGACAGGGCACGATGATTTCCAGATTGCAAAGATAGGCTTTTTTATCAGAACATTTAATTAAACCGTGTTATTTTTTGTAATTTTGCAACTCGAATAAGGACAAAATTGTCATTGGGAAATCATTTCATTATGACTACATTATTTCTTGTGCGCCACGGAGAGACCGTGGCCAATGCCGCCCAACTGTTGCAGGGCTGGCAAGGAGGAGAACTCAACGAGACGGGCAAGGCCCAGGCGCGTGATGTCGCGGAAAAGATGAAAGATGAGGCGATTGACGCTTTCGTGGCAAGCGATCTGCATCGTGCCATCCAGACCTGCACCATAATCGCATCGGCAAAAGGCGTGAAGCAAGAGGATATCATGACGACATCTCTGCTTCGTGAACGTGATTGGGGATCTTTCACCGGGAAGTTTATTCCAGATATCCAAGACGCGGAGTGGCCGGATGACGTGGAAACACTTGAACAACTGAAGAGCCGTGCCCAAAACTTCCTTACGTGGATCAAGGTAGCATATCCCAACAAGGTAGTGCTGGCGGTTGGCCACGGCATCATAAACAAGGCGATACAAAGCGTGTATTTCAAGAAACCGATGCACGAGATACAAAAGATGCTCAATGCGGAGGTCAGGGTCTTGATGCTGTAGAATCTTCCGGTAAAACAAACACATCGCCACGTGGCAATGCTGCCGTGTAGTTTGACGTGTTAGTATACGCCAATGTTGACACACGGCAATTCAATAAAATACACCGAAAGAGGGTGCGCTGAAAGTTCTTTCGCGCACCCTCTTTCGGTGTATATGTTTTTTGAGAAATATGCTTACTTCTGCTGGTCGATGGCCTTTATCTTCTCCTTTATGAGCTTAGCGTCGTCCTTGAGCTTCTGCACCTTGCGGTTCATCTCGTCGACGAGGCTGTTGCCCTTCTTGCTTGAGATGTTGAGGAAGCCGAGGTTGTTCTCGTAGGTTGTGATCTCCTGCTTGAGCTGCTCGAAGCGGCGTACCAGACGGGCACGCTCGTTGTCAACGGCGTCTTCTCCCTTCTTTGCCATGCCGCGGAGGTTGTTTTTGAAGTTGTCAAGATGACGGCGGGCAGCAGAGACGTGGAGCTCTTCGAAGATCTTGTCCATTACGTCGTGATATTCCTTGTAGAGCTTGTCCTTCTCGCGGAAAGGCACATGGCCGATGGCGTTGTACTTGTCGGTCAGCTCCTGCACCTTCTCGCGTGCGTTGCTGTCGGTGGCGCTGATTTCCTTCAACTGTCCGATGATGTCGCGCTTCTTCTGAAGGTTTTCGCGCTCCTCGTCGTGAACGCTGGCATGAGCTGCGTTGCGTGCGTCGAAGAAGTGGTTGCAAGCAGTGAGGAAGTCGTTCCAAAGCTGGTCGCTTATCTTTCGTGGAGCGGTGCCTACCGTTTTCCACTCTTTCTGCAGCTGGATGAGCTTGTCGGAAGTAGACTTCCAATCGGTAGAGTTTGCAAGTTCCTGAGCTTTAGCCACAAGAGCCTTTTTCTTTTCAGCGTTCTCATAGAGACGTGTCCTTACCTCCTTGAAATATTCTGCCTTACGGCCGAAGAAGTCGTCGCAAGCCTTGCGGAAGCGTTGGAAAATCTCCTCATTGTTCTTCTTTGGAGCGAAACCTATAGTCTTCCACTCTTGCTGGATGGCGATAATCTCCTTTGAGTGCTTCTCCCAGTCGGCTGCGTTCTTGTTTTCTTCTTTAGCCACAGCTTCCGTCTTCTCGCACAGTTCCGTCTTCTTTGCGAGGTTCTCTTCCTCGTTTGCGCGGAGCTTCTCGAAGTGGTCTTGGTGCTTCTTGTTGATTACGGTGCTTGCGTTCTTGAATCTTGTCCAGATCTCTTCACGAATATCCTTAGCCACCGGTCCGATCTCGCGATACTGCTCGTGCAGGTTTTGCAGCTGGTGGAAAGCGTCCACCACATCAGGCTCGTCGGCAAGTTTCTCGGCCTCCTCGCAAAGTTTTGTCTTGGCTTCAAGGTTCTTCTTGAAGTCGTATTCGCGGGCTTCGCGGTTGAGGTTGAGCAAGTCGTAGAACTGCTCTACGTAGAGCTGGTAGTTGCGCCATGTCTCGCTCGATTTCTCTGGCGGTACGGCTCCAATCTCTTTCCACTCCTGTTGCAGAGCCTTGAAATCATTGTACGACTTGTTGGCTTCGTCTGGCGACGTAGCCATATTTTTTATCTTCTCTATGATGTCCTCTCTGTGCTTGAGGTTGTCTTCGCGCTCTTGTTGTGCCTTCTCGAAAGCCTTGGCGCGCTTCTCCTTGATAACCTGCATGTTGGCCTTGTAGGCTTCTTCGTCTTCGTCGGGGAGAATCTGGTATTTCTCTGGTTCGCCTCCAGCTTCGAGATATTCCTTTTGCTTCTTGTCGCGTTCGGCAATGAGGAAACGGTAGAAAGAAGCTTTCAAGTGCTCCACCTCGTCCTTTTCGGGTGTCTCATCGCTCTTGGCAATCTCTTCGATGCGGTCGAGCACCTCTTTCTTCGATGCGTAGACTTTCTTTGCAAGGTCTTCTGCGCCAGCCTCTTCGGCAGCAGGCTCGACAGATGCTACTTGCTCTTCAGCCTTTTGTTCTTCCTTTTTGTCGTTTTCGTTGTCGACGTTAGTTACAGGGGCAGCGGCCTGAGCCTTCTGCTCTTCCTCAATTCCCATTGGGGTGTTGTTTTCTTGAGAGTCCATCATTTCACTCTTTTTAAGTTTATGACTCGGAGTTCCATGGCCATGCTGCTGCATATCAGCAAACGCCTCAGACGGGCATGGCTTCCAATTGTTAATAAATGTGCTGCAAACTTAGCTAAAAAGATTGTATTATGCTAATTTTTGGAATGTTTTTTACTGTAAATGAATTAAATAAGTTTTTTATGTCGTAAAATCCACCAGCTTACGCCTGTCACAAGCACAGAAACGGCAATGCAGATTACGAAGCCGTACTTTGACGATTCCAGTCCGTTGACCACGTTCATTCCGTAGATGCTGGATATGAGCGTAGGCGCCATGAGTACGATGTTGAGCGACGTGAGGGTACGCATTGTCGTGTTCATGTTGTTGTTGATGATGCTCGAATACGTGTCCATGGTCGACTCCAGAATGTCCGAGTAGATATTCGTGGTCTCCCTTGCCTGTGTCATCTCAATGTTTACGTCCTCAATAAGGTCTGCGTCGAGTTCGTCTACCTGCAGCTTGAACTTCAGTTTCTGCAGCAAGTTTTCGTTGCCGCGAATGGACGTGATAAAGTAGGTGAGCGAGTCTTGCAGACGGCTGAGGCCGATAAGGCTCTCGTTGTTCACCTCGTGGTCGAGGTTGTGTTTAGCCTTCTCTATGAGGGTGTTGATTTGCTTCAGTCGCTTAAGGTACCACACAGCAGACGACAGGAACAGTCTGAAGGTCATGTCGACATAGTCGGTAAAGCCCTCGCCGCGTTTCTGCTGATAGCTAACGAAGTCGAGCATCATGTTTGTCTCATAGAAACAAACGGTGATGGTGACATCGCGCTTGTGGATTATGCCCAACGGCACTGTTGTATAAGGAGTTCGCGACCTTATTTCCTTGACATAAGGTATGCGTAGAATAATAAGGGTCCAACCGTCGTCGTACTCATAACGCGCGCGCTCATCGGTATCGCTGATGTCGCTGATGAAATAGTCGGGGATGTTAAACCTCTCTTCCAGCTCCCGCTGGTCGTCATCGGTAGGGCAGGTGACCTGTATCCAGCAACCGGATTTCCACTCGTCGATGACTTTCAGTTGCTTTTCAATGCTCCAGTATGTTTTCATTGCAGCCAATCTTTTTTACATGAACAGTTTGTGAAGATTGGCGGTAATGCTCAATCCTCACGCTAATTGTTGTAACTGTCCGCGTGATAATCGTCCATATTTTTTACTGAATTGTTTTACGGTGCAAAAGTAAAGAAAAAAATCCTCAGGAGCAAAGGTTTGGCATGTTTTTTTGCCAAAGCCTGGTTTATATTTTAATAAATAAAACAAAATGGTTACAATGATAAGCACTGATAATGAGGATGTTTTATGGTATAAGGATGTGGCGCTTGGTGGCTTTTTCACACTTTCCAAAAATGAAGCCCCCCGAAAGTCAAACTGATGACTTTCGGGGGGCGTATCAATTACTGCCGTAATAGATTATTTCTCGGGAATCTGCTCAAGTGTTGTTGTCAGCAATTTCCAGAACGGCTCTGCAGTGTCAATCTTGAAGCGCTCGCTTGTGGTGTGGGGTGAAAGCAGTGTTGGGCCAAGGCTGACTACGTCCATACCCGGGTACTTGCTGAGGATGACAGAGCACTCAAGTCCTGCGTGGTCGGCCTGTACAATGGCTTCTTCGCCAGTCTGCTCCTTGTACACTTTCTTGAGCAAGTTGAGGATTTCGCTGTCGGGATTCGGGTCCCAACCGCCGTAGCTGCCGCTGAACTCTGTGCGCATGCCTGCCATGTTGAAGCAGCTCTCGAGCATGGTTGCCACATATTCCTTCATGTCCTCGCGGCTTGAACGTGCCAGGATCTTGATGGCAGCCTTGCCGGCTTCGATGTCGATGATGGCGAGGTTTGAAGATGTCTCCACCACCTTGGGGTAAGAAGGAATCATGCGGATGACGCCGTTGTGGCAGGCGTAGATGGCGTCCACAAGGTTGTCCTGGATCTCGCAAGGCAGCAACTCCTTGGGGTTCTCTACATCCTCAACGAAGAACTCCACGTTCTTCTCAATGCCCTTGAACTCGTCCTCTATAGCTACACGCTGCTGCTCTACCAATGCCTTGAGGTTCTCCACCTTGTCTTGTGGCAATGCGATCACCACCTCAGCCTTGAACGGGATGGCGTTTCTCATGTTTCCGCCATGCCACTGTGCGAGACGTGCGCCCAACTCAGCCACGGCCTTGCGCACCAGGCGCACCATTTCCTTGTTGGCGTTTGCGCGTCCCTCGTTGATTTCGAGGCCGGAGTGTCCGCCGCGCAAGCCTTTGAGCGTTACCTTCACGGCTGTTTCCTGGTCGTTGGCAACAGGCTTGTACTCAAGCGTTGAAGTAACGTCGATGCCACCGGCTGAACCGATGACGAACTTGCCCCAAAGCTCTGAGTCGAGGTTCATGAGTATATCGCTGTGGAGCTCGCCTTTTGGCAGGTCGTTGGCTCCGTACATGCCAGTTTCCTCGTCGCGTGTGATGAGAGCCTCCACAGGACCGTGCTTGATGTCGTCAGACTCCATGATGCCCATTATGGCAGCTACGCCCATGCCGTCGTCGGAACCAAGCGTTGTGCCCTTGGCGTGCACCCATCCGTCTTCTATGTATGTCTCTATTGGGTCTGTCTCAAAGTTGTGGGTAGAGTCAGGGCTCTTCTGTGGGACCATGTCCATGTGGGCCTGCAGCAACACCGTCTTGCGGTTCTCGAATCCTGGTGTGGCAGGCTTTCTCATGACGATATTTCCTGCAGGGTCCTGGAACGCCTCAACGCCTACGCGCTTTGCGAAGTCGAGAAGAAACTCCTGGACTTTCTCCACGTGGCCGCTTGGGCGTGGAATCTGTGTGAGGTCATCAAAATTGCGCCAGATGGCAGCAGGTTGAAGATTGCGAATTTCACTCATAGTCTTTGTTATTAAAGTGTTATGTTGTTCTAGTCCTATTTGTCATTGGCCTTTTGCCAATTGCCTTTTCTTTGTCAGAGTAAGCGCTGTCCATCCGTAGAAGCCAAGCAGCAGCACGAGAAGCGTTTGCACGGTGTGCACTATCAGTACGAAGTACAGAGCGTCGTTGGAGGCCACGCCATAGAGTATGAGCATGGTCTTCACGGCAAAATGCCAAGGCCCGGCACCGTTAGGCGTCGGCACGATGACGGCGATGGAGCCTACGATGAACGTCACCAACGCGCAAGCCATGCCCAAGTGGGAGGTTGCGGCAAAGCAGAAGAAGGTAAGGTAATAATGAAGGAAGTAGCACGCCCATATACCAATGCTGAAGAATATGAACAGCGGGATGTTGCGCACGTCCTTCACCGACATGATGCCGGAGAAAAGTCCGGCGAAGGTGTCCTTTACCTTGTTATATATAGACAGCCGCCGGAGCAGCAGCCAAATCAGCAACAGTACGGCAATGGCGCAAATGGCTGTAACCCACCATCCTGCCGTGGAGAACTGCGACAGTATCTCGTCGAGGCGGGTGCCTGTGCTTGAGAAGAACTTGTGGAACACGGGCAGTTGCCAAAGGAATGTCAGTGCGGTGATGATCATTATGAGCAGCGTGTCGATGGCGCGCTCGGTCACTACAGTGCCCAGCGACTTTGGGAACGACACTCCGTCCCACCGCTTCAATATTCCGCAGCGCACTATCTCGCCTGAGCGTGGTATGATGAGGCTTGCGGCATAAGAAACGAAGATGCTGTTCACGGAGACGCTTTGACGGGGCTTCTCTCCCAACGGTTCCAGCGATTGGCACCATCTCCACCCTCGGAACGCCTGGGCCAATATGCCAAAAGGAAACGAGAGGAGCATCCAAGTCCAGTTCATCTTGTTCGACATGACATCGCCGATGCTCTTGATGTCGAAGCCACGATACATCCAATAAAGTATGGCACCACCCAAGAGTAAGGATGCTGCCACTTGTATAATCGTGTTTATGGTCTTTTTCGATTCCATTGTATTGCAAAATTATAAAATAATTCTGATTTACTGTTGCAATGGCATTAACTTTATAATTACTTTGCATAGACGAGACATCTATTTTGTTTTCATAGTGCCGTTGATATGCGTCAAGCGGGCAGATTGACACATATCAACTTGTTTGACGAGAGTCAAATATAAGCAACAAAATATCTTTTTCCGATCCAATTTGTTTGCGCACACAGTGGGAAAGACCTATCTTTGCAGCGTCAACAAGTAAATAGGAGCCTTCATAAAGGCAATAGATATGTATTTGGGATAACATTTAAGAAATTGTATAGGTTTTAGTTTTTAAGGACAAGGATTTTTTTTCAGGATAACAGAGATTCAGGATAACGCCGGCAAGAGTGACCGGCAATATAATTAATTTAAAAAGAAGAAAAACTATGAGTATTTCAATTTTCACAATTACCGCTACCGTAATGTTCGTAGGTATCGCATTGGCAGCACTGATGATGGACAAGATGGCGCGATAAACCGCAGCCTACTCCATCCTTTTAGGAAAGAAAACATGTTTAAGGGTGACAGTTTATAGAATATCCCTTAATATCTAATAGAAGAGCCGGAACCCATGAGGGTCCCGGCT
The DNA here is from genome assembly GCA_964640415.1 of uncultured Prevotella sp. Classification (GTDB taxonomy): domain Bacteria; phylum Bacteroidota; class Bacteroidia; order Bacteroidales; family Bacteroidaceae; genus Prevotella. Next base: position 11,549 of record CAZXGQ010000079.1, read on the forward strand.
TTTTGTGATTTAGAGGCAAGGGCTGCTTATGCTTCCACAAACTCCTTTACCTTCTTGTATACGTTTTCAGCTGTGAAGCCAAGTTTCTCGTCAAGCACCTTGTATGGTGCTGAGAAACCGAAGCTCCTCAATCCATGGATGCAGCTGTTTGGTCCGATGCCAACAAGTCCTTCGAGTGTGCAGGGGAGTCCGGCCGTAAGACCAAACTTCTTCACCTCGTAAGGCAGCACATTTTCTTGGTAACCGACAGGCTGTTTGCGGAACAAGCCCTCTGAAGGTGCGCTCACTATCCTTACGCGGATACCGTCTTTGCGCAGCAAGCTTGCGCCAGCCAGCAATGTTGACACTTCGGAGCCGTCGGCCACGAGGATTACATCAGGGGTCTCGTCTGAACCGCTTACGATATAAGCGCCCTTTCGTGCCTGGTCGTAATCGTTGTCCTCCGGGAGGTTGTTGATGTTTTGGCGTGAGAGTATGAGGGCGGTAGGTGTTTCCATGTTCTCCATTGCCATCTGCCAGCAAACTGTTGTCTCTTCGCTGTCGGCAGGGCGGAACACCCTCACGCTGTCCTCGCCGTTGTGGTTCTGGAGCTTCTCCATGAGCCTTATCTGTGCTTCCTGCTCAACGGGCTCGTGTGTAGGTCCGTCCTCACCCACGCGGAAGGCGTCGTGTGTCCAGATGAACTTCACGGGTACGCCCATCAGTGCAGCGAGGCGCACGGCCGGCTTCATGTAATCGGAGAAGACGAAGAACGTGCCCATTGCTGCGATAACGCCACCGTGGAGCATCATGCCGATACACATGTCTGCCATAGTCAGCTCAGACACACCGGCCTGGAAGAAGGCACCGCTGAAGTCGCCTGCTACCAGGTCGTGGGTCTCCTTGAGGAATCCGTCGGTCTTGTCGGAGTTGCAAAGGTCGGCAGAAGCGCAAATCATGTTTGGAACCTCGTGGGCAAGTAGCTTCAGACAGGCTGCTGAAGCTGCGCGTGTGGCAATGTTGGGCTTCTGCTCCATCTTGCTCCAGTCTATCTTTGGAGCCTTGCCTGAGAACCAGCTGTCCATCTGCTTCTTCATGTCTGGGTTCTGTGCAGCCCATTCAGCTTCCTCGGCCTTACGTTGTGCCACAATCTTCTTGAGCTCTTCGCGGCGGTCAGCATAGAGCTTCTTCACGTCGTCGAAGATGGCAAACGGCTTTTCGGGATCACCGCCAAGGTTCTTTATAGTGTTGGCGTATGCACCGTCGCCGAGCGGAGCGCCGTGTGTCTTCACGTTGCTCTCGTAGCTTGTGCCGTCGGCTTTCAATGCGCCCTTTCCCATCACTGTCTTGCCGATGATGAGGACAGGATGACCTGTTCCGGCAATAGCCTTGTCGAGGGCCTCGCGTATTTGCTTCACGTCGTTGCCGTTGATCTCCATCACAGTCCAGTTCCATGCACGGTATTTGGCAGCTGTGTCTTCAGCCATCACCTCATCGACTGTGGTTGACAGCTGAATGTCGTTGGAGTCGTAGAACATTATGAGGTTGTCCAGTTCGAGAGCGCCTGCAATGCGGCCCACGCCCTGTGATATTTCTTCTTCTATGCCACCGTCTGAGATATAGGCGAAGATGTGGTGTCTCATCATGGTGTGGCCCAAGCGTGCCTCGAGGAACTTCTCGGCTACTGCGGCACCGGCTGCAATGGCATGGCCTTGGCCCAGAGGACCCGACGAGTTTTCTATGCCACGCATGACATCAACCTCGGGATGTCCGGGGCATGGTGAACCCCATTGGCGGAACTGCTTTATCTCGTCGATGGCGAAACGGCCTTGCAGAGTGAGGGCTGAGTAGAGCATTGGGCTCATGTGGCCCGGGTCAAGATAAAAACGGTCGCGTCCTGTCCATGTGGGGTCTTCTGGGTCCCATACAAGATATTCGGAGAAGAGCACGTTGATGAAGTCCGCACCGCCCATTGCGCCGCCTGGATGTCCAGACTTGGCATTCTCTACCATGCTGGCAGCAAGAATGCGAATGTTGTCAGCGGCATGATTCATAGTTTTAATTTCGTTCATAATATATATATGATTATGTCTGTGTTATTACTCTTTTATGGAGAACTTGCTGGTTTGCCCTCGTACCGTTGAGCGAATTCATTAGGATTAAGTCCGCTAATGGTGAGTTGCGCATTGGTCCACGGATAATCGTTGGACTTCTTCTTTTGTGTGTAAAGTTACACTGTATTATTGAAATTCGCAAATGTTTTCTCCCTAAAAGTTTAAATTGTTATATTTTTGTCTCGTGTGATTAATGTTTGGCTCCTGTTTGTGTACGGTAACAGCGCACAGCCAACATCACTGTCCCCCATTGTCGTAATCATGCTTTCTGCCTTATTCTCCGCAAAAATGCGGAGAATAAAGCAAGTATTCTCCGCAAAGTTTGCGTAATTCTTTAAAAAGCCATATCTTTGAAGTCAAAATGGTTATGAGAAGAACTTCAACATATATTTGGCAGCAAGCCGATTGGCCCCACATGACATGGAACAATGCAATATTCAGCAGCATCTTGGCAGAAGTGAACATGCTGAGAGGCAAGTTGTTGGGCAGAGTTTCCATGTTTGGCTTCGAGGAGCAGAACCTGTCTATGCTCGACTCCGTGACCCAAGAAATTGTGCATTCTGCAAAGATTGAGGGCGAGGACTTGAACAGGGATAGCGTGCGTTCTTCTGTGGCTCGTCAGTTAGGCTTGGAGTATGAAGGCTTGCCGGTGCCCGACCATTATACGGAAGGGGTTGTGCAAGTGATGATGGATGCCGTGCAGCACTATTCCATGCCGTTGGATGCCGAACGGTTGTTCTCGTGGCAAGCTGCCTTGTTTCCTACAGGTAGAAGTGGCATCCATAAGATTGCCGTAGCTAGATGGCGTGAAGGATACGAGCCGATGCAAGTGGTTTCGGGTGCCTTGGGGCGCGAGAAGGTGCATTATGAGGCACCTGCGAGCAAGGATGTTCCAATGATGATGTCGGAACTGATGACTTGGGTTAATGCAGAGGAGGGGCTTGACCCATTGGTCAAGGCGGCTGTGGCGCATCTGTGGTTTGTGACGGTTCATCCATTCGACGATGGCAATGGGCGACTTTGCAGAACCTTAACGGAACTGTTACTTTCTCGTGCCGACCAAACATCCCAACGTTATTACAGCCTGTCTTCCGAGATTCTCAATCACCGTAAAGGGTATTACGACCATTTGGAACAAACGCAGAAAGGCGATTTGGACATAACCTCATGGATAAAATGGTTTTTGCAGACTCTGAAGACTGCATTGGAGAACGCTTTGCAAAAGACTGAGAATGTGGTTCGAAAGGCTAAGTTTTGGGACATGCATCGCACGATGGCCTTTAATGACCGTCAGCGAAAGGTGCTAAACATGCTTTTCGATGGTTTTGAGGGTAAACTAAATTCTTCGAAATGGTACAAGATAAACCATTGTTCGCAAGACACCGCCAGCCGTGACATCAAGGACTTGGTGTCGAAAGGGGTGTTGAGGCAGACGAGAGAGGGAGGCAGAAGCACCAACTACGAATTGATGCCAAATTGGGAAGAATAAATAACTTTGTTTTTACTTTAATCGTGCGGTGTGGCAGAACAGCCATACCGCACGACTGCTTTTACCCTTGGTATGAGCAATTTTCTCATCTGTTACGTCCGTTTTTTTTATTTTATGTTTAATAACGGTTAAAACACATTAAATAAAGTTGCCCCCCCGATTTGGTCTCCCGTTTATAATATTATGTATTACCTTTGCGAAAATTAACCTTAGGTAGGCGGTTGAAAATCACATTAGCCTAAAGTTTTTGACGGTAACAAACTATTTAATATAAACGTTTAAGATGAAGATTAAGACTATTTTTGGTCTGACACTTGCTACTGTAAGCCTCGCTGCATGTTCGGTTGAGGAGCAGACCGACAGCAAGGCACAGTTGACCGAAGACTACACACGCGAGTTCATCAAGGAGTTTGGCACAATCAACCCCAATCAGGACTGGAACGTTGTAGAGCAAAAGAGCGTAACGGTCAGCTCAAGTTCACCCGTCGATGTGCTTATTTATGAGCAGCAGGACGGTACTTACAAACTCGCAGCCAACTACAAGGATGTGTCCGGTTCGACCACACTTGCCTTCGACGGTCTTGAGGGCGACGACACGCCGTTCATCGTGAGTATCGACGGTAACAAGGTGGCAGCCAAGAACGGTGAGACCATCAACTACAAAGCCAGCACTGCTTCACGTGCAAAGCGTGCACCGATGCTTGATGGGAGTTCCAGCTTGGTAACACGCGCCAGCAGCCCGACGCAGATCACGCTGGACAAGGGTGATGGAATATTTAAAACCTTGCAGAATAAAGATGGCAAGGACAATACTGCTGGTGGTACCGTAGACGAGACAGACCAATTTCTGGAGGTGCTGGAGGCTGGTAAGGGCACCACTTACTATCCTATGTATTGGAACTCTTCCAACATACATAAGGTGGGTCTCTACTATTACGACAACAACAGTTCTGACTGCATAGAGGTTCCAATGTATAAAGACCACGACAGTGAAGACATCATGTATTGCCCCGGAAAAAACAACACAAATGAGTTTTACTATTCTGAAGGCAACGATGAAAGCACTCAATTCACCAATACAAAAATTAGTAGTAGTAATAAGAAAAAATGGAATTCTGGCTATTTCCAAGGCTACACGTTCAAGAGCCATGCCTACACCGTCAAGCCTACCACAAAGAGCATCATCTGCGGTGTTTACGTGGAGATGTCAGACGGCACGAAGTATTATTCAGACAAGGACTTGAATGTAGACAAGACGTCGCATTTTGCAATGCGCACGGTTGGTTCTGGTGAAAATGTTTATACATACCTTTGCTTCGACGACCCTGCAGACATGGCAACGGGTGGTGACGGCGACAAGGACTACAACGACCTCGTGTTCTACACTCCACGTACAATGAGCCCAGTGTCGCACGAAGACATTTCCTGGCTCGTGGCTTGCGAGGACCTTGGCGGCACGTTCGACTACGACTTCAACGACATCGTGTTCCGTGTTTACCACGTTTCCGGCAACGACTATCTGACCGTTGTTCCGGTGGCAGCAGGCGGTACTCTCGAGGCATATCTTCTCTACAATGGCAAACAGATATCTGAAGAGTGGCACCAGCACTTCGGCGACGGTCACGAGTATACCGACATGATAAACACTGGCGGCATTTCCGAGAACAAGGTGTGGCCTATCCGTCTTACCAATCTGCCTGCCGACTGGAGCATGACCTCGTTCACTTCAGCAAGCAGCGACACAGCCAATGATGCCAACGACGGGGGCTTCTCGATACAGGTTACACGTGCCGACGGCCAAAAGGTGTCGGTTACGCGTCCGAGCAAGGGCACGGCTCCTCAGATGCTCGTCCTGCCTTACAGCTGGCAGTGGCCTCGCGAACTCGTACGCATCACCTCAGTATATCCTGATTTCGGCATGTGGGGTGAGAACTACACTAATTCCAGCTGGACAAGCAACAAGGTAGAAGACAAATACATCAACATGTCAGAGAGCAATTTCACTGCTACCAAAGCGCCAAAAGTCATGTCGGCAGAGTAAAATCAGCACAGCACAGAAGCTGGCATGAAGAAATAAAGAATCCCCGCAAACAGAACCTTGGGCACTGTTTGCGGGGATTTGTTTTCTCTTTCTCACATTTCTTTTTCCACAGTCAACAT
>CAZXGQ010000080.1:0-16865 GCA_964640415.1 uncultured Prevotella sp.
GCGGCGCACGGCCTGTGGTCCCGGTGCGTCAACGCTTTGTTCCCATGGGTTGGCCGGGTTGGGGTTGGCGTAGCCATAGTTGAGGGCCGGTTGGCACATATAGTAGTTCTTCTGGAAATACTTGCCCCTCTTCGCGTTGAGCTCCACCCATGTGCCCCGCTTGCTTATCTGGGGATTGGCCTCCTTGTTGCGCAGGGCAATCTGCTCCTTCTCCTTGTCCGAGACGGAGTCGCTCCAGATGTAGTAGTCGGCATAGCGGTTGTTGCGGTCGCCGCTTGCGCACTCCTTGAACCATTGGCTCTTGTCGCTCGTGTGGCCTGCCACCAAGTCGAGGCACACCTTGAGACCGCGCTTGTGCGCCTCGCTGACGAGGTTCACCATGTCGGTGTTGGTGCCGAAGCGAGGGTCTATCTTGTAGAAGTCGATGACATCGTAGCCGCCGTCGAACCATCCCGACTCGAACACGGGGTTGAGCCAGATGGTGTTTGCACCGACCGACTTTATGTAGTCGAGCTTCGATATGATGCCGGGCAAGTCGCCAATGCCGTTACCGTCTGAGTCCATGTACGATGATGGGTAAATCTGGTAAAAGACAGCGTCGGAGAGCCACGCCGGACCCTTTTGGCCTTGCGCCTGAGCTCCAAGGTTTGCCGCTACGGCCAAGGCTAAGGTGGAGAATAGCTTCTTGTAATTCATGTGGAATAAGTAGGTTTAAGGATATACTGGCAGAAGCTGCTTATTTGGAGAGTTTCAACGCCTCCACAGGTGCGTTTGTGGTGATGATGTCGACACCGGCCTTGATAAAGTCATTGATGGTATTGAGGTCGTTTACCGTCCACACGTTGACTACCAGTCCGAGGTCATGGCATTCCTTGATCCACTCCGGATGCATTCCCATTACTGTCTGCTCGTAGTCGATGCCGGCCATGCCCTTAGCCTTTGCGGTCTTTGGATCCCAGTCGCCATTGAGGTACTGTATGTGGGCATCGGGCAGAAGCTGGTGCAGCAATTCGCATGCCTTGCCGCTGAACGAGATCCATACCGTCCTGTCGAGCAGGCCTTTCTGCTTGACCAAGTCAACGGCCTGGCGCACGAGGCTGTCTTCGTGGCTCTGCACCTTCTGCTGCTTGATCTCAAGCACGAGCTTGCAGTTGAGGTCCTTGCCGGCGTCAAGATATTGTTCGAGTGTCGGAATCTTCTCGCCGTTCTTCAGCCTTGCCTTTTTCAGTTCACTGTAGTCGGAAGTCTGAATGTCCATCTTGCCGACGTTGGGGTCGTGGTGAACAACTATGACATTGTCTTTTGTGAGGTGCACGTCAAACTCTGCGCCGTAGCACCCAATCTTGTCGGCGAGCTTCAAAGATGTGATGGAGTTTTGTGCACTGCCTGCGCAGTCCCAGTAGCCGCGGTGGGCAACAATCTTGGTCTGTGCAGTGGCTGCCAGCGTCATGAGGCAGGCTGCTGCCATAACAATAAGTTTCTTCATTGTGCTTTAGTGTTATAAAGTTATTATAGGGCGGTTCTGCAAATTACCACCCTAAAGACCCAATCGTCCTTCCGACGACTGGGTCTTACTGTATTTAATTATTATTTGGCTCTCATCACTTCAATGCTCTTCAGGAACACGCGGTTCTTGCCCTTGGCATAGTTCCATGAGTCACCGCCTACGAAGATGATTCTCGTTTCCGAGGTTGCTCCTGTTATGGTGAACGAGTGGTAAGTTTCCGGCTGTGCCCACGGGTCATAGTCGTCGCCGTTCTCGTTGTTCTGAGAGTTGGGGTAGACCGTGTTGACGAAGCGTGCGCAACTATACGTGGCATTGTTGATGCTGATAGTCTTGACCTCGTCGGCAACAATCTCTCCTGGTCCTATAACTCCGACCTTGATAACAGAAGCGTCTTTGGTTCCGCCCGCTGAGATATAACCCATTGCCTGGAAGGTAACCTTCACGTTAGTCGGCTTCTTGAGTTTGGTGAGTGCCGGCGAAACGAAGTCGCCGTTGTAGTTGGTCTTGCCAAGCTTGACATAGCCGCGGCCGCCATAGGCCCAGCCCGAAAGCGACTCCCATCCCACGGCTTTCTCGGCTTCGCTCCACAAGTTTATTCTCACTTCGGGAGTTTCGTAGGTCGGCTTCTCCTCGCCTTCCTGCAGCCAGCTGAAGCTGTCGTTGTAGATCAGCGACTCGTCTTTCTGCGTGACAAGAACCGTGGCTTTGACATTGCTGTGTTCGCCTTCGCCCACGAGAGAGAGGCTCACGGTGCGTTCGTCCTCCTCGTTCTTGTCTACGGTCACGAAGACGGAGTCTTCGGTCACGTTGGTGATACGTGCCCATTCCACGTCGGGCGTCAGCGAGGCTTTCCAGGAGATGTTGGCCTCGACGGCAAACTTTATCTCTCCGCCTTCTGGTGTCACCGTGTAGCCGGATGTGACATCCTTTATGGTTATGCTTGGCACGTCGGCCTCTTGCACGATGTCCAGCGAGTTGAGCACGTTGCCGTTTGAGGTAAGGTTTATCTTGCCCTCGCGCTGGTTGAATGTAGAGTTCTTGTCCACCCAATAGTAGATCAGTCCGTCGTCTTCGCCCTCGTCGATGAAGTAGTGAAGCCACGATGCATCCTCGGGATTCTCCAACGACAGTTTCCACTGGCTGTTTGAGCGCACGGTGACGGCTTTGCGCTTCGACTGCGTTATTCCGGCCTTGCTCACGTTGATGGTGCCTTCGATGTTCTCAAAGGTCAGGTACGGATCGCCTGCGGGTTCGTCGTTGTCTTTGCAGCCAGAGAGACCCAAGAGGCAGACGAGTGCCAGTGCCGGCAAGAATATGTTTTTAATTTTCATGATGTTTGTCTGTATTGATAACGTTAAGTTGCGGCGGTTATTGTTTTTGGGCGGCCTGTTTGCTCCACCACACGGGCAGTTTCATGTTGTTTTCGCCTCCCATTCGCTTCAATGCTTCCTCCACGTTGGCAGAATTGGTTGCTACGGTGGTGTTGGGATAGCCCATGCGTGTCGGGAGAATATAGTCGTTGGGGTCTGTGCCCGCACCGATAGTCAGCTCGGGGTAGCCGGTGCGCCGGTAGTCGTTCCAGCTCTCCATGCCCACCCAGAACGTGGCCAGGTATTTTTGGTCGAGAATGAGCTTGAGATGGTCGTCGTTGTTGTCCCACGAAGCGAGTTGCGACTGCAGGAACGTGTTGATCTGCTCTTCCGTAACGTCATATTCGGCGGGTACCTGACCGGTGCCCACGCTCGCCTTTGCGAACGCTGACCATTTCTCCAGACTTGCTCTTACGGCAGCCTCGTAATACTCGCGGGCCTTCTCCTCGCCGCCGCTTATCGTGCCGCACTGGGCAGCCTCGGCAAGGATAAACATTACTTCGTCGTAGTTCATGAGAAACTCGTCGGAGTTGTTGCGGCGCAATGTGGTGAGGTTGAGCAGGGCGGCACCCTTGTCATCGTTCGACTGGTTCTCGATAAGTCCGCCGGAGACAGCACCTTTCCAGTAGGTGTAGCTGCCGCGCTTTACGGCTATGATAGGCAGGCGCGGGTCAACATAGGTGTCGATCTTTGAGTCGTTGGGATCTTTCACTACCATCATCTTTATCATCTGCTCGGTGATGTGCAGGCACTGGAAGCTGTTGTCCTGATACTCGTTGGGGTCAAACTCCGAGTAATACGGCGATATGGCGCTGTAGTGGACCGTGGCGTTGTCGTCGTTGCCCTCGAATATAGGATACGATGAAGGGTTGTCCACTATCTGCTGCATCTTTTGCGCGACGTTGAGGTTGGCGGTGCTGTCCACAATGGTGGCGGTGCGGTTGGACAGTCTGCCGAGTACACGGAGATACAGCGAGTTGTTGAACTTGCGCCATTTTTCCATGCTGAACTGGTACATGGCGTCGAGTGAAGCATAGCTGCTGGCCACATAGGGGCTTGTGGCATAGGTCTCGTTGGCTTTCTCCAGATAAGAGCAAAGCTGCGCATAAACCTTCTCCTGCGAGTCGAACACCGGCTTCATGTTGCCTTCCGAAGCCTGGAAAGCCTCGGAGCAGGGAATGTCGCCAAACATGTCGGTGAGGTTCTGCATGTACATTACATACAGCGTCTTTGCCACGGCCTGTATGGCAGGGTCGTCCTGCACACCGGCAAGGCGCATCATCTCGTTGCAGTCGCTCGCATATCTTGCGATGGAGTTCCAGAGCGATGACCAGTTGCTGTCGCCAATGCCGTAACGGTGTGTCGTTGTGGTGGTGTAGGCAGTGCCGGCGGTGTGCTGTATGAGCTCGTCGTTCCAGTTGTAGCTTATGTTGGTCAGATAGTTTGTACCTCCATAGAGGATAGGCTCAAACAATGCCGAGGCACTGAGCTTGCCGCTTTCCACCGTAATCTTGTTGGGGTTGGTGTTGGTCGACTCGAAGTTCTGCGTACATCCGGCGAGCAGCAATGCCGACGCGGCTACGGGAAGTATATATTTTGTGAATCTTGTTTTCATGGCTTTAGAAAGAAAGTTTGAGATTGAATCCATACTGACGTGTCATAGGATAAGCAAGCGTCTCTATACCTGAGTATATTTCAGCTCCCGACACCATGGCCGTCTCCGGGTCATACTGCGGGAACGGTGTGATGCAGAAGATGTTGGTGGCGTAGACACCGAAGCTTGCACTCTCAAGAAAGCGGGTCTTCCTGCAGATGGCCCTTGGGAGGCTGTAGTCGACGCGCATCTGCTTGAACTTGATGAAGTTTGTGGAGAACGTGTTTTCCTCGGCGTTGTCGCGCACCCATACATAAGTGTTGTAATAGTTCAGCACGGATGTCATCACCGTAGTGTTCTTCGTATATGTTATGGTGCCGTCGGCAGCCTTGTGCTCCTGCACGCCGTCGAGCACGAGTCCGTCGTAGCGGCCGTTGAGCGAGTTCTTCAGGCGGCCTTGGTAGGAAAGCATGAAGTTTGTGGTGGAATAGGCGTGTCCGCCGACCTGCGCTGCGAAGTCCATCGACACCGTCACGTTCTTTATGCGGAAGTTCATGTTCAGTCCGCCTTTCCATGTGGGGTTGACACGGCCGAGGTCCATGAGTTCCGACGACTTGGGGCTGATGGGCAGACCGTTGCTGGTTATGATCTTTGCGCCGCTGCAGTCTACCTTGTTGCCGTTGTCGTCGAGATAGTAGGCACCTTCCGGAGCGCGTGTGTAGCCTCTGCCGTAGATGTGGTACATCTCATGGCCTACAAACGAGTAGATATATACACGGCCTCCGATGGTTGTGCCGTTGCTGAGCTGGTAGGGTTGTTTCGGATCCCAATCGTCCTGCAGGTTCACGAGGGTGTTCCAGTTTCGGCTGGCATTGGCAGAGATGTTCCATTCGAAGTTGCGGGTCTTCACGGGCGTGCCGCTGAGCGAGATTTCCACACCCTTGCTGCTTATCTTGCCCGCATTGATGGTGTAGCCTGTGGCACCGGTTATCTGGTCGGCTGCTACGCTCACTATTTGGTTGGTCGTGTTGGTGGTATAGAGCGTGAAGTCGAAGCCGAGCCTGCCTCCGAACATCTTGCCTTCAACTCCGCCTTCCCAGCTCTCCTCGTTTTCGGGCTTTATCTTCGAGTTGGGGATGGTGCGCGAGATTCTGTAGCCGCCGTAGTAGGACGTGGTGTCATAATAGCGGTCCAGGGAATAGGGCGACGTGTCGTTGCCTACGTTTGCCCACGAAGCCTTCAGCTTGAGCATGTCAACCCAAGGGGCTTTCTCCCTGAAGTTGAACACCTGGTCGAGAAGAACCGTGCCGGAGACAGAAGGATAGTTGTACGAGTTGTGGCCTATGGCGAGGGTCGACGACCAGTCGTTGCGGTCGGTGAACTCGAGGTAATAGGTGTTGTCCCACGAAAGGCTCATTATGCCGTAGAAGGAGTTTACTTTTTTCTTCGAGTGATAGCTGTACACATCAGGGCTGTATCCTGACGGCACGTTGTAGACGTTGTAGACGCCGTCCACCTGCAGCTTGGAGAGCGTAGTGCGGTTGTTGTAAAAGCGGTAGTCGTAGCTGTTGCCGCCAAACGAAGCGTTGAATCCGAGGTGGTCGCCCACAAACTTGTTGTTGGTGTATGAGAGCAGGAAGTCGTTGTTGTAACGGTAGACGTTGGTGCTCTGCTCGCGGTACATGCCCTCCTGGAATCCGTTGGTGTAGAACGGGCGCTGCTGGGTTCTCCATGTGTGGGTCATGTCCACAGATGAGCGCAGCTTGAGGTTGAGGCCCTTGACCAGCGAGACGGTGGCCTGGATGTTTCCTACCACGCGTGTCTTGTTCATGGAGTTGAGCTCCTCGTAGGCTGTGCGGTAAGGGTTGAACGAGTCGGTGCCCTTGTACACCGTCATGCCCTTGTCAATGTTCTCCTTGGTGAACCTGCCGCTGAAATACTCGTTCTTCCACTCGTTGATGGAGTTGGTGTTGAAGCCGAAGCCGAGCTGGTACATGGGGCTGGCAGAAGAGTATCCGCTTGCCGGAAGGTTTCCGCTCCGGCGGTTGGTGAAGTTGACGCGTGAGCTTATCTTGATGCGCTTGCTCACGGGAGTGTCGAATCCGAGAGACACGGCATCGTCTACATAGCCGGTGTTGGGCGTGATCCAGTTGTTGCGGGTGTCGGTGAAGCTTATACGGCCTGAAGTGCCCTTGCCGTTGCCGCCGGTGATGGCCACATTGTTGCGCCATGTCGAACCGGTCTGGAAGAATCCCTTGTACCAGTCGTCTTTATACTCCCATGGGGTAGGGGTCCAGGTGCCGGTCTCCCAGTCGTATGAATTGTATTGGTAGCGCATCTTGCCCTCGCCGAACTTCTCACCGAAATTATAGCGCGAGTAGTTGGAGCTGTAAGCCTGGCCGTCGGCCGACTTGTCGGCGTCGATGTTGTTGAAGACGTATGGATTGAGGCCCATGTCGGAGCCTGCGCCGTATTCGGTCTGGAAGTCGGGCCAATAGCTTGCTTTCTCGAAGACGAGCGACGAGCTTACCGAAACGCCCCACTTCTTTGCGTTGCCGCCGCCTTTGGTGGTTATGACGATGGCACCGTTGCCCGCCGCCGAGCCATAGAGTGCGGTAGCCGCAGCGCCTTTCAGCACCGTCACCGACTCCACGTCGTCGGGGTTGATGTCGGCTGCTCCGTTGCCGAAGTCCACGGGTGCGTCGTTGTTGCTGTAGGTTGCTCCGCTGCCCGTTGCCACTGTTCCCGAATGAATTGGCACGCCGTCAACCACGAAGAGTGCACCGTTGTTGCCATAGTTCAGCGAGTGGTCGCCGCGAAGCGTGACGCGCATCGTGCTCAATGGTCCTGTACCGGCTTGCGACATCGACAGGCCTGCCACCTTGCCGTTCATCTGCTCCAGCCAGTTGCCGGAGACGCCTTTGGTGAGTTCCTTGTTGTCGAGCTTTGTCACCGAATAGCCAAGCGACTTTTCCTCGCGCTTGATGCCGAGGGCCGTCACTACGACCTCGTTGAGGTTTTTCGCCTCGGGCTTCATCACAATCTTGAAGTGGCTTTTGCTGCCCACGGAAAGGGTAGTGGTCTGATAGCCCAGATAAGAAACCGACAGTTGTGGGTCTGCCCCGTTTACGGTTAGGGTGAAGCGTCCGTCCACGTCGGTCACGGTTCCTGTCTTCGATCCCTTTTGCTGCACAGTTACGCCAATCAGGGGCGTAGAGCCGTCAGAGTCGAGCACACGGCCGGTAAGTTTTACGCTCTGTCCGAAAGCTGTCACCGAAGTGAGCATCGATAAAGCTGTCACGGCAACTTTCATGTGATGCTGTTTCATCTTCATAATAAAATGATAAAAGTTAATTGTTCGGGCACAAAGTTATTTAATGTAAATTACAAATGCTTTTCACTGCCATTACAATGCCGCTTCACCGGTTGTAGAGCCCATCAAGCGTTACAAAAATCCGCGGGCAACAAGAACCGCATTTTTGTAAAGAATTATAGCAAGATTTTAACACTTGAGGGGCACACCATCTAGGACGGCCGAAGAGGCTCCGAAGTGTTAAAAAGGGCACCTTCAGCCTGATTTTAGGCACAAAAACCATGAAATCGGGTCGCGATAGTAGCCTTATCGCGCCGCGATTCTAACGTAAAGGCATCGCGATTCTAACGTAACGGCATCGCGATTCTAACGTAAAGCCGGCTCTAAAGCCCAAAAGTCAGCCATGTTTTAGACTGTAAAAATATAACCGCTTGATTATAAGATTGTTATAAAACCTTGCAAAAATCGCAAAAATCCGCACGAGAGGAAAGGCTTTTCAAAAAAATCGATTTTCAGAAAGCCTTTTGTTGTGATTTTTCATTGCTTCTGCCGATTTGCATGAGCATTATTTTATGGGTATGTGTTGATTTCGGTGGCACAAGACCTGTCACCTGCCGGTAGACCGTTTGCCTGCTCAAATTGCAGGATGCGCTCATTACCTTAACCACAAAAAATGGTTGGCCATTTAATATTTGTATCGCCAAAATGGCACTATTCCTATATATTTTGGTAACTTTGCAACTGATTAATATATAGGTAATATAAACAGACAATATAAATCCATGAATATTGAGAAAGAGATAAGCTTGTCGGCGATATCCGCCGTGAAGGAGCTTTACGGGCAAGAGGTTCCCGAGAAGATGGTGCAACTTCAGAAAACGAAGCCTGGGTTTGAGGGCAACCTTACGCTTGTGGTGTTCCCCTTCCTGAAGATGTCGCACAAGAAGCCACAGGACACCGCGCAGGAGATAGGCGAGAAACTCGTTGCCAACTGCAAGGCCGTGGCGGCATACAACGCCGTAGGCGGCTTCCTCAACCTCGTCATCGCACCCGAGGCGTGGACCGAACTGCTCGACACCATCGACAGCGACCCACACTACGGCGAGAAGGCCGTTACACCCGAGTCTCCTCTCGTCATGGTGGAATATTCTTCACCTAACACCAACAAACCCCTGCACCTCGGCCACGTGCGCAACAACCTCCTCGGTTGGAGCCTGGCAAGGATTCTTGAGGCCAACGGCAACCGCGTGGTGAAGACCAACATCGTCAACGACCGCGGCATACACATCATGAAGTCGATGCTCGCATGGATGAAGTGGGGCAACGGCTGCACACCCGAGTCGACGGGCAAGAAGGGCGACCACCTCATCGGCGACTTCTACGTGCTCTTCGACAAGCACTTCAAGGAGGAATGCGCCGAGCTGACGAAGAAATTCGTGGCTGAGGGCATGACCGAGGACGATGCCAAGAAGAAGGCCGAACAGGAGGCTCCGCTCATTCAGGAGGCTCACCGCATGCTCGTGAAATGGGAGGCTGGCGACAAGGAGATACGCGACCTTTGGGAGAAGATGAACTCTTGGGTTTATGTAGGCTTCGACCAGACCTACAAGGCACTCGGTGTGGCCTTCGACAAGATTTATTATGAGAGCAACACATACCTTGTGGGCAAGAACAAGGTGATGGAGGGTCTCGAGAAGGGCCTCTTCTACAAGAAAGAGGACGGCAGCATCTGGGCCGACCTCACCAATGAGGGACTTGACCACAAGCTCCTCGTACGCGCCGACGGTACCACGGTATACATGACCCAGGACATCGGCACAGCGCAGATGCGCTTCAGCGACTACCCAATCGACAAGATGATCTACGTGGTGGGCAACGAGCAGAACTACCACTTCCAGGTGCTCTCGCTCCTTCTCGACCGTCTCGGCTTCAAGTGGGGCAAGGACCTTGTGCACTTCTCTTACGGCATGGTGGAGCTCCCCAACGGTAAGATGAAGAGCCGTGAGGGTACGGTGGTCGACGCCGACGACCTTGTGGCAGAGATGATAGAAGGTGCCGGCAAGACAAGCGAGGAGCACGGACAGTCGAAAGATTTCTCCGACGAGGAGAAGCGCGAGATAGCCCGCATCGTGGGCATGGGCGCATTGAAGTACTTCATACTGAAGGTCGACGCACGCAAGAACATGCTGTTCAATCCGGCAGAGTCGATCGACTTCAACGGCAACACCGGTCCCTTCATCCAGTATACCTACGCCCGCATACGCTCAATACTCAGAAAGAGCGGCGACGCAGTGGCCACTGCAGACGCTTCTTACGCCCCCAACGCCAAGGAGGTGGAGCTGATACAGAAGCTGGATGCATTCAAGGTGGCAGTGGCTGATGCCGGACAGAACTACAACCCTGCAGGCATTGCCAACTACACTTACGAGCTGACCAAGCTCTTCAACCAGTTCTACCACGACTACAGCATCCTGTCTGCCGATACCGAGGCTGAGAAGATATTCCGTCTCAAGCTCGCCCGCAACGTGAGCAAGACCATCAAGAACGCCATGGAGCTGCTTGGCATCGAAGTGCCGGAGAGAATGTAAAAAGCCCCACCCCGGGGGCCCTCCCTTGCCCTCCCCCACCCAGGGGAGGGTGTGATATGGGGATGCCTTATCTCAGGGGCTTTGACCAATCCATGTTTCTATGGTCCCTCTTTAGCCTTCTTCTATAAGGGAGGGCGATATATGCCATGGAAATACTGATTGTGGTGTAAACTATAAATGAATTGCAGTGCAATATATAAATGAACAGTGGTGTAAACTATAAAAACGGCGAAAACCACAACGCTTCACTTTCTCCTATTGGGAATGAAGGTGGAGAGGCTTCCTCATATCAAACCCTCCCCTGGGTGGGGGAGGGCCGGGGAGGGGCTTCGAGTGGGGCTCCCGTTGGGACCCCCGCTTGGGCCGTCGACGCAGGCTGCTCAGGCAATCCCGGACCGATGGAGTATCAGGGGGTGGATCTTGTCACGGGTAAACAGGTCTTTCATTTCGGGCCTTACTATGCCGACGGTTCCGTCGTGTATGGCACCAACAACATAGGCGAGTTTCTCGCGATAGTGCACGCCCTGGCCCTGATGGACAAGACGGGCATCACCGACAAGGCCATCTACTCCGACTCATACAACGCCATCCTGTGGGTCAGGAAAAAGCAATGCAAGACCAAGCTTGAGCGCACCGAACGCACCGAGCCTCTCTACGCACTTATAAGCAGGGCGGAGAAATGGCTCCGCTCACACAATGTAACCACACCTATAATACAGTGGCAGACAAGGCAGTGGGGAGACATACCCGCCGACTTCGGAAGAAAATAAACTCCGACAACAATACAGCAAGGCTCTCTTTCATCGAATATGCACGATGAAAGAGAGCCTTTTTTTAATAATTGTTCAATATTGCACGTTTAAATACTTTTACAAGACGTCATCTTTTTGTAATTTTGCATTAATTTAATAAATATACAATGAAAGCATTATTGGACAGAATCCGTAAGGACGGCAAATGCTACCCGGGTGGCATTTTGAAGGTAGACAAGTTTATCAATCACCAGATGGACCCCAACCTGATGAAGCAGATAGCGGTGGAGATTATTCGCCGCTATGCCCACACAGAAATCAACAAGATACTGACCATCGAGGCGAGCGGCATTGCGCCTGCCATCATGATGGGCTTCTTGCTTGACTTGCCGGTAGTGTTCGCAAAGAAGAAAAAGCCATCTACCATGGACAATATGCTTTCCACTAAGGTGTTCTCGTTCACCAAGCAGCGTGAATACAATGTTGTCATCTCCAAGGATTATCTCACGGCCGACGACAAGGTGCTTTTCGTGGACGACTTCCTGGCCTACGGCAATGCAGCCAAGGGCATCATCGACCTTTGCCAGCAGGCTGGGGCACAACTGGTGGGCATGGCATTCATCATAGAGAAGGCTTTCCAGAATGGCAGAAAGGTCATCGAGGATGCCGGCATACGCTGCGAGAGCATGGCAATCATCGACTCGCTCGACAATTGTGAAATCAAAATGCGGGAAGAGTAATGGCAACACAAAAGGATTTGATATATGGGCTTAATGACCGCCCGCCTCTTCATGATACCTTGTTTGCTGCCTTACAGCATCTTTTGGCCATTATCGTGGCCATCATCACCCCGCCTCTGATAATCGCGTCGGCCTTGCGGTTCGATATCCAGACCACGGGCTTTCTCGTGTCGATGTCGCTCTTCGTCTCCGGCGTCGCCACTTTTATCCAGTGCCATCGTGTCGGTCCTATCGGCACAGGACTACTCTGCATTCAAGGCACTTCGTTCTCGTTCATTAGTCCGATTATCAGCGCAGGTATGCTGGGCATGGTCAACGGCAAGATGGACGTGGCACTCGGCTTGAGCTATATCTTTGGCGGATGTCTGGTGGCATCGACCGTGGAGATGATAGTGAGCCGTATCCTGCCTTACACGCGTAAGGTAATCACACCGCTTGTGGCCGGCATCGTGGTAACGCTCATAGGCTTGTGTCTCATCAAGGCGGGTATAACCTCGTGCGGAGGAGGCCAGGAGGCAATGGACAACGGAACCTTCGGCTCTGTCCAAAATCTTGGCTTGGCTGTGTTGGTGCTCGTGGCTATTATCTTCTTCAACAGGTCGGGCAACAAGTTCTTGCGCATGGGCTCGATAGTGCTTGGCCTGCTGGTTGGCTGCGTGGCGGCATGGTGCTTGGATATGATCCATTTCTCCGACATCCAAGCCGCGAATGCGTTCAACATTCCTGTTCCGTTCAAGTATGGCTTGCATTTCGACGTAGGCACCATCGTCGGACTGGGACTCATCTACCTCGTCACCGCTGTTGAGGCTTTCGGCGACATCACTGCCAACTCGCTCATCTCCGGCGAGCCCGTGGAAGGTCCTGTGTTCATGAAACGCGCGCAAGGCGGCATCCTGGCCGACGGCTTCAACTCCATGCTGGCTGCCGTATTCAACAGCTTCCCCAATTCGATCTTCGCCCAAAACAACGGCATGATACAGCTCACGGGTGTGGCAAGCCGCTACGTGGGCTACTTTATTGCCGGTGCCTTGTTCGTTTTGGGACTCTTTCCCGTAGTGGGCGAATTTCTCTCGCTTATCCCCGATTGCGTGTTGGGCGGAGCCACTCTGTTGATGTTTGGCACCGTGGCGGCTGCAGGCGTGCGCATCATCGCCTCTACGAAGATAGACCGCAAGGCGGTGCTTGTGCTTGCCATCAGCTTCTCTATGGGAATGAGCGTGGAGCTCGTGCCCGACATCCTTTCACAAATGCCCGACTTGGTCAAGAGCATCTTCTCGAGCGGCATCACCACGGGCGGCATCACGGCTATGATAGCCAATGCCTGCATCCGCGTAAAGGCTGACGCGTAGAACCCTTTTTACCATGTTTCGGCTTTACGCCAATATGCCATCGGCTTTACGTTAGAATGCCGTCGCCTTTTCACTGGAAAGCCGACGGCATTCTGACGTAAAGGCAGGATGCGTCAAACGTAATTCATCTTTGTATTGGCATAGCCGCACGTAAATCATTGTTGTGGAATTTAAATCCATCGATGTCTTGAATCAGTTGCCAACGTGGAGCGGAAACATCAAGACAAAATGAATAAGAAATGTGGGGTGAGTAACTTTTTTAAGGAAAAGTTGTGAAAAATGTTTCCGTATTTTTATATCTTTGCTCGAAATAACTTTAAGCTATGGATACAAAAGGAAAATACACTGCTGACGCCCATCGCTACGACGACAGCAGGGCGTTATACCAGAGATGCGGCAAGAGCGGTGTGCTCCTGCCAAAGATCAGTTTGGGATTCTGGCACAACTTCGGGGGTGTTGACCCCTACGAGAGGAGCCGTGCCATCACCCATTATGCCTTTGACCATGGTATCACCCATTTCGACCTTGCCAACAACTACGGCCCTCCATACGGCAGTGCCGAGGAAACGATGGGAAGATTGATGCACGACGACTTCCTTCCGTATCGCGACGAGCTTTTCATATCCACTAAAGCGGGTTACGACATGTGGGAAGGCCCTTACGGCAACTGGGGGTCGCGCAAGTATCTCATGGCGAGTCTTGACCAAAGTCTCAGACGCATGGGGCTCGACTACGTGGACCTGTTCTACAGCCACCGCTATGATCCCGAGACACCACTCGAGGAGACTCTTCAGGCTATGGTCGACATTGTGAAGCAAGGCAAGGCCCTTTACTTGGGCATCAGCCGTTGGCCATTGGAGGCATTGAAGTTTGCCGACAGCTATCTGCGCGAGCGCGACGTGCCGCTGCTCATATATCAAGGACGCCTTAACATGCTTGACCATGAGCCGCAGGAGTCGGGCATTCTTGACTATTGCCATGAACATGGCATCGGCTTCATATCTTTCTCGCCGTTGGCTCAGGGACTGCTCACCGACCGTTATCTCAACGGCATACCTGCCGACAGCCGCATGGCAAAGGAACGTTCGCTGAAGCACGATGCCATGTCTGAGGACCTGTTGAACCAGCTCAAGCGGTGGAATGCACAAGCCACGGAGCGCAATGAGACCTTGGCCGAGATGGCGTTGGCATGGATTCTGCATCAAAAGGGCGTAACAAGCGTGCTGGTGGGTGCCAGTTCAGTCGCACAACTGGAGAAAAATATGAAATGCGTTCATGCGGAGCCATTTAATATATAAGAAATTTCGTAACTTAGCGGCAAGAAAACAACATTCTATTGATATACGTAATTCATAACCATGATTTTATCAAGTCTTCAACACAGTGAGCGCATTGAGGCGCTCCACCCTTTGTTCAAGAAAGCGTTCGACTACATCAAGTCGCACGACATGCTCAACACCCCTTGCGGGCGCATAGAGCTCCAAGGCGACGACCTGTTTATCAATAATGTCAACCCTACGTGTGTAGCCGCCTCTGAGCAGGTGCTTGAGATGCACCGCCGCTACATCGACATCCACGTGCTCCTTGAGGGCGAGGAGACCATCGGGTGGAAAGACATTGCCGACACAGGCACACCGTCGAAACCATATGACGAGGAGGCCGACTGTGCCCTCTATGCCGAGCCGGCGTCAGTCTACGCCAAGATGCGTCCCGGACAGTTCATGATAGTGTGGCCCGAAGATCCACACGCGCCGGTCATAGGCGAGGGCAGCGTCAGGAAACTGATAGTGAAAGTGAAGATATAAGAATATATTAATCAAGACGTCTTGACCATGACAAAGGAAGACATAATGAGAAGAGCCATCATGCTCTCCATAGACAATGTGCGCAACGGCGGAGGACCGTTCGGGGCTGTGATAACACGCCACGGCGAGGTGGTGGCGACTGGTGTCAACCGCGTTACGGCCAACAACGACCCTACCGCCCACGCCGAAGTAACGGCTATAAGGAATGCCGCGCGCGAACTCGGCACTTTCGACCTGAGCGACTGCGAGATATACACCTCGTGCGAGCCGTGCCCCATGTGCTTGGGAGCTATCTACTGGGCTCGGCTGAAGAAGGTGTATTTCGCCAACAACAAGAACGATGCCAAGGACATAGGCTTCGACGACTCGTTTATCTACGACGAGTTTGCCAAGCCCTGCGAGGAACGCAAGCTGCCGTCGGAGGTGATGCTGCGCGACGAGGCGCAGGAGGCATTCCGCTTGTGGAACGAGAAAAAAGACAAGGTGGAATACTGACCTGCCTTGAAAATCGTATGGTGAACGTTGTCGGTTCAAAGAAAATGACTTATCTTTGCAACACACCAATAACTTTAAACAGAATGAGAAAAACAATTTTATTAATCGCGGCAGTGCTGATGCTTGCCACATCAGCCTTTGCCCAACAGTCAACAACTACTACCGACCGTGCCAAACTGGCACCAACGCCGCCTATGGGGTGGATGACGTGGAACATGTTCAAGGGCAATATCTCGGAAAAACTCATCAAGGAGGTTGCCGATGCCATGGTGGAAAGCGGATTGCGCGATGCCGGCTACAAGTATATCTTCATCGACGACCTCTGGCAAGGCGGCAGAGACTGCCACAACAACATTATAGCCAACCCGGAGAAGTTCCCCAACGGCATCAAGGCGCTTGCCGACTACGTTCACTCCAAGGGATTGAAGCTCGGCATATATTCCGACGCGGCACAGCTCACCTGTGCCGGCTGGACGGCAAGCTACGGTTTTGAGGAGCAAGATGCCCGCACGTTCGCCTCATGGGGCATCGACTACCTAAAATACGACTATTGCGACGCTCCCGAGGACAGTGCCACGGCGCGCCTGCGCTACAAGAGAATGGCCGATGCACTGTCGAAGTCGGGCCGCGACATAGTGCTCGGCATCTGCGAGTGGGGACAGCGCAACTGCGAAGAGTGGTGCGAGCATGTTGGCGGCCAACTGTGGCGAACAAGCTATGATGTGCGCGACATGTGGAAAGACATAGTGAAGCAAGGCGGCATGGGCATTCTCGATATCATCAACATCACGGCACCATTGGCAAAGCAAGTGCGTCACGGACAGTGGCCCGACATGGACATGATAGTGGTGGGACTCAACGGCAAGGGCGGACCGTCGAGCGACCTCGGCGGCGTGGGCTGCACCTACACAGAGTACCAGACCCAAATGAGCATGTGGTGCATGATGTCGTCGGTATTGGCACTGAGCAACGACATACGTAACCTTACACCCGAAGACAAACGCATTTTCCTGAACAAGGAGCTGATAGCCATCGACCAAGACCCATTGGGCAAGGCTGCTGAGCGCATTGTCAACACGGAAGACCATCAGGTGTTTGTCCGTCCCTTGGCCGATGGCTCGCACGCCGTGGCGGTGCTCAACTGCGGCGACAAGACTCTCGACCTCTCTGTCGCTTTCAAGCAACTTGGCCTGACGGGCAAGTATACCGTGCGCGACATTTGGCAGCATAGGGATATTGCACGCAATGCCACAAAGTGGAAGGGCAAGGTACAGGCTCACGAGACCAAGGTGTTTGTGCTGAAATAAGACCACCTCTCTTGGCGCAGACAGAAGATAAAGTCTGAAGTCGGG
>CAZXGQ010000081.1:0-11380 GCA_964640415.1 uncultured Prevotella sp.
CAGAGTTTGCCCCCTTCGGGGACACTTGCTAAATGACAAATCCGAAACTTGAGTTATTGCTTTCGATGCTATCTTCATTGATAACCTCAATGCCGTCCACTCCTTCAATATTGAATTTTGGCAATGGGAAGACAAACCTATCCCATGGAGTGCAGTACCGCCGTCACGCCGTTGTGGTGATAGCCGTCATCTCCGCCGTCATCACCCCGCCCGACCTCTTCACCTGCTGTATGGTAATTGTCCCCATGTACGGCTTGTATGAACTGAGCATACTAATCGTGGCTATTACAAACAAATAGATGCAAATATATAGGGCATTACCTTTCTGTCGTAGGCTGTTTCTCTTGTCTCGTCGTGTCCGCCCCCCATGGCGCACGACTCACTGGGCCAACCTAAAACTGTTGGCAAGCGACACATCTTTCCAAATGTCTGGGGAAGCATAGTGTCATTTGCAGGAAAACACGGCCCCCAAAAAACTTTCTCAGAGTTGTGAAAATGTAAAGATTTATAGCAAGATTTTAACACTTGGGGGGCACACCATCCAGAACGACAACGGAGGCTCCGAAGTGTTAAAAAGGGCGCCTTCGAGCCGATTTTAGCCAAAAATACCATGAAATCGGGTCGCGATAGTAGCCTTATCGCGGCGCGATTCTAACGTAAACGCACCGCGATTCCAGTGGAAACGCACTGCGATTCTAACGTAAAGCCGAACCGAGAGCCAAAATTTCGGCCATATTTCAGACTGTAAAAATATAACCGTCTGTCTATAAGGGTGTTATAAAAGCGCTGCATAAATCGCTCAAATGCACACGAGAGGAAAGGTTTCTCCAAAAAATCGATTTTTCGAGAACCTTTTGTTGAGAATTTTCACAGCAATGCCGGCCACTCGGCCCCTCCCTGTGTCCCTCCCCCACCTATGGGAGGGAGAGATATGTCTCAAGAGGTGAATGGCGTGATGCTTTGCAAGGGCGGGTGGGGACGGTCGTGGCCTGAAGGGCCACCACAAAGCCATTGTGAAAGTTGTGCTGACCCTGTAGGCCAGCATTCCGTCCCCATGCTTAACCCGGGGTTGCGCTTCACGGCTGACGCCGTTCCGCTTACCCCGGGCTGATTTGTGCAGCCCTTTCAGGGCTATATATACCAAGAACACGCATGGCTGCGCTCTCAAAGGCCGAATGCCTCTCTTAAAAGCTCGGCTCTTCAAAAAGCAGAATCTCTGCGGCTCAACAATATCTCTGCAGCTCTGCGTGAAATAATCGGCGTGAAAACAAAAAGAAAGATTAATGTAGGATTAACGGGAGATTAATGTTAATGTTTAATGTTTATTGTTTAATCATTCGTTAATCGCTCATTAATATTTTATCATTAGGGTGATAAAAGTTTGTGCCCATCCGGGTTGCGGACGACCCCTAACCATCCCTATCCGCCCCTGCAGGGCGGGTGGAGTGCGCCATTGGGCTTTCCGCGGCTGGCAAAGCCCTTCCCGTTGTCAAGAATTTTGGTTGTAACCGAAGCTAAACATTGTTGAAACAGACTTGTAAAAAAAAACGAATAATTTTGCACCGTCCTTTGAGTCGTGTCAGTGAGATCGTTCACAACGGAGCCTTGTTTTTATTATATAAGCTGACATGGCCTGCCTTCCCAAAAACAACAACCAACAACAATATAAATACAATGAGATTGAAGAAACTTTTGTATGCATGTCTGCCATTGGCGGTCCTGGCATCCTGTGCCGAAGAGGAGCCTTACATGACGCTTGCATCGAAGACCCTCGACGTGGAAGCCACCGGCGGCACCTACACCGTAGACCTCACGTCGAACGTTTATTACAGAGTGAACAACGACTGCCAGCTGGACGACGAAAGTGCCAACTGGGCTGAGATCAGCCAGCAGGCAAAGTCGGGCGACATCACCACCTATGCCATAAAGGTGGCAGAGAACACCACGACAACTGCCCGCACCGGCACCATCCGCTTCATCGGCGACAAGGTCACTCCGCTGAAATATACCATCAACCAGACTGGAGTGGTGCCGCGCGGCATCGACCCCGTCACCGCCACTGTTGAGGCTGATGCTACCGAGGCCACCTTCAGCGTGTTCTGCGACAACAAGGAATGGACGGCAACATGCTCCGATGCCGACGTCACGGTCTCTCCGGCTTCAGGCATAGGCAATGGCGACGTCAAGTTGACGTTCCCGGCCAACAAGAAGCTCACTCCGCGCACAATCACCGTCAACGTGGCCATCTCGGGCAACGCCGTCTATACCTACACCCTTGAGCAGGGCGCCTACTATGGCATACTGGCCGACTGGGATTTCGCCAGCATCAAGGACAACATCGCGTCTACATTCGTCGACGATGCCGACCAAAGCTCTTTCCCCGGCACCAACGGCAAGTATGTCAGTGCAAGCACAGGCAGCGGCAAGATAGAATACTATGCGGCCGAGCGCACCGGCTACAAGAAGGTGAAGGTGGCCTGCAAGCGCGGTGTGGGCGGCAACGGCGACCCCTACATCTCAGGCACCATACCCGGCGACTACTGGTATGTGACCAGTGACCTCAACGGTGAGGTTATACCTGCCGGCACGAAGATACACTTCTATTTCGTAACCAAGTTCGGCAAGATGACCTCCAACCTCTGGATGCTCGAGTTCAAGGACGGCGACACATGGTCGCCAGCCCTGCCTGCATCAACGGTTCAGGAATCGGCCACGGTCGGCATGACCGGCGCTGCCGTCGACTATTCGGCAGCCGTGACCTACAATGTCAACTGCTCGCTTCTCGACTCATCGAAGAACGGCACCTATACCGCCGTTGAAGGCACATTCACCACAACCAAGGACATGACGTCCGTCGTTATGCGCTTCGGCCAGGCAGGCCACCTGGGCTTGGCAGGCAGCGACTACGACGGCAAGTATCTTGACCAGACCCACTCCAGCTGCCAGTCGCGCTTCTCGGCCCAGCATCCCAACGACCAGGAGACCGGCGCACAGATAAAGACGTATGACCAACACTTAACTCTTGAAATAGTAAAATAGGATGAAGAAGAATATATTATGCCTCTTGGCGTCATGCTTTCTGTCGGTGGACTTCGCTGCCGCACAGGATGTGATCAAAGGAGTAGTCAGCGACTCGCGCGGCCCGCTTTTCGGAGTCGTTGTCCAGGACAAGACCAGCGGCAAAGGCACCACCACCGATGCCGACGGCAAGTATGAGCTTGCGGGCGTGGCCAAAGGCCACAAGGTGGAGTTCAGCTATATAGGCTATGTAGGCCAGGCCGTCACCCTCAACGGCAACGGCAACGTGAACGTCACCCTCGTGGAGGATGCCGTGCAGCTGGAAGAGACCGTCGTCATCGGCTACGGTGTGCAGAAGAAGAAAGACCTTACCGGCTCCGTGGGCGTCATCAACAGCCAGGCCCTTGAGACGCAGAGCACCTCGCAGCTGTCGCAGTCGTTGCAGGGCCTTGTCCCCGGCTTGCAGGTGACCCGTTCGAGCAGCATGCCCGGAGCCAGCGCCACGGTGAAGGTGCGCGGCATAACCACCATCGGCGATTCGTCGCCACTCATCCTCGTAGACGGAATGATGGTGAGCAGCCTCGACAATGTGCAGACCGAGGACGTGCAGTCGATAACCGTGCTGAAGGATGCCGCCTCTGCCTCAATCTATGGTGCGCGTGCCGCAGCCGGCGTCATACTTATCACCACCAAGGAAGCCTCTGAAGGCCAGCTCTCCCTGGGCTACAACGGCGAGGTCTCGCTTTCGCAGCCTACCGAGCTCCCAAGCTATCTTACCGACCCCGTCAACTACATGACCATGTACAACGAGTGGTCGTGGAACGATGCCGGCAATCCTGCAGGCGGCGAATATGCCAACTATTCGAAGGAATATATAGAGAGCTACATGGCCAACAATGCCCAGGACCCCATCACTTACCCCAACTACGACTGGAAAAACTCCATCCTCTCGTCGGCAGCCCTCCGCCACAAGCACAACATGACCCTCACTTACGGCAACAAGGTCATCAAGAGCCACACCTCCGGCTCTTACGAAAACGCCGATGCGGTCTACAAAGGTTCGAGCCACGAGAAGATATCGCTGCGCACCCGCAACAACATCAAGGTGAGCAAGCACCTCAGTGCCGGCGTCGACCTCAATGCCCGCTATGCCGTCTTGGACGCCCCTACATCGGGCAGTCCGGTGCGTTGCGCCTACATCTATCCGTCCATATACATGGGCCTCTATCCCGACGGCCGCGTCGCTCCGGGCAAGGAGGGCAGCCTGAGCAACTCTATGGCAGCCTATCTGTACGGCGGTGCCAAGAAGACCACTTCAACCTATGTCACGGGCAAGTTCTCCCTGACCTACAAGCCCATCGACGAGCTCTCCATCTCTGCCAACATCACCCCGACGCTGTCGTATGTCTCGATAAAGGAGCAGCAGAAGGCCATTGCCGTCTACGATGCCTACGACACCGACGTGCAGCTCGGCTACGTCTCAGGCTACAACACCAACGCCCTGAGCGAGACGCGCCGCAACGCCAAGTCGCTGGAGAAGCAGCTCACGGCCAACTATGAGAAGACCTTCGGCAAGGTGCACAACCTCAACGCCATGCTGGGCTATGAGGACTATACCTACACCTATGAAACCATGTCGGCTTCGACCAACGACATGTCGCTCTCCGATTACCCATACCTCGACCTGGCCAACAACAACTCGCTCTCTGTTGCCGGCAGTTCCTACCAGAACGCCTACCGCTCGGCATTCGGCCGCGTGATGTACAACTACGACAGCCGCTACTTCCTGCAGGTGAATGCCCGCGCCGACGGTTCGTCGCGTTTCCACAAGGACCACCGCTGGGGCTTCTTCCCGTCGGCTTCGGTGGGCTGGGTTGTCACCAACGAGAAGTTCATGCCGCAGGACAACAACCCCCTCAGCTATCTGAAGATACGCGCCTCTATCGGTACGCTGGGCAACGAGCGCATAGGCAACTATCCTTACCAGTCGTACATATCGTTCAACAATGCCATCATGTACGACAGCTCGGGCTCGACACCCACTTCCACGATGACAGCCGCCCAGGCCGACTACGCCTATGAGGACATACACTGGGAGAAGACCCGCAGCTGGGACCTCGGCATCGATGCCGCCTTCTTCAACAACCGCCTCAACCTGACCGCCGACTACTATTTCAAGAAGACCACCGACATGCTTCTCAATGTGGCCATACCCTCGTTCACCGGCTATGCCGCACCTGAAAAGAACGTAGGCGACATGCACACCCGCGGCTGGGAGGTGAAGGTGGGATGGAACGACCATATAGGCGACTTCACCTACGGCGTGAGCTTCAATATCTCCGACTACAAGTCGGTCATGGGCAACATGAACGGCAAGCAGGTGTTCAACAGCAACGGCACAATCGTCACCGAAGGCGAGGAATACTGCGCATGGTACGGCTACAAGACCGACGGACTCTTCCAGACCGAAGAGGAAGTCAGCTCGAGCGCACTGCTCAACACGGCGACAAAACCGGGAGATGTCAAGTATGTCGACGTGAGCGGTGCCGACGGCCAGCCCGACGGCATCATCAATGCCACCTACGACCGCGTGGTCCTCGGCAGTTCGCTTCCCCACTACATCTACGGCGGCTCAATCAATCTGGGCTGGAAGGGTCTCACCTGCTCCGTACTCTTCAACGGTGTCGGCAAGCAGCTCTCGCGCCTGACCGAAGACATGATACGCCCGTTTGTCAGCCAGTGGCTTCCTGCACCATCGGCCCTCCTCAACAAGGACGGCAGCCGCAACTACTGGAGCAAGTACAACACAACCGAACAGAACCTTGCAGCCGAATATCCGCGCCTGAGCCATCAGGGCGGCGAATACAACAACTACAAGATGTCCGACTTCTGGTTGCGCAACAGCTCATATCTCCGCATCAAGACCATCAACGTGGGCTACACCGTACCGAAGAAATGCCTCAAACGGACCGGCATAAAGAATCTGCGCGTGTATGTCGATATCGACGACCCTATATGCTTCGACCACTATCTGGCAGGCTGGGACCCTGAAGCCGGCTCGACAACCTACATCACACGCACATTCACATTCGGCGTCGACCTTAAATTCTAAGCAGGGAAATGAAAACATTACGTAAAATGAAAAAACTACATATATTCTTTTGTCTGTTGGCCATGCTGACAGCCACATCGTGTGCCGACCTCGACCTTAACCCGCCTGCAGCGGCATCGAGCGAGAGCTGGTTCTCG
Organism: uncultured Prevotella sp.; assembly: GCA_964640415.1. Lineage (GTDB taxonomy): Bacteria > Bacteroidota > Bacteroidia > Bacteroidales > Bacteroidaceae > Prevotella. The sequence goes on from CAZXGQ010000081.1 coordinate 6,268, forward strand.
ACAACCGACGAGGTACGCCTCTCGCTGAACGACTTCTACCGCACCACCTTCTATGTGCTTGAGCAGGCATGGATGATGGACCGCAACACCGACGACTGGTCGCAGCGCACAAACGTATATACCATTCCGGCGGGCACGCTCAACGCCACGTCGACGGGTAACCCCAACGTTGCTACCATATGGAGCTACTCCTACAAGAATATAACCCGTGCCAACCGCATCCTGGAATCGCTCGACCAGCTCAAAGGCCAGTATCCGGAGTCGGAGCTCAACCCTCTGCGTGCTGAGGCCCGCTTCTTCCGTGCCTACGCCTATGCACGCCTTATAACCCTTTGGGGCGATGTGCCGTTCTATCTCACGTCAATAACTCCCGAGGAGGCTTTCGAGATGGGACGCACCGACAAGGCCCAGGTGCTCGAGCAGATCTATGCCGACTACGACTATGCGGCCGAGAATCTTCCGGTAGACAACAACAGCGGCAGCGTGACCCGTGTGGACCGTGGTGCGGCTTACGCCTTCAAGGCGCGCATCGCACTCTATCAGCACGACTATGCCACGTGTGCCACTGCTGCGAAAAACTGTATGGACCTCGGCAAGTACTCTCTGTACGACGACTATGGAGAGCTCTTCCGCGACAAGACGAAAAACAGCGAGGTGATATTCTCCATCGTCCACTCCAACGACCTTGAAATCAACTCCTCGGGCACACCAACGACACAGGCCATCAACTCGTGGACGGCACGCTCCTGCGGCGGCAATGCCACGGCACAGCCTTCGTGGGAACTGCTCGCCTGCTACGAGATGACCAACGGCAAGACCATCGACGAAGAGGGCAGCGGCTTCGACCCACACGACCCGTTTGCCAACCGCGACCCACGCTGCCTTGAGACATTCTGCGGCCCCGGCACCACAATCTATGGCATAGAGTGGAACCCGGCACCAAACGTGCTTCAGGTGATGGACTATGACCAGAACAAGATGGTGACCAACAAAGACTCGAAGGGCGGATCCGACGCCACCAACGCCGCCTACAATGCCTGTCTGCTGCGAAAGGGTGCACAGACAGAGTGGCGCACGCTGAAGCGCAACGAGAACCCTATCCTGCTGATGCGCTATGCCGACGTGCTGCTGATGTATGCTGAGGCCAAAATCGAACTCGACGACATCGATGCCCTGACTCTTGCCTGCATCAACGACGTGCGCGCACGTGCCTACAAGACCAAGCGCACCGACACAGCCAACTATCCGGCCATCACCACAACCGACCAGAAAGCTCTCCGCAAGGTGCTCCGCCGCGAGCGCCGCGTGGAGTTCGCTTGGGAGAACCTGCGCTACTTCGACTTGCTGCGCTGGCACTTGTTTGAGAATGCCTTCAGCCACAACATGTTTGGCTTCTCGCGCACGGCCAAGCTCATGAAAAAGTATTTCGAAGACGGCAACTGGTTCTGGCCCGAGGCTCCTACATTCGACGAGGAAGGCTTCCCGTGCTTCGAGCATATGGTCGACGGCACCTACATCGTACAGCACGGCGAACGCCACTACGACTCGAAGATATATCTGTGGCCAATACCAAGCGACGACATCACCATCATGAACGGTGTGCTGACACAGAACCCCGGATATTAATCCACCCTTACCATAATCATAAACAAAAAAAGCATCCCGTCATCGGCATTGAAGGATGACGGGATGCTTCCCAAAACTACATATCGTATGCAAAGACACTTTCTCTTTATAGGTCTCGCGGCGCTGGCCATGGTGGGATGCTCAAACAGTTCAAACCCCATGATTGACCCGGTTCCTGACAACTCGCAGAGCGAAGAGCAGACCACAGCAACCACCGTTGAGGTGGGCAAGACAATACCCGCCTGGCAGAAAGGCCAGATGGACGTGCACTTCATCAACACCACCACCGGCGAATGCATGTTTGTAATCTTCCCCGACGGCACCCAGCTGCTCTTCGATGCGGCAAGCTCCACGGTTGCGACCAACTCCAACGGCAGCACCACCAATACCGGCATACGCAGCCGATGGGACCCGACACAGACCGGCACGCGCGGCTCGCAGATCATAAGCGACTATATAAAGAAGCTCATGGCATGGACGGGAAACTCAACCATCGACTTCGCCGTGGCCTCTCATATGCACAACGACCATATCGGCGGCTATTCGTCGGCTCTGCCTGCGTCGGCAAACAATGCTCTCGGTGCCAACTACCGACTGAACGGTTACACCGAGATATTCGACAACTTCAAGATAGGAAAGTTCATGGACCGCGGCTATCCCAACTACGACTATCCGTTCGACATGACCCAGTTGGCCGACAACGATGCCGTTTGCCGCAACTACACGCGTGCGGTGAAGTGGAACGCCGACAACGGCAAGTTTGTAGCCGAGCAGTTCAAACCTGGTGTCAGCGACCAGATAACCCTCAAGTACGATGCTTCGAAGTATCCCACCGTGAAGGTGCAGAACATTGCCGTCAACGGTGAGATCTGGACCGGCACGGGTACGGCTACAACGAAGACGTTCCCTGCCCTTGCCGACATAAGCTACGAGAACAGCAAGAGCATCAAGTCTTCTGACAACTGCCCGCCGGAGAATATCCTCAGCTGCGTGCTGAAGATAAGCTACGGCAAGTTCGACCTCTTCAACGGTGCCGACCTGCAATACAACGGACGCTCATCTTTCGCCTGGAAAGATGCCGAGCTGCCTTGCGCCAAGGTTGCCGGTCAGGTGGAGGTGATGAAGGCCGACCACCACGGCTCACTCAATACCAACCAGCCCGAAGCCCTGAAGATTCTTAACCCCCAGGCCATCGTCGTGAACTCGTGGCTCGACTGCCAGCCCCGCACGTCAACCCTCAACTCTATGGAATCGACGCTCCCCAACTGCGACTTCTTCATAACCAACTTCTGGAAGGGTGCCCGTGCCGAAGGTGTCGACGACCAGGTGACCGATGCTGAGGCTGCAAGGGTGAAGGGCTGCGACGGCCATATCGTGATTCGCGTGAGCGAGGGCGGAAACCAATATCAGATCATGACGCTTACCGATTCCGACGGACTGATGACCGTGAAAAACGTCTCCGGCCCTTATCAATGCAGATAGTGAACAGAACTTTCTGAGGGTGCGAATCTAACGTGGATGCAACGATGCTGTTTTTGATGTGGCTTAAATCCCCGGCAGAAAAAGACTGATAACACGCATGCCGCAAGGCAAAAAGCAGCAAGAGCCGCCCGCAAGAAAAACAAAAATCCCCCCGAACGGATGTTTCCAAGAAAAACATACGTTCGGGGGGATATAATATCAACGGTATGTGTGCGCCGGGTTAATAGCTCACAATTCCATCAGAAAGTTTGAAAGACCCGATTAGGGTATTCGAGCTCTCCGAGTGAAGCTCGAAAGTCATTGTGCCTTTGATGTTGTATCTGTTTGCCACCACATACACCAGTTGCGAGAAATCATATAACGAATGGCGGGCATTGCTCTCGGCCTCTTTCTTCGTTGTGCCGTAAATGGTCATCTGTGGATAATTGCCCACCCAAGTGGTACTCATCGATTCCTTCAGGTAATCTTTTATTGCCGTTTCGTAGGTCGAAAGGAATGTCGGGTCGGAGCATTCTATGTTATAGTTGTACGGATAGGCAATCGCTCCATCCTGAAGCTTGAACGACCAGAGGTTGTCGGTAGAACCCTTGGCATGTACATAGAATGTTACCGCATCCTTGATGTTGTATCTTCCGGCTACCACATACATAAACTGTGAGAAGCGGTAGAATACGTCGCGGGCATTCTCCAAAGTAGCCTCTTGGGAGTTTCCGTAAACAGAGAACGCAGGAAAATCGCCGTTCCATTCAGTATTCGTGGCTTCCTTCGTGTAAGATTTGATAGCCGATTCGTATTTGGTGAGGAAATTCGGGTCGGAACATTCTATCACGTAGTCCTCCGGACGGGTAGGCATGGTCAGCGGAATGGTGTTCTCTTCCCCCATCCAGGTAAGCAAATCAACTTGACCTCCTCCTTTACGCAGGGCATACAATTCATCCAAGAGTACGTTGTTAGTGAAGTGAAGATTGAAAGACTGGTACTTCTCGGGGTTCTTCACCACAAAAATAACGCTAAAGTCTTCATCGAAGTCATTATGCTGAAAGTAATCTGGCCGTTGATGCCAATCTCCTTCAATTTTCACCTCTTTTACAACGCCCCTGGTTGCTACCATTATTGGAGCCACATTCTGAGGGTGACTAGCATCTCTTTCCAGCAGATTGCCTGAAATGACCCATGTTTTATGACTGCCAGTCCATCCTTCTGTAACGCAACGCAAGCCGTCGTATTGATGCGAGAACGACTGGTTGAAAGTGACTGTCTCGTTGTTCTTTCCGCCCCATATGCTATTGTTGATAATGTTTACATCGGTCATGGTGCGGTTCAGTCCCGAGGTGAGTGTAGTACCTGCGTTAATTGCATCACCCGGCAAGGGGTCGAGCATGGTGACATTCGACACTTCTTCATTGTTGTCGGTTTCGATGGTAAGCGTATTGGTTGCTCCTCTGAAATAAGGGCCGAACCAACAGTCTCGATATGCTTCGAAGAAAGAAGAAGTTGCAGGTTGCACTACTGTGCCATCATCCAAGGTTACTGCATTGTCAACCTTGCTCCAAACGCAACTTTTGTCGTTAGAACCGGATTTGTCTTGTTCCGTACATCCCAGCTGCGAGTTGTAGAAAGCGGAGTTGAGATGCACGAGATAGTAGTCTTCGTTGGCTTTGCTGTTATGCAGAGAGTAGATTTCGAAGTTGTGTTCCACAAGCATCTTCTTTTCCATTGCACGGGTCGGACCGACGAATTGCTGCAGCGTAACCATCTGGGCAGTGAGCTGACCGTCGGCTGTGGTTGCGCCAGAAGCGAAAAGCTTGTTGCCGGCATTGGCGCAGCGCGTCATCCAATTCACGAGCATGTCGGCCGATTTGCCGTGGTCGTAATCGTTGGGGGCGTAATCTTGCTCGGCAACGGCCTGACGGATGGTGTCGCCCGACTCATTCAGATACTCCATTGTGGAGTTCTTGCTTTGGTTCTTGGCAGCTTCTTCCAAATTGCGTACCACATAGATGCC
>CAZXGQ010000081.1:11480-16562 GCA_964640415.1 uncultured Prevotella sp.
CGGTTTACCAAACATCCGTTGAAGTCCGTGCGGTCGCTGCCAAACACCATCGCTTTGCCGTCGAACGTTACGTCCAGTTGGTCGGTGGTGGGCATCGGATCTACTTCCGAAACAACAGTTTCATTGTTCTTAATTGTTTCGTTATCGTGGCAAGACGACAGGATGCTGCATAGGCCGAGCAATGCCATTGCCGACAAAGCACCGATTGTGCTTTTCAGGGAGCGGGGGGTAAACGTGTTAAAATTCATGAGATTATGTGATTAAGAATCGTTGCTTAGCGTCCTTTCTTTAAAGAATATTAAGGCAAAGTTATAATATCCTTATCGGAATCACAAATCTTTTGGCAATAAATTTTGTTTTCACGCAGAGCCGCTGAGATTATTGAGCCGCTGAGGCTAAGCTTTTGAGCTGCAGAGCTTTCAGGAGAGGCCTTTGGCCTTTGGGAGAATGTGCACTCGGTATGTAGGCTGCCCCTTATGAAACTCAAAAAGGCGACAGCCTTTATCCTCCGCGGCTCTGCGTGAAATGATCAGCGTGGAAAAGCTTTGGGACATTTATCTCACGCCCTCGTCGTTGTAGTTCAACCGCACGCCCCGGCTTGAATACACGTTCTTGAGCATGCCACCCTGCTGGGCCTCACCCTTGACTGTGCCCTCGCGTAACTTTCCGCACAGCTCGCCAATGTCTTTGATGCGCTGCAGCGTCTCCATGTTAGTGCCCATATAGTGGCCGGGATACATGCGGTCTATGCCATACTTCTCCATGAAGTAGGCCATCTTCTCGCATGTGGTGATCTGCGTGGTAAGGTTGGTGGTGATGAGCAGGTTGCCCGAGCCGAAGGCGTCGCCGCTGAATCCCCAGCCTTTGGTGCGTTCCAGGAACGTGGTTGAACCCGGCGTGTGCCCCGGTGTGAATATTACCTCTATGACGCGGCCGCCGAGGTCGAATGTCTGCCCGTCGGTCAGGTACTTCTTCTTCCCCGGATAGCCCTTCATGAACATGGGTGCATTCACCTCGTCGGCTGCATTTATCCAGATGCTCTCCCAGTCGTTTATGGCATCGCCGGTATGGTCGGGATGCACGTGTGTGGCAATGAGCGTCACGGGTTTCGACGTTATGCCCTCCACAATCCTGCGCAGCCCGGGGATGTGGGTGCCAGCATCGAGCAACAGGCTCTCCTTGTCGCCTTCGATAAGGTAGATTGACTCGTTGGCCATGAGATGGCCGTTGCCCTCCCATGTGTGTTCGTCTATCTGCCGTATCACGACGTTGTCGTCTTTGTAAACTTCCTTCTCGCTGTATGATGGTTGCCACGCCTGGTCTATGCCCGTAAGGTGCTCGATGTCTTCTTCCGAGGCTTCAGCCGGAGCATGTACCACGGCAAGCATCTTGTCGGGGATGACGAGTGCCACGCCTGCCATTCCGAGGCTCTTGATGAATGTTCTTCTTTTCATGGTTATGTTGTGTTTACGGTTATTGGTGTTTCCGGTTATTGTGCCGCTGCTGTCGTTGCGGTGATCTTCACCGGCCCCAACAGTCCTGAAGGCTCGAGCTGGCTGTCGGCCTTGTAGAATTCGGAGTCGACGAATGTCAGCTTCTTGGCACCGGGCTGCTGGTCGCCTATCAGACGGTTGATCCACAGGTTGGTGACGCGAATCTCAATGGTGTTCTTGCCTTTGTGCAAAGCCCCGGTGATGTCGGCTTGATACGGGGCTTTCCACACTATACCGAGATTCTGCCCGTTGACAATGACCTCTGCGAGATACTTCACGTCGCCAAGTTGCAGCGTCTGCCTGTCGCCTTCGAGACGTGGGATGTTGACCGTTGTGGTGTATATGCCCGTGCCGGAGAAATACTTTATGTCGTCGTTGGCATTCTCCGACCAGTCGGACAGGGTGTCGAATGTCGTAGCCGCCGGCGTTTCCACACTTGCCTTGAACTCTACCTTCCACGGCGTGTCTATGGTCAGCAGCGTTTTTTCGGTCTGCTTGGGCAGCGAGAGCGACGCCACTTGTGCGGGCTCGGTCAACACCACGAACACCGCATCTTCCGGCACCATGGGTATGCTGACCACTGTGCGTCCGCCGGCCATGCGGTAAGACGCTTCCTCCGTCACACCGGTGTCGGCATGCCACAGCATGGGCTTGCGTCCGTCGGTGCGCAGACTGACCTCCACGGTCTTGTAGTCCTTGGCAGGCTTGTTTATCCAGTAGATTTCGCCATTGTCGAGCGTGCGGTGCAGATATTTCACGCCCTGCGGCATTTCGGCGTCAGGCGCAATGCCACGGCTCTTCAGAGCTTCGGCCAGTGTCATGCCAGTGGCGACATTGGGCAGGGAACCGCCCCAGACCTCGGCCACAAGGCGGTCGAACTCTTCTTGGCTGTCGGCGATGCCTGCCGGATGCTGCGGCTTTTGTCCGCCTATGAAGACACCGGCCTTGGCCAGCGCGGCAATCTTGCGCAGCACGGGCAACGACATATATTCCACGTTTTTGTCGAGCCATAGCACCTTGTACTTGGCACCGCTCAACGACGATGCCAGTCCGCCCTGCCCGTCGGCCTCGACGACATTGACCAGAGCATGCGGGTTGCAGAAGTCGTACTGGTAGCCTGACGGTACATCGGGCAGTGTCAGTCCGCCGTATGCTGTGGTGACGTTGGAGCCTTCGCCATAGTAGAGCAGCACGTCGGCCACGTTGTGTCCTTGCTGCAGCATGTAGCAGCTGCGCGACATGTAGTCGACCCATGCCTTTGCCTGTTCGGCCCATGTCTCGTGCCGGTTGAACCATTGCCCTATTCCCATAAGGCTCATGCCCGGCACCTTGTCGTCTACGGGCTGGTGTGCGCTCTCGTGTATCACGAAGCGGTTTATGCCCTCCGACAGTTCGAGGTCGGCGGTGTTCTTCAGGTTGGCTGGGTAGAAGCCGTAGCTGCGTGCGCCGAAGCCCACGGTCATAGACTCGGCGGCGGCAACGTTCTGTCCGTAGATGTGTGCCACGCTTGCCGACTCGTGGTCGTCCATCTGGTATGTGGCGCGGTTCTGCGTGCCGTCGGGGTTGGTGGGCAGCCACGGAGCGCCTATCCACATGGCCGACATGGGCACTTCGGCCGTGCGCTTCACGTCCATGCCGTCGCCCACGAAGGCGCGGCCGCCCTCGTGACTTTCGGTGTAGCGGCCTTTCATGCCATAGTCTTTCCGGGCAATCTCCGAAATCTCGGTATAGCGGTCGGTGAGCAGTTCGCCTATGGTCTGCCGCCAGTCGCGCAGAAAGGCATCGGTCTGTCCGGGGGTGCCTATGACCATGCCGGTCAGTGCCGGCATCCATGGGTGCAGGTCGTAGCCGCGGCGCCGGCGGAACTCGCTGAACATGGCCGGTGTCCAGTTCTCCTGTTCGGCTTCATAGCTGTCGGTCAGCACATACTGCACGCCGCGTTGTCCCATCTGTCCTTTTGAGGCATCCTTGTACATGTCAAGATAGGTGTGGAAATATTTCGACCATGCCACGCTGTCCAGTTTGTCCACCTCCAGTCCGGTAGCCTCGGGCGGTGCCGGGTGGTTCTGCTTGCCGGTCAGGCTGAAGCCCATGCGGTAGATGCGCCACTTGCCCTTGGGCGCTTTCCACGTCAGTCGCCCCGATGCATCCATGCACGAGGTTATGTCCACCACGTCGGCAGTCTGCGCAAAGCTCTCGTCGGTGCCGGCGGCAGTGGTGTCGGCCTGCAGGTTGCTAGCCGACGTGAAGCCAGCCTTGTCTTCGGCACGGTTGACGCGTGTCGACGTGTAGAGCACCCACTCGCTGATGTCGGTACCGTCTGCTGCGGGCATGGTTCCGAACAGTCCCTGCACGGCATGCGGATTGGCCACGACGAGGCGGAAATAGCGTGCCGTGGTGGGCGGAATGTTTATGGTGGCCTGGTCGAGCGAACCTTTGTGTACGGGGCAGACGGTGGTAAAGGTCTGTCCGTCGTTGCTGCTCTGCAGTTCTATCCGGTTGCCCGATGTGGCGAGCGTCATGCTGCGCACCGTGACGGCTTTGGGAAACTCGTACTGTATCCATGCCGCATCGCCGGCATCGTTTTTTGGCAGGGTGACCTTGTTCTTCAGCCGTCCGTCGGTCAGTTGTTCCACGCTGAAGTTGCCAGCGCTCGACGTCACCTTGGCCCCGAGTTCGGCCATGCTCTTGTCGTTGTCGGGAATCCTCACTGCCAGCACGCATATGTCGCCATAGTATTGTGCCACGCTTGCCGAACCGCGTCCCGCAGGGCCTATGTCCTGAAAGGCACCTGTGGTGCTGTCGCCGTCGGGCAGCTGCACCGACAGTTTCTTGCCCCCTTTGACGTCCATGGTCTGCCACACCAGTTTCTTCATGCCGTCTTTCGGCTCGACCCACGGTCCGCCTGTGGCACTCCATCCCGGAGCACTGGCAATGGTCATCTCCAGTCCGAGCGAGTCGGCAAGGTGTGTGGCGTAGGCGAAGGCATCCTTCCACCCGTCGTCCATGTAGATGAGGCGCTTGTCTACAACCTGCGGCGTATTGGTGCCTGCATCGAAGTTGTGGAAGCCTCCCAGTCCGATGCGCTTCATCCACAGCAGGTCGTTGCGTATGCCTTTCTTGGTTACGTTGCCGTTCATCCAGTGCCACCACACTTGCGTGCGTGCGCCCTGTGGCGGATTGCCGAACCCGCGGTTCAGCTCGCCCGTACTCTGTCCCGTAACGTAGGTTGCAGGTGCTGCCGCAATGACGCCGGCAGCGATGAGTCTTGTGATTTGTCTTTTAGTGATATGCACCATAGGTTTTATTGATGAGTCTTGAAGATATAAACCTTCAGCAGAATTATATAGCTACAAAGTTAAGAAAGAAACCCTCCCCTTATATATGCGTATAAATCCGCACGGTAGGATTTGAGTAAACTGGTTGTGGAAACTAAATGGTTGGTTTACAGCAATATGGCAAATGCAAACCGACAATTAAAGTAAATGTTTTTTGGGGGAAATCTGCCAAATGTTCAATCGGGAAATAGAAAAAGTGGGTCTATGTTGATTTGTGTGGGTGAAATATTGCGTTATAATCTTTCTTATTG
>CAZXGQ010000082.1:0-16484 GCA_964640415.1 uncultured Prevotella sp.
AAGCCACAGACAATTATGTGCAGGGGCGGGCCCTGTGCCCGTCCGCAACCCGAATGGCAGAAACGCATGCATACAACATGATAACGCCATGAGGATGCGGACGGGCACAGGGCCCGCCCTTGCATATAATACCATTGCATATATCATCCATAAGCCAAAGTTTTTGGCAAAACATTTGGTAGTTTAGTGGAAAAAAACGTATATTTGCAGAAACTATAAAAATACTACCATGGCAGAAGCAGCAACACTAAATCAAGCGCAAATGCAGATTCTTGACATGATGTCTTTTGTAAAGACACCAGAGGCATTGAAAGATTTAAAACAGGCCATATCGGACTATTTTGCGCAAAAAGCCGATGCCGAAATGAATAAGATGTGGAACGACGGCATTTTGACGGAAGAGCGCATTGAGAGCTTCCGTCACCTTCATGAACGCACACCATACAACAAGCCTGTCTTGTAATACGCAAGAAAATGAATATTGTCTTGGACACCAACAGCCTCATCATGTCAATAGCCCCTAAAAGCCCTTATCGAAAGGTCTGGGATTCGTTTCTAAGAGGCGATTATAACCTTTGTGTGTCAAATGAGATAATAGAAGAATATGCAGAGGTGCTGGCTCGTAACATATCCCCACAAGTTTCCGAAGCTATTATATACACTATATTAACAAGGGAAAACGTTATTCGCAAAGATCCTCATTTCAGTTTCGGATTAATAGAAACTGACAAAGATGACAATAAATTCGCAGATTGTGCGATAGCTTCTAACGCCAAGTGTATCGTGACAGAGGATCGTCATTTCAACATACTCAAGACCATTCCTTTTCCAAAAGTTGAAGTTGTAGGAATAGATGATTTTAAGAATTACTTAGACATTTGGACTTAACATGGAACAACTCTTGCACTACTGCTGGAAGCACAGGCTCTTCCCCGCTGTCGGGCTCCGCACCACGGATGGCGAGGAGGTGGAGGTTGTTGACCCCGGCTTGCACAACAGCAATGCCGGACCCGACTTCTTCAACTCCAAGGTGAGGATAAGCGGGCAGATGTGGGTTGGCAACGTGGAGATACACGACAAGGCAAGCGACTGGTTCGCACATGGGCACGAGAAAGACACGCAATACAACAATGTGGTGCTGCACGTGGTGGGCTGCGCCGATGCGCAAGCCGTGACGGAAGACGGCACAAAGCCTCCGCAGACGGTGCTCAGCGTGCCGGAATATGTGATGGAGAACTATGAGGAGCTGCTGAAGACGGACAACTATCCCCCTTGCTACAAGATAATACCATCGCTCAGCCGGCTGATGAAGCACTCGTGGATGAGTGCGCTGGAAACGGAACGGCTGGAGCGGAAGACAGAGGACATAAAGCGGCGGGCCAAACAATGCCAAGGGTCGTGGGAAGCGGCATACTTCGTAACCATGGCGCGCAACTACGGGTTCGGCATCAACGCCGAGGCAATGGAGCAATGGGCTCTCAACGTGCCGCTCAACGACGTGGCACACCACGGCGACAACATCTTCCAGATTGAGGCCATCTTTATGGGACAAGCCGGACTGCTCGACCCGATGTCGGTGCCTGAGAGATACCGCAACGACGCACTGGCCGACGAATACCTGTTCAAGCTCAGCAGGGAATACAAATACTTGGCACACAAATATTCACTCACGCCCATCGACTTCCGCTTGTGGCGATTCCTGCGTCTGCGACCGCAAAACTTCCCGCACATAAGAATCTCGCAACTCGCCAACCTCTACTACCACCGCAAGGCTAACCTGTCGAGTATCGTCGACTGCAAGGACATAAAGACAGCTAAAGAGGTACTAAAAACGGAAGTGACGGAGTATTGGCAAAACCACTACGCCTTCGGACGCGAGAGCAAACCAAACAGCAAACACCTGTCGGAAGGATCGCTCAACCTACTGCTGATAAACACCGTGGTGCCCATACTGTTCGCCTATGGCCGACACAAGCAGGAAGAGACTCTCACCGACAGGGCTTTCGACTTCCTCGAACAGCTGAAGGCCGAGGACAACCACATAACCCGGACATGGAAAGACGTGGGACTGGGTGTTGACAACGCCGGCGACAGTCAGGCATTGATACAGCTGAAAAACGAATACTGCGACCGCCGCGACTGCCTCCGCTGCCGCTTCGGATATGAATATCTAAAAGGCAGACGGGAATAGACTGACGACCTAATATAGATTGACTATGGAAAAAGAAGCATCCAACGTGCTACGGCAAGGCAACGACTGGCGTAAACTGCACTTTTATCATAAGTCGGACACTATATACCAGCTCACATTCATATTCTGCCACCGTTTCCTGTCAATCAGCGGAGACCGCACTGTGGACCAGATGGTGCAAGCCGCACGCTCCGGCAAGCAAAACATCGTGGAGGGGTCTGAAGATGGCAAGTCGTCAACGGAAATGGAGCTCAAACTGGTCAACGTGGCACGGGGAAGCATCAGGGAACTGCTGGAGGACTACAAGGACTTCCTGCACAACGGCAGACTTCCTTTATGGAAAGAAGGAGACTCGCGCTACAACACTATGTTAGAGTACACGAGAAGCCACAATGAGCCAAAGGACTACCTTCCATTTGCAGAAAAATGGTCAGCAGAGGAGTTTGCCAATACCTGCCTCACCCTATGCTATCAAGTGGATGCTATGATCAACTCTTATCTAAAGAAGCTGCAGAAAGACTTCGTGACTGAGGGTGGCATCAAGGAGCGTATGTACGCGGCTCGCACTGGCTACAGGAAAGCGCAAGATGAAAAGATGAAGAGTCTCGAAAACGAAAACAACAAGCTCAAGGCCGAGAACACTCAACTGATTGCTGCCACCCATGAATGGAAATCAAGATACGAGGACTTGAAACAGCGCGCTCTGAAAGCTTATTATAGTCAGAAAGAGGAGATTGAGAGGTTAAGGAAAATGATAAAGGAGAAAGACGATACACAAAAGGCAATACAGACAGGATTGACTGAATAGACTTCATAGACTATAATAGACAAAACAAGGCACCGCCCCAAATATCAGCCTACTTATCACCGCCTACAATATCTATAAGGATCTATGAAATCTATAAAGTCTATCCAGTCTATAATAGTCTATAAAGTCTAAAGTATTTATAAACACAATATCAATGAAGAAATACTTATTCACTACACGCATGGAAGTGCGCGACTACGAGTGCGACATCGAAGGCATTGTAAACAACGCCAACTACCTGCACTACACCGAACACACACGTCACCGCTTCATCAACAGCTTGGGCATCAGCTATGCCAAACTGCACGAAGAGAAACACGTTGACCCAGTGGTGGCGAGGATGAACCTGAAGTTCAAAGCCCCACTCCGCTGCGACGACGTGATGCTGTCGTGCATCAACGTGCGAAAGGAAGGCTTGCGCTACATCTTCAGCCACGACATCTATCGTGAGGCTGACAACAAACTGTGCTTCCACGGCGACGTGGAACTCGTAATGCTCATCAACGGCAGACTCGGCAACAGCGAAGACTACGACAATGCCTTTCTGCCTGAAATAGAGAAGTTTGACAAGGAAAATGCAGAATAGGGAAGAGAGTGTCAACACCGCCATACTGACGCGGCTCAGCTACTACCACCTCAACACCATGGTGGAGCTATACCGGCAGCTGGGTTCCGCCACCGCCATAATAGAACACAGGAAAGAGCTTGCCTCTATGTTCCCGGGACTTCCGACGCGCGTTGTCAACGACATCAACGATGCATCGTGCATCCGCGACCGCGCCGAAGAGGAGTTGGCTTGGGCGGAAGACCACGGCGTGGCGGTGCTGTGCCTCAACGACGATGAATATCCCCGCAGGCTGAAGGAAGCCCCCGACGCACCGCTGATGCTTTTCTACAAAGGCAACGCCAACCTCAATGCGCGTCATGTTATAAACATCGTGGGAACCCGGCACTGCACACACTACGGCGAAGACCTGATAAGGGCTTTCGTCAGAGACTTGCACGCAATGGTGCCCGATACAGTCATAGTGAGCGGACTGGCTTATGGCGTGGATATTCATGCGCACCGCGATGCAATGAACAACGGCATGAAGACCGTAGCGGTTCTTGCCCACGGCCTCGACACTCTGTATCCGCAGACACACCGCGACGATGCCAACCGAATGGTGAACCAAGGCGGACTCGTGACCGAATACATGACACACACGAAGCCCGACAAGCTCAACTTCGTGAGACGAAACCGCATAACCGCCGGACTGTGCGACGCCACCATACTCGTGGAGAGTGCACGCAAAGGCGGAGGACTGATAACAACACGCATAGCCAAGGAATACAACCGCGACGTTTTCGCCTTCCCCGGTCCGGTGGGCGCGCCTTACAGCGAAGGGTGCAACAACCTTATACGCGGCTGCGGAGCGGGCCTCATCACATCGGCCGAAGATTTCGTACAAGACATGGGATGGGAGAATGAGGCAACACTGGAGAAAGCGAGAAGCAATGGAATAGAAAGGCTGTTGTTCCCCGACTTGACTGCGGACGAGCAAAAGGTCATAGGCTTGCTCCAACACACAAACGACCTGCGACAAGACGTGATATCCGTGCAGACAGGCATCAACGCAGGAACACTCACCGCCCTACTCTTCCAACTGGAGATGAAAGGTATGGTGAAAGCTTATGCCGGCGGCACTTACCACCTGATGGCGTAAACCTTCCCAAAATCGAAAAAAAACTTATTATTCATTCAAAGATACTGAAATTTAAGGAAGCCCACCAATATTGCACTAAATTTATGTAACTTTGTAGCTGTCTCTTATACATAATAATATATAGACGTTATTACATAGAAACATGACAAAAGAAATCAACCGCAAGGGACTCAGCAGCGAACAGGTCATCGCCTCACGCGCCAAATACGGCGAGAACGTGCTCACACCGCCAAAGAAGACTTCCATTTGGAAACTCTACATCGAAAAATACACTGACCCAATAATAGAGATTCTCCTTGTTGCCGCAGCCGTGTCTCTTGGTCTGGCGTTTGTCAACCACGACTTCATGGAGACCATCGGTATCTTCCTTGCCATATTCCTCGCCACGACTGTCGGCTTCTATTTTGAGCTCGACGCGGCAAAGAAGTTCAATGTGCTCACTGCCATGAACGACGACCAGCCAGTGAAAGTGCGGCGCGAAGGCAAAGTGACTGAGATTCCACGACACGAAGTTGTCGTTGGCGACATAATAATCGTGGAACCTGGCGACGAGGTGCCGGCAGACGCCCGTCTCGTGTCTGCCACAAACCTGCAGATAGACGAGTCGACACTGACAGGCGAGACACTTACCACAAAGAGCGTTGAAAGTGACGGCAACCACACAACCACCTATCCCCCAAACATCATCCTGCGCTCCACGATGGTCATGAACGGCCACGGCGAGGCAGTGGTGGAGAAAGTGGGCTGTATGACTGAGATAGAGAAGGTTGCGCAAAAAGCCACAGAGGCCACCAACACAAAGACTCCACTCAACATCCAGCTCACGAAGCTTGCCAAGCTGATATCAAAGGTCGGCTCTGTGGTATCTGTCGCAGCTTTCGTCATCTTCCTTGTTCACGATATCCTCACCAACGACCTTTGGCACACCACCAACTATCTTGGCATGGCACAGACCGTGCTCAACTACTTCATGATGGCAGTAACGCTCATCGTCATGGCTGTGCCTGAAGGACTGCCCATGGCCGTGAACCTCGCCTTGGCCCTCAACATGCGCCGCATGCTCAAGAGCAACAACCTCGTGCGCAAGCTGCAGGCGTCTGAGACCATGGGAGCAGTGACCATAATATGCACCGACAAGACCGGCACACTTACACAAAACAAGATGCGGGTGAGCGAGGTCTACGCATCGCCGTCGACTGACAACAACGGCACAGCGAACCAACTGCTCGACACCGCCATGGCAATCAACTCAACCGCAGAACTCGACGGAGACAAGGTGGTGGGCAATCCTACGGAAGGCGCATTACTGCTTTGGCTCAAGGACCAAGGCCACGACTATAACGCAATGCGCTCCGCGTGCACGGTGGTCAACCAGATACCATTCTCTACCGAGAAGAAGTTTATGGCAACAGTGGCTACGGTCAACGGCAAGACCTTGACATTCGTGAAAGGCGCACCCGAGATATTGATCAATATGTGCGGCTGCGACACTTCTGAGCGCAAGACATACGAAGAGAAACTTCTTCACTATCAGCAACAGGCAATGCGCACATTGGCATTCGCTTATAGCGAAGGCGACCTCACCAGCACACTTGCAGAGGGTAAAGCATCAGGCCTGTCGCTTCAAGGCGTTTGCGCCATCTGTGACCCAGTGCGCGACGATGTGCCAAAGGCTGTAGACGAGTGTCGTACGGCAGGCATCCGCGTTAAGATTGTCACGGGCGACACCACGGCAACAGCCTTGGAGATTGCAAGGCAGATTGGCATCACCGAAGGCGAGTCGATCACCGGACCCGAATGGGCGGCTCTCTCCGACGACGAAGCCTACAAGCTCTGCGAGAACATACGCGTGATGAGCCGTGCACGTCCCGACGACAAGCAGCGACTCGTGGAGATGTTGCAGAAGCACGGTGAGGTGGTAGCGGTGACGGGCGACGGCACCAACGACGCGCCCGCACTCAACTACGCACACGTCGGCCTGTCGCTTGGATCCGGCACGTCGGTGGCAAAACAAGCTTCCGACATAACGCTTCTCGACGACTCATTCAAATCTATCGCCGCCGCAGTGATGTGGGGACGCTCGCTTTACAAGAACATCCAGCGGTTCCTCTTCTTCCAGCTCGTGGTTAACGTGTCGGCATTGCTGCTTGTGCTTGGAGGCTCGGTGATAGGCACAGAGATGCCGCTCACAGTGACACAGATTCTGTGGGTCAACCTCATCATGGACACATTTGCAGCCCTTGCCCTCGCCTCACTTCCACCTTCCCACGAGGTGATGCGCGACAAGCCACGAAAGGCATCGCAGTTTATCATTACCAAGCCGATGGCCAAAGGTATACTGTCGATAGGTATCGCCTTCTTCATCATCATGTTTGCCTTCCTCGTTTGGTGCGAGCGCCATGGTGCCGGAAGCATCATCGACGTGCATGAGCTGACGCTGTTCTTTACCACGTTCGTGATGCTGCAGTTCTGGAACCTCCTCAACGCCAAATGTTTAGGAAGCGTACACAGTGCCTTCCGCCATTTCTGGCGCGACCGCGGCCTCATTCTCGTGCTCGTATTGACTTTTGTGGGCCAATGGATTATCGTCACCTTTGGCGGCAAGATGTTCCGCACGCTACCATTAAGCGCAATGGAATGGCTGGGCATAACGGTTGTCACGGGTGTGCTGGTTCTCGGAGGCGGAGAACTGTACCGCGCCACTAAAAGATGTAGAAAATAATGTCGGACAACAGTTACTATACATTAAACAGCAACTCTCAGCCTTGCGTTGCTACAATAGGCTTCTTCGATGGCGTACACCGTGGCCACCAGTTTCTCATCGCCAACGTCATGGAAGAGGCAAAGCGTGCCGGGCTCGCCTCGCTTGTCATCACCTTCGACCGTCATCCACGGCAGGTGCTCAACCAAGCCTACCAGCCTCAGCTGCTTACCACTCTCGAACGCAAGCTACAACTCATCTCGCTCACTGGCGTAGACAACGTGGCGGTGCTGCGCTTCAGCAAGGAGATGGCCTCGCTCACGGCAAAGGAGTTCATGAGGCAGGTACTTGCCGAAAGCCTGAATGTAAAGGTGCTTGTCATCGGCTACGACAACCGGTTCGGCCACGACCGCACGGAAGGCTTCGACGACTACGTGGCCTACGGCCGCGAGCTCGGCATACAAGTGGTGCAGGCAAAGTCGTACACACTCGACAACATGAAAGTGAGTTCCTCGCTCATCCGCTCTTTCCTCGAAGGTGGCGAGGTAGAGATGGCAAGCCATTGCCTCTACCGGCCTTTTGAACTATACGGCACTGTCAAGAAAGGTTTCCAGGAAGGCCGGAAGCTGGGCTTCCCCACCGCCAACCTCGACCTTGGCAACAGCGGACAGATCATTCCCAAGGATGGCGTCTACGCAGTTTGGGCGACGGTGGACGGACACTCCCACCGTTGGCCGGCCATGATGGACATTGGCTCCCGCCCCACTTTCGGAGGGTCACAGCTCTCGTTGGAGGTCAACATCATCGGGTTCCACGGCAACCTCTACGACAAGCAAGTGAAGGTGCAGTTTGTCAGCCGGGTGAGGGACAACCGCAAGTTCGACAGCACCGACAGCCTTGCCGAGCAATTGCGGAAAGACCAAGAATACATTATAGACAAACTTAATAAGGACATTAAGCTAAACCAATAAAAAAGATTCTTATCAATGACAAATAACAACAGCACCTTGCGTGGCAGCCTCGACATCCTTTGGTATGTTGTAGTCTTCCTGCTTTTGCAAGTAGGCATCGGTGCCATATTCCAGCTTGCCAAACTCCAGGGCATCACTGCCACCATTGCCATCACCTCTCTCAGCAGCGTTGCCACGCTCCTGGTCTTTCTGAAATGCAAATGGGCTCTCATCTCAAACACTTGGATGCAGACACGCCCGTGGGCAGTGATTGTTTGGGCGGTGTTCCTTGCCGCCGGCAGCATAATTCCCTCAGAGCAACTTGTGGAATGGATGCACTTCGAAATGCCCGAACAGATGGTAAAGATGATGGAAGGCGTCATGAAGAAACCGCTTGGCTATGTTGCCATAGGCATCCTCGCACCGCTTGCCGAAGAAGTGGTCTTCCGCGGAGCAATACTGCGCAGGCTCCTCAGCATGATGCCGGCCAGCAGACATTGGTTGGCCATTGCCATATCAGCACTGCTCTTCGGCATCGTCCATTTCAACCTGCCACAAGGCACGCACGCATTCCTCATCGGCCTGCTGCTTGGATGGATGTACTACCGCACCCGTTCCATCATCCCCGGCATTGTTTTCCATTGGGTCAACAACACCGTTTCTTACGTCCTGGTCAACCTTATGCCACAATGTGCCGACGGAAATCTCATCGACATTTTCAATGGCAACGAGCGTATGGTTGTATTGTCGATAATCTTCTCCCTCCTCATCTTCCTGCCAAGCCTCTTCCAACTCAACATCTGGATGAAGAGGGCAAAATGATGAAGCGCTGAATCCGACTACTGAACATAGCACGAAATACTCACTTTTCATTCACAATGACCCCCGAAAGCCAGACTTGGGACTTTCGGGGGTCATTGCGTTTCGTCCACATACTTTGATTATACCAAATGGCTCATGCATCACGATGTTTCAGCCATATTACAATGACTTTTTGTCACATTATCCGCACTAATAGCAACAAATCGCATTTTTAACATAGTAAAAAGATAAAAAACAGACATAAAGACTTTGGCGGCATTGGCATTTTACCTATCTTTGCAATTGACAAGGGATTTTAGATATTCGTTTCTTAAACAATCCAACAGTCACTGACACAATTTAAGTTATGTTATTATGAGTGAAAGCAATTGCAAAAGGACGCTGACAGCGAAGTCGTTTGTGGCAGCCACAGCGTTGACCACCATGTTTCTCGGCGGCAATGCTCTTTCTGCCAATGCAACAACGGGTACAACCCCGAAACCGCTGGCAGAGCAACAGAAGAACACCGTCAGAGGAACTGTAACCGACCAGGCTGGAGAGCCTATCATTGGCGCAAGTATCGTTATCAAGGGAACCACAAAAGGTGTCGTGACCGACACTGAAGGCCGTTTTGCCATAGATGTGTCGAATGGCTCTCAGCTTGAGATATCATGCATCGGCTACGAAAAGCGTGTTGTGAAAGTGGGAGCGCAAAGAAACATCAGCATCACCCTTGCCGAAGACACAAAGTCGCTGAGCGACGTGGTGGTGACTGCCATGGGCATCAAGAAGGAGCGCAAGGCTCTGGGATATGCCGTCACCGACATGAAGGCCGACGAGCTCATGAAGAACAAGAACACCAACGTCATCAACTCGCTGCAAGGCAAGGTTCCTGGCCTGAACATCACTCAAAGCAGCGGTGCAGCCGGTGCTGGTGCCACCATCGTGATGCGTGGTGCCAACTCTACCGCTGAGGGACGCAGCAACCAGCCGCTTTTCGTGGTAGACGGCATCATCTACGACAACTCCACAAGCGTGGTCGGCAACTCCGGCACCGACGGCATGACGCGCAACGCCACGACATTCTCAAACCGCGTGATGGACATCAACCCCGAAGACATTGCCGACATCTCCGTGCTGAAGGGTGCTGCAGCCGCCGCTCTCTACGGTTCGCGTGCAGCCGACGGTGCCATCATCATAACCACTAAGAAAGGTGCCGAGGGATCGGTAAAGATCGACTACTCGGGCAAGATAAGCGCTTCGTCGGCCACAAAGCTGCCTGAAACACAAAAACAATTCGGACGAGGATATTATGCCGACAACGGCGTGTTCAACGACCAGACCTACAACTCATGGGGCAAGGCTTACGACGGCTCCGAGACGCTGTACGACAACATCGGCAACTTCTTCCGCACGGGTACGGTGCTCGACAACAACGTCAGCATCTCGGGCGGCTCTAAGAACCAGAGCTTCTTCCTCTCCCTGTCCAACTACGACCAGCAGGGTATAGTGCGCAAAACGGGCTACAACAAGACCACAGTGCGCTTCAACGGAGAGCAGAAGTTCGGCAAGCTGACCGTCAGCGCCAACATGACCTACTCGCTCTCAAAGACCGACAAGACCCTCACATCAGGCGGACTGTATGGCAGTGGCGGCACAGGTACCATGACGGCTCTCTACAGCTGGCCGCTGCAAGAGGACATGTCGCACTATCTCAACGACGACGGCACCAAGTATCGACTGTTTGACGGTATATGGGAGCTGGCCAACGACATGGAGAACCCTTACTGGATAATAAACAAGGACAAGATGTATGACAAGACCCACCGTTTCACCGGTGCCTTGTCGGCCAACTTCAAGATAACCAACTGGTGGGACGTTACAGGACGCTTCGGCTACGACAACTACACCACTGATGCCTACACCTACATCGCTCCGGGCTCTGTGGTCAAGGAACTCTACCAGAACGGCCGTCTCTCAAAGAGCGACTACCGCTACGAGTACTGGTCAACCAACGTGATGACCAACCTGCACAAGACCTTCGGCGACTTCGACCTCGGCCTTATGCTGGGTGCAACTGCAGAGAGCACCGAGCGCCTCAACCAGACACACTGGGGCTACAACTTCGTGACTCCAGGAACAATCAGCTTCACCAACATTGCCGACGGCAACAAGTTCTTCAACGACGCTACCACACAAAAGCGTCTGTTTGGCGTATACGGTGAGGCCCGCGCATCCTACAAGAGCCTGGCTTACCTCACTTTCACAGGACGTAACGACTGGTCGTCTACTCTTCCTCTCAACAACCGCTCTTATTTCTATTCTTCAGTGAGCGGTGCATTGGTGTTCACCGAGCTGCTTCCGAAGAACGACATCCTCTCGTTCGGAAAGATCCGCGCCAGCTGGGCACAGGTAGGTAAGGACGCTGACCCGTATGCCACTCTGACCTATCTGGAGACGCCAATCAACTACGGCGGATACACCGGCGTGGGTAACGTCTACACCAAGGGCAACAGCATCCTGAAGCCCGAGATTCAGACCGCATGGGAAATCGGAGCCGAGCTGCGTTTCCTGAAGGGACGACTGGGCATCGACTGGACCTACTACCACAGCTCAACGAAGAACCAGATCGCACAGCCCCGTCTGTCAAACGCCGGCGGATACATCTTCATGTCTATCAACTCCGGCTCTGTGATCAACAAGGGTATGGAGGTGAGCATCACGGGCAAGCCTTTCGACGGCAAGGACTTCAAGTGGGAGTCTACCCTCAACTTCTCTTACAACAAGGGCCGTCTTGGCGAGTTCCTCGATGGCGTTGGAATGTTCTACCCCACCGACGCACAGTTCGGCACAGTGAAGTCGGCATCCGTGCCTAACGGCGGCTACTTCATGGCTCTCGTCGGCACACGCTTCGAGACCGAGCACGACGCCGACGGCAAGGAAATAAAGGGCGGCAAATATCTCGTTGACCCATCAACCGGTCTGTACAAGATACACAGCGGCTCAAACGACGTGGTGGGCAACCGTGAGCCTAAGCTCATCGGCGGCTGGAACAACACCTTCACCTACAAGAACGTATCTCTGTCGTTCCTGCTCGACTTCCGCCTTGGCGGCGACGTGTTCAACGGCACCGAGCAGTTCATGGTCAGCAACGGCTTGAGCAAGCTCACTACGCTGAACAACCGCCAAAGCGTCACCGTGGACGGTATAAACGCTACCACTGGCGAGGCTTACACACAGACCTACGAGGCAGGCAAGACCTACACATTCGGCAAGACCACTTATTCGGGCGAGGCCATGATCCAGAAATACTGGAGCAACTACGCCAACAACTCTTACAACTTCATACAGAGCGTCAACTGGCTGAAGCTGCGCTCCCTCTCGCTGAGCTACGACTTCACGAGCCTTCTGCGCAGCCACACCATCATCAAGAGGCTCTCTGCCAACGTCACAGCACAGAACCTGCTCACATGGACCAACTACAAGGGCATGGATCCTGAGGTTTGCACAGCGGGCGGAACAGGCGGTTCTGGCGCTACGGGCATCGACTACTGCAGCGTGCCTTCTGTACGTACCTTCACTTTTGGCGTTAACATCACCTTCTGATGCCACCGTGTGAAAAAGCATTTGTTTAAACATCAAAAACAGGATTACATATGAAGAGTTTAAAATATATGATGGCAGCCGGATGTATGCTCACGCTTGGACTTGCATCGTGCAGCGACTTCCTCGACGTGAACGTGGACCCCGACAAGCCAAACAACACCACTGCTGAGGTGGCCAACCGCGTGCCTTGGATTGAGCGCATGTTCATGTACTCAGCCGGTATCACCAACTACCGTACGTCTATGATTTCCGGCACGCTCTACTCCACCAGCGGCACCCACGGCCATGCAGCCGTGACATGGAACTTCGCCAACGGAACTACGACGTCATCCTATCAGACGTGGTTCGTGGAGACAGCATCCAACCTCACCGACCTCTACGACAAGGCAAAGGAAGAAAACGCATACCACTACATGGCCGTGGCCGACATCTACCACGCCCTCGGCTTCATGCAGATGCTCGACCTCTACGGCGAGATTCCCTACACCGAGGCTCTCGGCAACTCGCCCGTGCCTGCCTACGACGACGGCAAGACCATCTTCAATGGTTGTATAGCCAAGCTCGACGAGGCTATCGAACTGCTCAGCAAGTCGCAGCCCGCCACTGCCACCGCCCTCTCCAAGGGTGACGTCATGAACGGCGGCGACGCACAGAAATGGCTCAAGCTGGCTTACGGACTCAAGGCACGCTTCCTGGTGAAGCTGTCGAAGAAGGCCGAGTTTGACCCTGACGAAATTCTCAACTGCCTGGCAAAAGGCCCGCAAAGCATCGACGACAACTCCGTGATGCCTTGCTACAACAGCGGACAGGACGTGACCGACTATCTCATGGGCGACCCCATCATGACCAACGGCAACTGGAACTGCGTGGGCTATGGCACCACACAGCGCATTACCAAATACTACACCGACCTGCTCACCAACATGCGCGGCGCCGGCGTGGAGGACCCGCGCTACACCAAGATTGTGCCGGCAGTGATGACCAACATCAAGGTGGCCGACGGCAAGGTGCAGTCGTACGGTTGGGCACGCTCCAAGGGCGTCGACTGCCACGGCGACTGCGAGCGTCTGAAGGCCGCAGGATGGAACAGCATCGTGGCTCCTACATGGGCTGCCAGCGACAAGACCATAACCTATGACATTGCCGACGCTACCGCACGCGACAAGTTCGTGGCCGACATTCAGAAGAACCACAAGACTACAGTGGACGGCACCAAGGTGAAAGTGACCTATCAAGCCGGCTCCGTCTACGTCAACAGCACCAACTACGCATACGCAGGCGACACCGCATACGTCTCTCTGCGCAGCAACTCCAAGCTCACGGGCAACTCATCAAAGGAAGAGACTGACGTTTATTGGTACTTCTCTTCTTCCGACGCACTCAACGCCGGAGCCGTGGGGTCTACCGGCTCGTTCCAGTTGCGCCCTGTCAGCGACTTCGAGATCATGACCTACCACGAGGCTTGCTTCATCAAGGCCGAGGTGCTCTTCCGCAAGGGCGACAAGGCCGGTGCACTCACAGCCTACAAGGCTGGCATCAAGGCTCATCTCGACTATATGCAGAAGAAGCTCAACGCATGGAAGGGACAGGGATTTACCAATCCCGACATGATGCCTATGAACGATGCACAGATTTCGGCTTATCTCGCCAGCGATGCCGTATGCCAAAACTCTTCCGACCTGACGATGAGCGACATCATGCTGCAGAAGTACGTTGCCATGGGCTGCAGCCTGGAGAACTGGAACGACATGCGCCGCTTCAACTACAGTGCCGGCAACATCAAGGACTTCGGCGTAGTGTACCCGGGCATGGACCGCTCGGTGCTCTTCACCGGAACCGACAAACTGAAAGGCACTACAAAGGACGATCCGAAATATTGGCCACGCCGCTGGCGCCTGCCTGCAACGCTCGAGCTGTCTTACAACGAGACGCAAGCTCTGGCTGCCAACAAGCACGCCGAGGACACGGACATCTGGAGCTACCCGGTGTGGTGGGACTGCGAGACTGATGCAGAATATGAGGGCTACATCAAATAAGCCAAAGGCACCACATCGCCATACATAACTGCACTATAAAGACTTCTCTCCATGCGAAGACATAAAAGTTGGCGCATGGAGAGATTTTTTTATTTACTGCCGTGGATAAAGCCATCAAAATGAGTACCTTTGCAACGTTCTGCGAGAACACAACAGACAACATAACTTTTTAGAAGGGCTCACGCTCAAACAACACAATGACACAAGACAACAACAAGATTGCAGCGCACAGCGCATTACTGATAGCCAACCTCATCTTCGGATTGGGCGTACCCATCACCAAGCTCCTGCTCAACGACTGGGTGTCGCCCATGGCGTGGATGGCAACCCGTTGCATTGGTGCGGCGGCGATATTCTGGGCCATCTCGCTCTTCATGCCCAAGGAGAAAGTTGCGGCAAAAGACCTCTTGGTCATAATGATTGGCGGCTTGATAGGCTTCCTCGTGTCGCAGACTTTCACGGCATGGGCCATCGACTACAGCACACCGACCTACGTATCGCTCATCTCCACGCTGACACCGGTCATGACCATGGTTTGCGCCATGCTGTTCATAGGCGAGCGGTGCTCATGGAATGGGTTTGCCGGAATCGTGGTCGGAATCATAGGCGCAATGCTTATGGTGGTGATGAACTGGCAAGACGGCTCAGGCAAGAACAACGTGCTCGGCATAGGATTCATGTTGCTCAGCCTGCTGACGTGGGCCATATACCTCATAATCACGCGCAAGGTGTCGGCAAAATACTCTGCCGTGACGCAGATGAAGTGGATATTCCTCGTTTCCACCATCGCCATACTGCCATTCTCGTGGAGCGACCTCACCCACTCCACTCTCTACAGCTCTGCATGGCAGTGGAGCGGTGTGTTTGAAATGGCATACATCGTGGTGCTCGCCACGGTGGTTGGTTTCTTCGCCATTCCGTTCGCCTCACGATACCTCAAGGCCACCACAGTGAGCGTGTACACCAACCTTCAGCCCATCGTCACGGCCATAGCCGCTATATGCTTGGGGCAAGACCTGTTGACATGGGACATTCCCGTAGCACTCGTCCTTGTGCTGCTTAGCGCCTGGCTCGCCGGAAAAAAATAAGGCCCATCCGGCATTCGGAGTGATATACCGGATAAAACAATACGTCTCTGTGTGGCTATGAATGTAAAGATTTATAGCAAGATTTTAACACTTGGGAGGCACACCATCTAGAGCGGTCACGGAGGCTACAAAGTGTTAAAAAGGGCACTTTCAAGCCAAATTCAGCCCCCAAAAACAAGAAATCGCGTCGCGATAGTAGCACTATCGCGACGCGATTCTAACGTAAAGGCACCGCGATTCTAACGTAAACGCGTCGCGATTCTAACGTAAAGCCGACTCACGAGTCTAAAAATTCAGTCATATTTTAGACGATAAAAATATAATAGGTTGATTATGAGCATGTTGTGAATTTGACTCAAAAATCGCTCAAATGCTCACGAGAGGACAAGTCTTTCAAAAAAATCGATTTTCAGAGAGCCTTTTGTTGAGATTTTTCCGTGCCCAAGTGAATTTTTCATTCTTCATTCTTCACTCTTCATTCTCCCATCACTCCATTTTCCGGAAGAACCAGAAATAACACATCTTCTCTTACGGGGGCACAGCCTCCATACGCATGCAGAGACAGGCACAAGGCCAGCCCCTACTGTTCATTAATAT
>CAZXGQ010000083.1:0-16434 GCA_964640415.1 uncultured Prevotella sp.
CGCAGAATTCGTGGTTCAAAACCCAATACCATATTTAGGTGGTTTAACCACGAATCTCACTAATTGCACGAATAAACAGCGCAAAATCCATTCGTCAGATTCGTGTTATTCGTGGTTCAATATCCGAGTAATGCATGAAGTGTTAAATCGAGGGAAAAATCACAACAAAAGGCTCTGTGAGAATCGATTTTTTTGAAAAACCTTTCCTCTTGTGAGCATTTGAGCGATTTTTGCGGTGTTTTTATAATACACTTATAATCAGGTGCTTATATTTTTATGCTTTAAAATTTGCCTGAATTTTGAGCTTCCGATTCGGCTTTACGCTAGAATCGCACCGCGTTTACGTTAGAATCGCGGTGCCTTTACGTTAGAATCGCACTGCGATAGTGCTACTATCGCGACCCGATTTCATGGTTTTGGAGACTAAAAATGGCATGGAAGTGCCCTTTTTAACACTTCATTGCCCCTTTTGTCGTTCTAGATGGTGTGCTCCCCAAGTGTTAAATTTTTGCTATAAATCTTTACACAAGCTGTATAAATTACTTGCGGTTTTTGGGGTCTTTGTTGAACGCATCGAGCTTGTTAAGACCTCTCAACTTTGAGACATAATAAATCAGGGTGCACACTATGCCAATTATGGCATAGATGCACCCTGTTTCTATTGCATTGATTCTGATGCCCTCAATGCTTGCGCCTGGCAGACTGGCTATGTGGTTGACCGCTGTGTTTAGTATCGTGGAGACCCAGCCAAGCGCGGTGAGCAACACGTGATTTGCGGTGGGCTGAAACGATGTGAGGAGAACGGCAATGGCACAATAGATTATGATTGTTGCACAAGGCACCACAATGAGGTTCGTCAACAGGAAGTAGCAGGAGAACCGGCCGAAATAGTAGGCCACCAATGGAGCCGTGCCAATCTGAGAGGCCAGCGACACCGACATCGTTGACCAAACGGCTCTGAGCAATCTGTCAATGGCACCGATGCCCGTGAACCCACCGCTTTTGGGCAGCCAACGGCTTATTGGGCGGCTGAGCACAACAATTGACAGCACAGCAAGGAAAGACAGTTGGAAGCCCAAGTCCCACACGCAAAGCGGATTGGCGACAGTAAGGCAGATGGCAGCCAGACAAATGGTGTTGACCGACGCCTTCTCTCTTCCGCCGACAAGGCAGAGCGAGTAGATGGAAAGCATTATGGCCGAGCGCATTATGCTGGGAGCCATGCCCACGAGCACGACGTAGAGCCAAAGCGAGAAGAGTATTATTGTCTGCGACAGCACTCTGCGTCTGCTCCGCCTTCCCGTGAGCATGGTAAGGATGAAGTAGATAATGCTGAGGTGAAGTCCGGAGAGCGCCAGGACGTGTGATGCTCCCGAGACGGAAAACGCGTCTTTCGTATCTTGGTCGAGAGTCTGCTTGTCGCCCAAGACCATCGCCGCCACGATGGCCGTCTGTTGCTGCTCGTCGTTGCCAAGGTTGAGTCTTGCCGTGAGCTTTTGCCTTATGCCCATGGCCTTGAGCCGCAACCGCTCCAAGGTGGTCATCGGCTTGAGGCCAACTTTTGCGGTCCGCCAATCGGTGGCGAATATGAAGGTGCTGGCAAGGAAGCCATGGCAGTGGAGCCAACGCACATAGTCGAAGTTGCTCTTGCGGTAGTTTTGCAGACGCTCCATCGTTGACCTTGCCTCGATGCCCGTCCCCAGTTTTATGCTTCGCCAATCGTTTGTAATGGTGTCGCGAAGTATATGCGCCTTCACGTTTAAGGCCTTGCCAAGTTGCTTGCCCTCTATCGATACAACCGCGAGGTCGCATAGCAGCGTCTTCCCCCGGACCTGTGGCTCGGCGGTCACCACTGCCTCGTAGGTCACCTGATTGTCACCTTTGAAAGGGAATGCCTCTTCGCGTTTGGCCTTGTCTGCCAAAGCCATTCCGCCAATGAAGACGGCGATGAGCAGAAGCAGGCTTTGCGTATATGGTTTGCGTCTAAGCAAAAGTTCGACGGTGAGGCACAGAGCCATTAGCGACAGCCAAGCCTGCATAGACCATGGCGGCAGGGATGGCAAGAAACTAAAAAGCCCGTCGCCGACTACAATGCCCAGCAACAACGTTGCTGCTATCTGCAACAACGGTTGGGTCTGGATATAGTCGGAGACGGACACGGTTCTGTCAATTGTTGATACGTCAAGCTTTACGCTTTCACCACAAGGTTGTTCCACCCTCCCTTCCATATTCGCAAGAGGAAGATTGAGCCGCGGAAGGTAAGCTCTGTGGCCATGGCTATCCACACGCCCCGCAAGCCAAGGCTCTGCGACAGCCACCAGGCCAGCGTAAGGCGCACGCACCACATCGAGAAAAGGCTCATGCCGGCTGGTTTCAAGGTGTCGCCGGCTGCCACGCAAATGGAGTAGCCCACTATTGCCGCGGCGAAGAAAGGCTCGGCAAAGGCTTCTATGCGCAGAATCCCGGCACCGAGTTGCCTTATCTCGTCGACAGGTGAGAGGAAACCAATCATCTCGGGGGCGAAGACAAACATCACCAGTCCCATGATGGCCATCACGACCATGCCCGTGCCAATGGCGAGGTGCGCGAAGTTGAAGCACAGCCGGCGGCGTCCTGCGCCATAGGTCTGGCCAATGAGTGTCGAGGCAGCGTCGCCTACGCCGTAGCCGGGCATATAGCAAAGGCTTTCGGCGGTGATGGCAAACGAGTTGGCGGCTATGGCGGCGTTGCCCAGCGGTGCCACGATGAGGGTCGATACCACTTGGGCCGACCCCATGAGTATGTTTTGCACGGCTATGGGCAGGCTTATCTTCATGGCGTTTCTCACGAACACCCAATTCCACATAAACCTGGTGTGGTCAAGCTTGAGGGCGAGAAACTTGTTTTTCCACATCGCCTGCCACGACATTGGTATTGCTGTAAGTATATATGCGGTTGTAGTGCCGAGAGCGGCACCTGTCACTCCAAGATCAAGTATGTAGATGAACAGGTAATTGAAGACCACATCGAGGCAGCACATCATTATAGACAGCGCACTGGGCACCCGCATCTCGCCCGCGCTTTTCAGCATTGCCGCCGTGAGGTGATACACGAGCACGGCAGGCAGCGTGAGGCTGTAGATGAGGAAATAGGCCGACGACATCGGGGCGATGTCGGCCTTGCCTCCGAGCCAGAAAGGCAGGTGGGGAGCCACCGCAGCGCCAACGAGTGCCATGAACACGCTGAACCCGATGCCGCACGCCAAAGCGTGGCGGAACACCTGCCGGGCATTGGAAAAGTCGTTGGCTCCGATGAAGTGGGCAACCTGCACGGAGAAACCGACAGATACGGCGGAGAGAATGGACCCCATCAGCCATGTAGTGGTCTCTATCAGTCCGATGCTTGCCGACTGGGCTGCGCCGAGGTGACCTACCATGGCGGCATCGATGAAGAACATCATCACGGTGGTGATCTGCGCAAGCATCGAGGGTATGCTCAAGTCGACGATGAGGCTCAGCTTTTCCCGCCTCGTCATCTCCTCGCCGTTGCGTATCTTGGCAAGCAAAATGTCACTCTTCTTCATGTGTTTTGGTTTTGGCATGCAAATATAACCAAAAAAGCGCAATTAGCCCGATTGCGCAAATAAAAAACACATTAAAAAAATCACGGCTATCCTGGAGTTACTGCGATTACAGTTATGCCACCTTATGTAACTATGAAAATAAACCGCAAAAAATGACGCTATCCCAAATATTATGGCTATCTTTACATGTCAAGTTAAACAATATTTGAGAAATGAGGACATTATTAGACGTTCACACGCATACCGTTGCATCGGGTCATGCCTACAGCACGTTGCAAGAGATGGCCATGGCTGCCAAGGAAAAAGGCCTTGAGATATTGGGAATAACAGAGCATGGCCCCAATATCCCGGGAACCTGCGACCCTATTTATTTCAGAAACCTGCATTGCGTGCCCCGCAACCTCTATGGCATACAGCTCATGTTGGGAGCAGAGCTTAACATCCTTAATACGCAGGGCGACATTGACTTGGACGAGAGTTATTGGCGGTTGCTCGACCTGCGCATAGCCGGCGTACATAGCCTGTGCTGGCAAGGTGGGACAAAGGCGGAGAACACACAAGGCGTTATCAACGCCATGCGCAATCCGTTTGTCCAGATTATTTCCCATCCGGGCGACGGAACGGCAGAGCTGGATTTCGATGCCTTGATGAGGGTTTCAAAGGAAACGCATACGCTGCTTGAGATTAACAATCACTCCATGGCTCCTGTCCGGCACAAGACGGTGGCAAGGCCCAACAACTTGGAGCTGCTTCAACTTGCCAAGAAATATGAGGTGCCGGTAATCTTCGGAAGTGATGCCCACTTCTCCACCATGATTGCCGATTATGGCAACATCCTGCCACTGGTAGAGCAAGTACAGTTCCCCGACGAGCTGGTAATGAACTATAACCCGGAGAAATTCAAGGCTTATCTCAAGCCCACACCACAGAGATAAAAACTAAGAAAAAATGATTTCGTTTGAAAGTGACTACAACAACGGTGCGTTGCCGGAGATATTGGCCGCATATATGGAGACCTTTTTGGCGGATGGTACGCCAACCAGCAGTTTGTGGTCCTTACTCACGACCTTTACCAATCTCTCAGCAAAAAGGTGGCGTTCGAGGTGTGGGAGCGAAAGAGCGAGACGGAAATCGTCTGCCGTTTCGTGACAAGCTGGGCGACAAAGGAAGAAGAGCTGGATGGGATCTTACAGGAACTCGTTCCCGAATAACATTTCCATTAAATTTCTTCAGCATTACAATATTTATTGCTAAATTTGCAGTGGATAATCTTCTCATAGAGGAGACATCCAAACATTGTGGGTAAAAACAAAGCATTCGCTATTATTTCGCGTTTAGCCAAGAGCGTCGGAAACTCTATTTGGAATAAAAAGCACGAAAATAATATGTGACAGGTGGCTCGTATAGTAGCCTCCGAAGTACAAATAAGCGATGCACACGCCATAGGGCGTGGTGCATTCTTATGTACTTCCGGGGCTCCAATCCGACGCCGCCCCGTGCTAAACGCGATAAGGATGGCATCACGCCTTTCTTATGCCCCGTCGCGTTTTGCGGATTGATAGTTGGGTGCGCTAAC
The DNA here is from genome assembly GCA_964640415.1 of uncultured Prevotella sp. Taxonomy (GTDB): domain Bacteria; phylum Bacteroidota; class Bacteroidia; order Bacteroidales; family Bacteroidaceae; genus Prevotella. The sequence goes on from CAZXGQ010000083.1 coordinate 5,139, forward strand.
TAACAACTATCAATCAGTTATGGCAAATAATTCTCTTAATGACGCTCGTGCGGCAAAGAAGGACGAATTCTATACGCAGTTTTATGATATAGAAGTGGAAATGGAAGCATATCTCGACTATAATCCAGATGTGTTTCGTGGCAAGACAGTTCTTCTGCCATGTGATGACCCCGAGTGGAGCAACTTCACCAAGTATTTCGCTCAAAACTTCGAAGCACTGGGCTTGAAGAAGCTTATCTCCACCAGTTATGCGCCAGAAAGTATGACTTACAAGAACGGCTTGCAACTGTCGCTGTTCGAAACAATGTCGCCTAAATATGATAAGGAAAAAACCAAGACCCACGGCAAAATATTTGTGCTTACAGACGATACAACAGACGATGGGGTTGTAGACCTTGACGATTTGCAATGGGAATACCTTGATGGTGATGGCGACTTCAGAAGCAAAGAGCTGGTAAGGCTTAGGGATGAAGCCGACATCATCGTGACGAATCCTCCTTTTTCGTTGTTTCGTGAGTTCTTGGCATGGATAGTTGAGGCTCAGAAGCAGTTTATCATTATTGGTAATCTTAATTGCGTGACTTACAAGGAAGTGTTTCCATTGATAAAAAACAATCAGATTTGGATGGGATGTACCATTCATAGCGGAGACCGTGAGTTTGGTGTGCCCGATGAATATCCATTGAAAGCTTCTGGGTGGCGTGTTGATGCGGATGGAAAGAAATTTATCAGGGTCAAGGGCGTAAGATGGTATACCAATATTGACCATGGTCATCGCCATCAGCCCCTAAAACTCATGACCATGGCGGACAATATCAAGTATAGCAAGCATAAGGAGATCAAAAGTAAAGGCTATTCTCATTACGACAACTTCGATGCGATAGAAGTACCCTATACCGACGCTATCCCTTCGGATTACAAAGAATGGATGGGCGTTCCTATTTCATATCTTGATAAGTATTGCCCAGAACAGTTTGAAATAATCGGTATGGCCAAGCGAGGAGCAGGTGACCCAGCTTTGAAATCCAAGGTTTATACAAAAGCGGATTATGCGAACTATAGCGACTTGAATGCTACTCCTACAATTATGGACGCTGATGGAGTACTTCACAACACATACCCAAGAATCCTAATCCGCAAAAAGCAATAACAATGGAAGCAACATTACATGAATACACGGTCAAGGAGCTGTGCGAGGGTTTTACCTATAGCGAGCTCGACGGCAAGGGACTTTATGGCTTGGCAGGCAAACTGACCATTCAGCCGGAGTATCAGCGTAACTATCTCTACTGCGAGAGCAACAGCGAGAAGGAAATTGCCGTCATAGACTCTGTCTTGAAGAAATATCCATTGGGCTTGCTTTATTTCAACAAGTTGTCTGATGGTCGCTTGGAGGTTCTCGACGGACAGCAGCGCATCACCAGTCTAGGCAGATACTTGACCGGAAAGTTCTCCGTCATGAAAGGCGATATACCTTATAAGTTCAAGGCTTTGAACGAGGAAGAAAGAAAGCTAATTGAGAATACGAAGATGTTGGTTTATATCTGCGAGGGTACGGAAACTGAAATCAAGGAATGGTTCGAGATTATCAATATTGGCGGCATAACGCTCAACGAGCAAGAGAAGTTGAATGCAATTTACTCCGGCCCTTTTGTCACCCTCGCGCGCAAGGAGTTCAGCAACAAGGAAGACACGCGCGTGCAGAAATGGAGCGCCTATGTCAATGGCTCCGTGAGTAGGCAGGATTTTCTACATACGGCCATCAACTGGGTGAGCCGTGGTCACGTCAAAGATTATATGCAAGAGCATCGCCGCGACGAGAGCATCAACGAGCTGAAACTCTATTTCAACGATGTCATCACGTGGATTGAGCAAACCTTTGATGATGTCTATCCCAAGATGAAAGGTCTGAAATGGGGCGAACTGTATGAGCGTTTCCATGAAATTCCTTATAATCATGTAGAGGTGTCAGAGAAGGTGAGGAAACTCAATGATGACCCTTGCGTCACAGAAAAGAAAAACGTATTCGAGTATGTGCTTGGCGGTTGCAAGGATACGAAACTGCTTAACGTGCGTGTGTTCGATGACAATATCAAGGGTCGCGTTTACCGTCGTCAGACGGAGGCTGCCAAGAAAAAGCATGAGAGCAATTGCCCTCTTTGCGCCTGTGGGCATGATGCCAATAAGAACAAGATTTGGGCATTGAAAGACATGGATGCTGACCACGTGCAGGCTTGGAGCAAGGGCGGAGCTACGGATGAGAGCAATTGCCAGATGCTCTGCAAGACACATAACAGGGCAAAGGGAAACAAGTGAACAATTTTCCCTTGTGTCTGCCGAAAACAGTAAACAAAAACATCCGGCAAACCTATGTGGAGAGAGAGGTTTGCCGGATGTAAGATTATACGTAATGGGCGTTGTTCGGAAAGACAGCGGTGCTTTATTTTTTCAGCTCATAAAACTTGACCCAGTCGACCTGCATTTCCACAGGCAACTGCTTAGGATCCGCCTTGCCCACCCATGCGCCTTGAATCTGCATGTCTATGAGCAGGTAGTAGGGTGTGCCGAAGGGGTATTGACCCTTGTCGGTCGTCTCGATGCGCGGGTATGAGAACGATGTGCGGCCGTTGATGGAGAATACCAGCGAGTCGGGCAGTATCTCCACGGCATAAGTGTTGTAGCCGTCGCGGTCGATGCTGAGCGTGGAGCCGTGGGGAGGGGTCTGGTCTTTTTTCAGCACATAAGTGTAATATGAGTGTACCGTTTGGTAGGCAATGGTATCGTGGTTGAGGTGCTCCATGATGTCAATCTCTCCGCCGTCAGGCCACTTGATGTCGGAGTCGGGCAGCATCCATATTGCAGGCCATGCCCCCTGTGCGCGTCCGAGCTTGGCGCGAACCTCAACCTTGCCGTACTTTATTGTGCGCTTGTGGCGTGTGTAGAGACCGCCAGTGACGAAACGGGCGGTGTCGGCCTGGAGGTTCGTGTTTACGCAACCGCGCAATATGAGGTTGCCGTCACGCACGGCAAACAACGAGTCGGCGTAAGACATGTGACGCTTCCAGTCGGCGTTGCCGCGCGGAATCTTCGTCCACGACTTGCTGTCGTAGGTAGTGCCCTTGAAGTGGTCTTGCCATACGAGGCGGTACTTGTGTGGTGTTGTGGCCATTGTTGTCACGGCCACGAACAGTGAGATTAGTGTTGTTGCGATTTTCATGATTTGAGCCTTTGGTCTTTTGGTTTATAGCTGGAATGTTATTGGTGTCATCGAAGATGTATGTTTCTCGTAGGTGGCTGCGTCGACGTGGCATCCGCGGAGCGATCTTACCCGAGGCATGTTCTCGAACCAACGGTTGTCGGTGGTGTACCATTGGTATGCCACCACTTCTTTCACCTTTTGCATTTTGGCGTTTATTTCCCTTGCAAACCTTGGATTTACCGACGACAGATAACGTTTGCCATTACTTGTCTCAATGGCGAGCACGAGATATTGCCTAATGATGGTTTGCGAGCCAGTATAGGCTTTCTTGGTGCCTTCCATCTTTGTCATCACTTGAATGTTCCATCCTTCACGGTTCAGCCTTGCCATCATTCCGCGGAATACGACGCCGTGAGTCGAGGAATCCTTCACTCCGCTTGCGGCGATGCTGAGGTGAATCATCTCGTGGAGCAGGACGTTGCGGAATTGATATTCGGTCTGGTCGTAGAAATTGCTCATCGACAGAGTGAAAGCATTGGCAGAGTTGCCACGGCAGAAAAGCTGCCTGCCCAAGACGAGTCCACGCTTATACGCCAGGGAACCGAGCTGCGACTTTGAGCGCCCAATGAAGAAGCGAGGTTCAGGCAACTTGTCGTCAAAGTATTGTTTGTTGAACTGACGGAAGTTGTCTCTAAGCCATATTATATCAATTTGCATAATGCTTGCTAACGATAATGCCGCGCCCTTCCACGTTTGCCTGATGTTTAGGTAAGCGTTGTGGAATAGCGCGGCAATTATTATAAGGCCGAATTATTACGGTTTTGTGTCAGTATATATATAATGTGTGATTACAGTTGGCAGAGCTCCAGAAGCTTGTCAACAGCAGCAATCAGTCCGTCCGGATCCTTTCCGCCGGCCTGGGCGTAGTGAGGTTGTCCGCCGCCGCCACCCTTGATGAGCTTGGCAGCTTCGCGCACGATCTTTCCAGCGTTAAGATTGCGCTCGTTCACCATGTCATCTGAGAGCATAAGGGAGAGCATAGGCTTGTTGTGGGCATTGCTGCCAATGGCGCAGACGAGGTGCTCGGGTATGCGCTCGCGGACTTTGAATACGAGGTCCTTGGCATTGTTGGCTTCGAAAGGAACGATAGCCTTCACAACCTTGATGCCGTCAATCTCCTTGGCATTGTCTACGAGGCGGTTGCACATCTGCTGCACCACCTGTGCCTGGAATTGATCCACTTGCTTTCTGAGACCGGCATTCTCATCTATTGACTTCTGAATTGCCTTGCCGAGATCCTTGGTGTTGTTGAACATGCCCCTGATGGCGTCGAGTGTGTCTTGTATTGCGTAGATGGCTTCCTCGGCGGCTTGACCAGTGATGGCCTCAATACGGCGGATACCTGCGGCGACGCTGCTCTCAGAGATAATCTTGAAGAAGCCGATGCGGCCAGTGCTCTTGGCATGGATACCGCCACAGAACTCTGCCGACGGTCCAAAACGCACCACGCGGACCTTATCACCGTATTTCTCACCGAAGAGTGCTACGGCACCAAGTTTCTTTGCCTCCTCGATAGGTGTGTCGCGGTGCTCGTCGAGAGGAAGGTCCTGACGTATCATCTTGTTTACGATGCGCTCCACCTGCCTGAGCTGTTCGGGCGAAACCTTCTGGAAGTAGTTGAAGTCGAAACGCAGAATCTTCTCGTCAACAAAAGAACCGCGCTGCTCGGTCTGCTCTCCGAGTAACTGCTTCAATGCGTAGTCGAGAAGGTGGGTTGCGGTGTGGTTGCATGCAGAGCCCTCGCGCTTGTCAACGTCGACTTCGGCGTGGAGGTCAGCTGTGATGTCCTTGGGCAGCTGCTTTATGATGTGTATGCTTTGGTTGTTCTCGCGCTTTGCGTCAATCACCTCGATGGTCTCATCGTCAAAGACAAACTTACCCTTGTCGCCTACCTGTCCGCCCATCTCGCCATAGAAAGGAGTCTGGTCGAGCACGACCTCATAGAACACGTTCTTCTTTTGTGTCACCTTGCGGTAACGCAGGATGTGGGCGTCGCAAGCGTCAGCGTCGTAACCGACAAACTGCTGTTCGCCTTCTTGCACAGTCACCCAGTCGCTGTTCTCCACGGCTGCGGCGTTGCGCGCACGTTCTTTCTGTTTTGTCATCTCCTCCTCGAATCCCTTTTCGTCGACAGAGAATCCGTTCTCGCCGCAGATGAGCTCGGTGAGGTCGAGTGGGAAGCCATACGTGTCGAAGAGGCGGAAAGCCTTCTCGCCCTCAAGTTCCGTCTTGCCGGCGGCTTTCAGTTCATCCATGTCGACAGACAGGAGGCTTATGCCACGGTCGAGAGTGCGCAGGAAGGAGTCTTCCTCTTGCTTCATCACCTTGGCGATGAGCTCCTGCTGGGCTTTCAGCTCTGGGTAGGCACCGCCCATCTCGGCAACGAGTACGGGCACGAGCTTGTACATGAATGCCTCTTTCTGGTCGAGGAACGTATAAGCGTAACGCACGGCACGGCGAAGGATGCGGCGGATGACGTAGCCTGCCTTGGCGTTGCTTGGCAGCTGGCCGTCGGCTATGGCAAACGAGACGGCGCGCAGGTGGTCGGCAACAACACGAATGGCAATGTCAACCTTCTGTTCTTCGTTCACGCCCTCACCATTGTGTCCCTCGGGGAATGTGTGGTTGTATTTGTGGTCAGACAGACGCTCAATCTCCTCGATAATAGGTGAGAAGATGTCGGTGTCGTAGTTGGAGTTCTTTCCTTGAAGCAGTCTGACGAGACGCTCGAAGCCCATGCCGGTATCGATGACGTGCATCTTCAGAGGCTCTAGTGAACCGTCGGCCTTGCGGTTAAACTGCATGAACACGATGTTCCAGATTTCGATTACCTGAGGATGGTCCTTGTTGACGAGCAGCTCGCCCGGCACCTTCTTCTTCTCTTCCTCCGGACGGAAATCGATATGGATCTCAGAGCAAGGGCCGCAAGGTCCCGTGTCGCCCATTTCCCAGAAGTTGTCGTGTTTGTTTCCGTTCACGATGTGGTTTGTGGGGAAGTGCTTCTCCCAATACTTGGCAGCCTCGTCATCGCGCGTGAGGTTTTCAGATGCGTCACCTTCAAACACCGTTACGTACAGATCCTTAGGGTCGAGATGAAGCACGTCGATGAGATATTCATAGGCGTAGTCTATTGCGCCCTCTTTGAAATAGTCGCCGAAGCTCCAGTTGCCCAACATCTCGAACATGGTGTGGTGGGACAGGGCCGAGTCGCGTCCTACCTCTTCGAGGTCGTTGTGCTTTCCGCTTACGCGCAGACATTTCTGCGAATCGGAGCGGCGGCATGGGTTAGGGTCTTTGGTGCCGAGGATAATGTCTTTCCACTGGTTCATGCCAGCGTTGGTGAACATCAGTGTCGGGTCGTCCTTCACCACAATTGGGGCTGAAGGCACGATGACGTGTCCTTTTGACTCGAAAAACTTCAAGTACGAGTCGCGGATTTCGTTTGCTGTCATCATCTGTATCTTGATTTTTTAATTATGTTCCTTTGTTTTGAAAATAGATGTATCGAAAACAGTTGCAAAGTTACTAAATTCTTTGATTTTTAAGTATCTTTGCAGACAGAAAGAATAATAATTATGGAATCAGACAACGATAAGAACAAGAAACTTTATTATTCCATCAAGGAAGTGGCAGATATGGTCGGCGTCAACGAGAGCACTCTGCGTTATTGGGAGAAGGAGTTTCCCAATGTCAGGCCAAAGACTGCCGGCACAAACAAGGTGCGCCAATATACAGAGCGTAACATAGAGGATCTCAAAATCATCTATAACCTTATCAAGGTGCGTGGCTTGAAGATTTCAGCTGCGCGCAACTACCTGCGCAATAATCGTGAGGGCGTGGACAAAAGCTCTGAGATTATTTCTTTGTTACAAGACACTCTCACCGAGCTGAAAAGCATAAAGAAGCACCTTGACCTTCTTTAATGGTGGATCTGCAAAATACCACCGTAAAGTGAGCTCTATTTAAAACAAAAAACGCTTTCCTATGCGTAGGAAAGCGTTTTTTGTTTATAGAATTTGCCTTACGTCTTTCAGGTCTTCGACCTTTTTCAGTCTGCCTATTATGGTCTTGACATCGTCGCGGTCATGGATGCGGAGTTCTATCTGTCCGCTGAATATGCCGTCGTCGGCAGAGAACGATACCCTGTGTATGTTTATGTTCATCTTGTTTGATATGACTTCAGTCACATCGTGCAGTATGCCTCTGCGGTCGATGCCCTTTACCTCTATAGTAGCGTCGAAGAAGAGCTGGCGGTGCATATCCCATGTGGCGTCGAGAATGCGCGGTCCGTAACTTGCCTTAAGCTTATTGGCAGTAGTGCAAGAGCGTTTGTGGATTTCCACGTGGTGCTTGCTGTCAATGAATCCGAGGATGTCGTCGCCGGGAATGGGGTGACAGCAGGTTGGGAAGATATACATCTTTATGGTTCGTTCGGAGATGACGCAAGGTATCTTCTTGTTGAAGCTCTTGCCGGCCACAAGCAGTTCCTCGCTGACAGGTTGCGTGTTGCCCTCCTTCTTCTTTCTTCCGATAAACGGCATGAATTTCTTCCAGCCCTTTATCGGCGAGCTTTTCTTTTCGGTGATGACTTCACTGTCGCTGTCGCCAAGAATGACAACCTTCTTGCCCAAAGATTCGAAGAATTCCTCGTGGGTCTTTATCTCATGATATTCGCAGAGCTTGTCGATGAGGTCAGGCGAAGCCTGCAGATCCTTCTCTTTAAGCCATTGCTTGAAGATTTCCTCACCCGTGCTTTGCAGCTCGCGGCTGTTCCTTCTCAGTATAGCCTGTATCTTGGAGCGTGCCTTGGCTGTGTAGACGAAGTTGATCCACGAAGCCTGCACATGCTGCGAGTTAGATGAGAGTATCTCCACCTGGTCGCCGCTCTCCAGCTTGTGGCTCAGCGGCACGAGCTTATGGTTCACTTTCGCGCCGATGCAGTGGCTTCCGAGGAAGGTATGTATCTGGAAAGCGAAATCGAGCACCGTACTTCCCGACGGCATGGTCTTTACCTCGCCCTTTGGAGTGAAGACAAATATCTCGGTTGCAAAGAGGTTGAGCTTTATGGAGTCGAGGAAGTCCATGGCGTCTGGTTGCGGGTCATCAAGAATTTCCTTGATGGCGCCCAACCATTTGTTGAGCTCTGTGTCCTCGTCGGTTGACTCTTGCTCCTTGTATTTCCAGTGGGCCGCAAAGCCTTGCTCTGCAATGTCGTCCATGCGGTCGGAGCGTATCTGCACCTCTATCCAGTTGCCTTGCTTCGACATCATGGTGGCATGGAGTGCTTGGTATCCGTTTGCTTTCGGGTGGTTTACCCAGTCGCGCAAGCGGTCGGGATGGCTTTTGTACAACTGGTTGAGCGCTACATAAATCTGGAAGCAGTTGTTTATCTCTTCGTTGCGGTCTTGCGGCGTGAAGATTATCCTGACGGCAAGTATGTCGTATATCTCTTCGAAGGTGACATGCTTGTTCTGCATCTTGCACCAGATAGAGTAGGGGCTCTTCACGCGTGCCTTGATATGGTATTTGAAGCCCATCTTGTCGAGCGACTCCTTTATAGGTGCGGTGAACTTGTCGAAGAGCTCCTTGCGCTCATTCTCCGTCATGGAGAGCTTCTTCATTATGCGGTCGTACTCCTCGGGATGTTCAAACTTGAAGCTCAAGTCCTCAAGTTCAGTCTTTATCTTGTTGAGTCCCAGGCGGTTGGCTATAGGCGCATAGATGTAGAGCGTCTCTCCTGCAATCTTGTATTGCTTGTTCTTTGGTTGCGAGTCGAGCGTGCGCATGTTGTGCATTCGGTCGCAAATCTTTATGAGTATGACGCGTATGTCATCGCTCATGGTAAGCAGCAGCTTCTTGAAGTTCTCTGCCTGAGCCGAAGCATGGTCACCGAAGATGCCTCCGCTTATCTTGGTAAGTCCGTCGACGATCTGTGCAATCTTTGCGCCGAAGATGTTCTCAATGTCCTCCGTGGTGTAGTCGGTGTCCTCGACCACATCGTGTAGCAGGGCGGCGCAGATGCTTGTGGAGCCCAATCCCATCTCTTCGCACGCTATCTGCGCCACGGCGATAGGGTGCATGATGTATGGCTCGCCCGACAGCCTCCTCACCCCTTTGTGGGCTTGGCGGGCAAAATTGAAAGCCTTGGTGATGAGGTCTACCTTTCGGCGGTGAGAGGAATGCAGATAACAGTCGATGAGACGGTTGTATGCATCTGTTATCATCTTGTTGTCGGCCTGCTCTCTTTCTTTGTTTTTCAACTCCTGGTCGTCCATACTCAATCAATATTAATAGGTTTGTCCCACGTGGTCTTATAGGTTTACTTTACGCGGATCTTCTTTCCGGCTCTGATGCTGCTGCCGCTTATCTTGTTCAGCTTCTTCAGTTTGGCGACGGTGGTGTGGTTGCGCTCTGCAATCTCGCTCAAGGTGTCGCCTTCGCGTATAGAAACGTTTTTAGCTCTTCCAGACTTCGTTTTCTTCTTGTTCTTGCCTTTTCCCTTGCTGCTCTTCTTCGACGAACTTCCCGACCGGTAGCTCTTGTTGTCGCTTGCCTGTTTCTCGTCAGTCTCAGGGCCGTCGTAGGTCACCTTGTTATTGGTTACTGAATAGTTGTCGGTTCCGCCTGCCACTTCCACTTCAGTGCGCTTCGGCTTGTAGTTAGTGGTATTAGCGGCAAAGATAGAATCTTCCTTTTCGATGAATACAGGAATGAGCGACGATGGCAAGCGCAGCGAGCCGTCGCCCGACTTGCCGTTCACGATGTTGCGGCGATATTGCGGGTTGAGGCTTTTCAGTTGGTCAACGCTGATATTAAGCACCTGCGCTATCTGCTCGAAATGAATGTCCCTGTCCACCATCACGGTGTCGGTAGCCGTCGGGAAATCCTTGGTGGTCAGCGGGCAGATGTTGTGGTCGCAATAATAGTTCATCACGTAGTTGGCGGCGATGAACGCAGGCACGTATCCGCGTGTCTCTGCCGGCAGCTTCGGGTAAATCTTCCAATAGTCGCGTTCGCCGTTCGAGCGTTTTATGGCTTTGTTGAGTGCGCCCGTGCCACAGTTGTATGCGGCGATTACGAGATTCCAGTCGCCGTAAATATTGTATAAGTCGCTGAGATAGTGTGCAGCGGCATAAGAGGCCCTTGTGATGTCGCGCCTCTCGTCAACCATCGAGTTGACGGTCAAGCCATATTGCTTTGCCGTGTTGAGCATGAACTGCCACAGTCCGGTGGCTCCGACTCTTGATTTTGCCATTGGGTTGAGGCCCGACTCAATCACGGGAAGGTATTTCAGTTCCAGCGGCAGGTCGTAGCTTTCGAGAGCTTCCTCGAAAATAGGGATGAAGAAGTTTTGCGCTCCGAGCATTGCCGCCACTTTGCGTCTCAGCGGACCCGTGTAGTGGTTTATGAAAGCCTGGATGATGTCGTTGTAAGGCATCTCCATTGCTGTCGGCAACTTAGAGAGTCGCTCCTTGTAGACGCTTGCGTCGTAGACGGGGTTTACGTCGGGCATGTCGCATTCGGTGTCCTGCTCCAGATACATCTTGGCGTCGTATAGGCGCATAAGGCTGTCGAGGTCTGTTGTCATCGACTCGGGCAAGTCAATCTTCTCTTCCTTGCCGTTGTCGTTGACCACTACGGTCCTCTCGTCTTGCTGTGCATTGGCCGAAAGGCAGAATGCGAATATTGTGGATATCAGATATAGTCTCTTTTTATTCATCCTTATATTTTGTGCGAAATGTGTTGTTGTTCTATTGGCCGCGGATTCTTCAGAAGGTGAAACCGCATTGCAGTCCTACGGCGGGCTTGTTGAATTTGTAAAGTCCGTTCTCCTGACTGCTGAAAACCGCCGGAGAGAAGTGGAAGCTCAGGTCGGGCGAGATGTCAAACTCCGACAGCGACGCGTCCACGTAGGCGTCTACCACCGACAGGGCGTACACGCCTATCATCACAAAGAAGCTCAGGTCGCGCCAGCTACGGTAGCGGTCCTTGCGCTTGCGGAACACCTCCTGCCATCTCGACTGGTTGTCGGAGGTG
>CAZXGQ010000084.1:0-16301 GCA_964640415.1 uncultured Prevotella sp.
GAGTGTGGAAAAAGAAATGTGAGAAAGAAAACACCCACACGAATCAGCATAGAACAGACAAATCTCATCGAATTCGTGTTATTCGTGGTTGAATAACTATATGATGTCCGTAAATACTTAACCACGAATTACACTAATTGCACGAATAAACAGCGCGCAAGCCATTTGTGTAATTAGTGAAATTCGTGGTTCAATATCTGAGTAATGCATGAAGTGTTAAATTGAAGAAAAATTACAACAAAAGGCTCTCTGAGAATCGATTTTTTTTGAAAAACTTTTCCTCTCGCCCGATTTGAGGCCGTTTTTACGCGATTTTATAACAGCTTTACAATCAAGCGGTTATATTTTCGCAGCCCAAAAGCCGGCCAAAATTTGGGCCGTTGCGTCGGCTTTACGTTAGAATCGCATCGCGTTTACGTTAGAATCGCGGTGCGTTTACGTTAGAATCGCGTCGCGTTTACGTTAGAATCGCGTCGCGATATGGCTACTATCGCAACGCGATTTCTTGCTTTTGGGGCCTGAATTTGGCTTGAAGGTGCCCTTTTTAACACTTCGGAGCCTCCGCCGCCATTCTAGATGGTGTACCCCCCAAGTGTTAAAATCTTGCTATAATTCTTTACATTCACAGCATCACAAGAAGCCGTTTTGTTTCTATCCGGCACATCACTCCAGATGTCGGATGAACCATATTACTGCATAGGGGCTTGCCCCTACGTTTTTAAGTTGCGTTACATCCATAGCTCTGTAGGGGGCGCATAATTAAAACCGTTTTTTAGAACCTACCTTTTCTGTATATAGAGCTTTCCGTTAACGACAGACGCCCTGACCTTCTTCATCCTGTTCAGGTTGTCGACCACCTCATCGAGCGTCAGGTCGCGCTGCAGCATGAAGTGCATGCGGTATTGGGTCAGCTTTGAGTCTGCAATGACGGTCTTTATGCCATACGACTGGCTGATCTTCATCAGTATGTCTTGCAGCGAAGCATTGTCGAAGTAGAAGTAGCCGTCTCTCCATGCCACATATTCCATAGTGTCGGCCTCGTAGACCTGTATGGATCTGTTGGCTTTCAGCATCGCCTCTTTGCCCGGCAACAACGACACCTTGCCCTCCCCCTGACGGTCGGAGAACTGCACGCTGCCTCTTACAAGCGTCACTTTGACTGTGGCATCGCTCTTTTCCGAAGCCTTCACATTGAATTCGGTGCCGGTAACGAGCGTCTCGGATGATGCCGTAGCCACGATGAATGGGTGTTGCTTGTCTTTCTTGACAACGAAGTAAGCCTCGCCGTCGAGCGTTACCCGCCGCTCGGGTCCGTCGAAACTCTTGGGATACATCAGCCTTGTGTCCGGGTGCAGGTATGCCAGACTGCCGTCGGGAAGCACCATCTTGCACGAGTGCCCTTTTGATACATTCAGTCGGATAGTGTCTACATGTGCGAAAATGCGGTCCAGGTCCTTGCTTTCCACCTGCTGTTCTCCGGTCTTCGCGTCCACAGCTGTCGTTATGGGTTCAGCAGACGTGCCGGCTGCAGCTGTATGGTTGGCCACCAGCCCGTTGTCGGTAGTGCTCAGTTCAACGGTAGCCTCCTTCTGCGCTGATGGCAGGTTCAAAGCCAGCAGCAGGGCGACGGCCGCAGCTGCGCCGAGACACACCTTGATGACCATTGACTTCAAATAAGGCTTTTGGTTATTGTGTTTCTGATGGAAATCGCGGAGTCTTTTCTCAACGTCATCATCGGTAATAGACAGGTTTTCTTGGTTCAGAATATCCGTGATGATACCGATGTCCTCCATCGTTTCCTTATCATATTCTTCTATGTTCATGCTCATTTATAATCTATACATTATACGAACTGAGGTATGAAACGGATATGTGTTTCCCGGCATTTTATGTTTAGGTCAACGTTTTTTAACGTTCTTGTGCGTTTTCCCTTAGGTCTCTTATCTGTTTCAGCGCTTTCACGATGTGTTTCTTCACTGTGGCCATGCTCACCTGCAGGTCATCGGCCGCCTCGGCATATTTCATGTGTTCAACGAAGCATCGGGTAAAAATGGCACGGGTGACGGGGGGCAGCGAGTCCAGTACCTGCCTGATTTTCTCCTCCCGTTCCTTCATCTCGCGGATATGGTCTTCGGTGTCGTACTTCAGCGAACTGGCTAAGGCATAGTCGATGTATCTCTGCTCCGTCTTTCTGCGGCGCAGGAGGCTGATGCATTTCGCTCTGAGAATGGTGTACAGGTACGACTGAACGGTAGCTATATTGACGGAGTCGAAATGCACCCAAAGGTATTCGAACACATCGTCGACAAGGTCATAGCATTCCTCATCTTCCGCCACATAACGTTTGGCGAAGATGAACATCTGCTTGTAGTATGTCCTGTATATGTGGTCGAATTTGTCCTTTTGAGCCTTTATCTCCATATATTCTCTTTCCCAATACAAAGTTAAGGAAAAGTTTGCTTTTCTTCACGGTTTTCGCCTTGCAAATGCTTGTTTTGCAAGAAAAACCGCCCCAAAAGCGAGTAATTTGCTATAAATCGTCATTATTTTCCAAAAAAGCGTAACCTTTATTACCGTCTTAGCGTAATATTTAAAAAGAGTTGAATCAATAAAAAGTTTATAAATTAAAGAGAGAACTTATGGTGAGACACAAAATGGCTACAGTGTTGCTTGTCTCTTGGTTCGGATTGCTTTCGGCATTCGGACAAGGGCAGCACATCACGATGAACTTCAAGAACGAGAGCCTGTCTTCAGCCCTGAAGAGGTTGGAGAAAGAGAGCGGCTACAAGATTATGTTCACCTACGAGGATGTAGAGGGATATAATGTCAACGCCAAGGTTAAAGACAAGGAGTTTGACTATGTCATGCAGATGCTGCTGAACGGCAAGCCCCTCAACTATAACAGCGACGGCAAGTTTGTGAATGTTACCCTCCGCGTGAACAAACAGAGTTTTGACAACGACAAGCGCGAACTCCACGGCACAGTGGTGTCGCAGGAAGACGGACTTCCCGTCATCGGTGCCACAGTGAAGATAATGGGTACCAATGATGTTACCGTTACCGATGCCAACGGTAAGTTCTCGTTCTCCAATATGCCGTACGGCGCCAGCCTTATTGTTTCTTACCTTGGTATGGAGACAAAGAATGTGCGTGCCAAAGAGGGTATGCGCATCACGATGAAGAGCGACAGCAAGCAGGTGGAGGAAGTTGTGGTCAACGGTACGTTTACCCGTAAGGCCAACACCTTTACCGGTGCGGTGACCACCGTGAAGGGCGAGGAACTGCAACGCGTGGGCAACAGCAATGTGCTGCAGAGCCTGAAAAACATCGACCCGTCGTTCATGCAGATAGAGAACCTTAGCGCGGGCAGCAACCCCAACTCCTTGCCCGACTACCAGATGCGCGGTTCGTCTACCATCTCAAGCGTGCAGGGCGAGTATGCCTCCAGTGCCAACCAGCCCCTCTTCATCCTCGACGGATTCGAGACCGAGCTGACCAAGATCATGGACCTCGACATGAACCAGGTGGAGAGCGTCACCACCCTCAAGGATGCCACTGCCAAGGCCATCTATGGTTCAAAGGCTGCCAACGGCGTCATCGTTGTGGAGACCAAGAAACCCGAACTGGGCAAGATGCGCATCACCTACACCGGAAGTCTTGACGTCGAGGTGCCCGACCTGAGCAGCTACAACCTCTGCAACGCTGCCGAAAAGCTGGAGGTGGAGAGGCTTGCCGGACTGTTCTCGTCAGACAATGCCGTGACGCAGATATCACTCGACAAGGAGTATGCCAACAAGCTGCGCGAGGTGCTTGCCGGCGTCAACACCGACTGGCTGGCACAGCCCGTACGCACAGGCATTGGCCACAAGCACTCACTCTACATGGAGGGCGGACAGCAGAGCCTGCAGTATGGCGTGAACCTGAGCTACAACAACATAGAAGGCGCCATGAAGGGCAGCGACCGCAACACATTCTCCGGCGGCGTCACCCTATCCTACCGTCTGGGCAGCCTCATCTTCCGCGACAAGCTCACCATCGACTACAACAACAGCAACGAGTCGCCTTACGGCAGTTTCTCTGATTATTATAAGATGAACCCCTACAGCCGTCTCTACGACGAGAAAGGCAACCTGCAGAAGGTTTATTCTTATACCAACAACTCGGGCAAGGCGGGCACTTACTACAATCCGCTCTACAACACCACACTCAACACCATCGACCGGAGCACCTACACAACCATTACCAACAACTTCTATCTGGAATGGCAGATCAGCCAGGCGTTCCGCATGACGGGCAAGTTCGGTATCGTGAACAAGAACACCACCTCCGACGATTTCAAGCCTGCCAACCACACCGACTTCATTTCGATGACCAACGTCAACCGCAAGGGTAAGTACACCAAGGGCAACGGAACATATACCGACATCAGCGCTGACCTTGGCCTGCAATACACCAGGCAGATTGACAAGCACCTCGTGTTTGCCAACGCCCAGCTGAGCATGACAAGCAACAAGTACAACAACATCACCTTCTCGGCTGAGGGATTCCCCAACGACTTCATGGACGACATCACCTTTGCCAACCAGTATGCCGAAAACGGCAAGCCTTCCGGCACAGAGGGCATCTCACGCACCTGCGGCGGACTCTTCAGCGTCAACTATTCATACGACGAGCGTTATCTCTTCGATGCCAACTACCGCCTTTCCGGCTCATCAGAGACGGGCAGCAACAACCGTTGGGGCTCCTTCTGGTCGGTAGGCGGCGGATGGAACATCCACAACGAGAAGTTCATCAAGAATCTGAAGGTAATCGACCGCCTCAAGCTCCGCGCTTCGTTCGGTTACACCGGAAGCCAGGGCTTCAGCTCCTACGACGCCATGGCCACCTTCCTTTATTACACCAACAGCTACAACGGCAGCGTGGGTTCTTACATTAAGGGCCTCGCCAACGAGAGCCTGCGCTGGCAGGAGAAGTACGACACCAACATCGGTCTCGACTTCGCACTCTTCCACAACCGCTTCTCGGGCCGCTTCGACTATTACATCTCCGACACCAAAGGCATGATTACCGACGTGACAGTGCCGTACGCCACAGGTTTCTCTACCTATGTGGCTAACCTTGGAGAGACAGAGAACCGCGGTGTGGAGCTCTACCTCAACTACCGTGTCTTCTCGGCCAACCAGGGCAGAGACTACATCAACGTCTTCGCCAATGTGGCGCACAACACCAACAAGCTGAAGAAGATATCCAACTCTCTGCGCGCATGGAACGACGCACAGGATGCAAGCATGACCGAGAACAAGACCACCTCGCCGTCGGTGAAGTACTACGAGGGCTGCTCCATGAATGCCATCTGGGCTGTGAAGTCGCTCGGCATCGACCCGCAGAACGGTAAGGAGATCTTCGTCAAGAAAGACGGCACCGTGACCTACGACTACGACATCGCCGACCAGGTGGTTTGCGGTGACACCCAGCCAAAATACAACGGCAACTTCGGTCTGAACGGCGAAATCAAGGGATGGGGATTCAACATTTCTGCCAGCTACCGTTGGGGCGGACAGTACTACAACACCACGCTCGTAGACAAGGTGGAGAACGCTTCGCTGGAATACAACGTTGACCGCCGCGTGCTCACCGACCGCTGGCAGAAGCCCGGCGACATTGCTCTCTACAAGAGCATCCAGGACCAGAGCACAACGTATCCTACATCACGCTTTGTGCAGGACTACAACCTCTTCACACTTTCGTCGCTCACCCTCTACTACGACTTCCGCAACTGCAAGTTCGTGAAGAACTCCTTCCTGGAGCGCCTCAAGGTGAGTGCCTACACCAACGACCTCTTCGTCATTTCATCGGTGAAGACAGAGCGCGGCACGAGCTATCCTTTCGCCCGCACCTTCTCGCTTTCGGCACAGGTCACGTTCTAATTACACATTATTATATATATAAAGACAGACAACGATATGAACAACATATTCAAGACCATCCTCTTTTCGGTAGCGGCAATGGCTTCTCTCACATCGTGCAACGACTGGCTAGACGTGAGTCCTAAGTCACAGATCAAGGAGGAAGACCACTTCAGCCGCGAGGGCGGATACAAGGACCAGCTCACCGGCGTGTACACAGCCATGGCCAGCGACGACATGTACGGACTCAACATGGGCATCGGCTTCACTGAGGTGCTCTCGCAGAGCTACGATGTGGATGCCAGCGGCGAATGGCGCTATGCAGCCGCCTACGACTACAGCAACTCAAACGTGGAGAGCACCATCAGCACCATCTGGAAGAGCACATACAATGCCATTGCCAACCTGAACATCATGATTCGCAACATCGACAAGGCCGACTCCACGATGTTCTCCGACAACAACTACTACACCTGCCGTGGCGAAGCCTACGGTCTGCGCGGCTTCCTCCACTTCGACCTGATGCGTCTCTTTGCCTGCGCACCGGCCATGGACAGCAGCGCCAAGGGCGTGCCTTACGTGACAGAATACAGCACCGACGTGGTGGAGCAGAAGACTGTAAGCGAGACCATGCAGCTCGTCATCAACGACTTGCTCGTGGCCCACGACTGTCTGCAGCACGACTCGCTCAAGATCGGCTCCTCGCCCTACGACCATCGCAGCAGACGCATACCATACTTCAACTACTATGCTGCCACGCTCACCCTGGCACGAGCATACATGTGGATGGGTGACAAGCAGAACGCCCTGAAGTATGCCAACGAAATCATTGACATAGCAGAGGCGGACCTCTACAGTCCACCATTCTCATGGGTTCACTACACCACCATGCAGAGCAGCAAGATGAACGAGGTAGACATGGCATTCTATGCCGAACAGATATTCACTCTTTCCATGAACGATTGGGAAGACACCGCCGACAAATACTTTACTTCGGCAGGCGGAACCAGTGTCCTCACGCCATCCGAAACAAAGGCACAGGACATCTACGAAGTATCCAAGGGCTACGGCAACGACTACCGCTACCTGAAGGGCTACGAGCAGGACGGCGACCAACGCTATATGTGCAAGTTCTGGCATGTTTCAGGCAGCGGCTACAACGACAAGTATCCATTGCTGCGCATGACCGAGGCATTCTATATTGCAGCCGAGTGTCTCAAAGAGAGCGACCCGCAGCGCGCCGTGGAACTGCTCAACGAGGTGCGCGAAAACCGCAACCTGAGCCTCTTCCCGCTCGACTACACCACCATGACCGCCGACGACATACAGAACGAGATCTACAAGGAATACCGCAAGGAGTTTGTGGGCGAGGGCGGCCAGCTCTTCTTCTACTACAAACGCCTCAATGTGCAGGAGATAAAGGGTGCATCGGTGCGCCCGGGCAAGGGGGTTTATGTTCTGCCTATTCCAAGCAACGACCAGGAGTTTGGCGGATACAGCAACTAGTGTTTAGTGTTTAATGTTTAGTGTTTAGTGTTTAATGTTTAGTGTTTGTGCTGAATGTTGAATTCTTATTTCTTTAGAATTATGAAAATACGAAATATTTTATTGGCAGCTGTGGCTGTGCTGGGCATGGCCTCCTGCTCCAACGACGATTTCCTTTATCAGGACCAGGCACGCGTGCGTCTGGTTGGACCTAAAATATACACTTCGGGCACCGACTCGCTCAACTTCTCTTTCGTAACCGTTCCCAGCGGCACCGACAGCAAGACGCTCAACGTGGATGTCTACATCATGGGCACGGCAACCAACCGTGACCGCACAGCAGCCATCAGCATAGATGCCGCAAAGACCACTGCCACCAGCGACATGTACGAGATGCCGACGACCGTCACCATTCCAGCCGACAGCACACACGCCGTGCTGCCAGTGGTCATCAAGCGCACGGACGCCATACTCACCAAGTCGGTTTACCTCTACATCCAAGTGGCTGAGTCGGCTGACTTCGCTGTCGGCGTGAACGAGCAGAACCACCTCAAGCTCATCTGGAACGACAAGATAAGCAAACCCAGCAACTGGGACGACCTCACCGAGTTCTTCGGCGAATACAGCGACACCAAGTATCGTTTCATGCTCGAGACCCTCACAGGCGTGGGCGAACTCGATGCCGACACCATGTCGTGGGCACTGCTCATGAGCTACCGCATCAAGTGCCAGAACGCACTCGAGACCTACAACGCGGCACACCCAAGCGCACCGCTCACCGACGAGAACGGCAACCTGGTATCCTTCAACTGATGCCCTGCGGATAGAGTGAAACAACAAGAAAAAGAACAAAAAGAAAGAATTCAATGATGAAGAACATAACAATATGGATAATGTCGATGATTGCGGCAGTGTTCTGCCTCTCGGCATGCTATAGCGACGACGGCAACTACACCTATCTCTCAGACGAGGAAGCCGGCGAGATAACCTTCGACACCGTGGGCATAGCCAACCGCCTCGTCTTGATATACAACCTTAACCCCGGCGACACCATCGACTTCGAGCCTAACGTAAAGTACAAGTATCCCGAGCGCCTGCGCTACCGCTGGTTCGTGCTCACCCTGACAAACTACACGTATCAAGCCGTCCAGAACGGCAACATCATGGAGTATCCGCCTGCCGACACCATCGCCTACAGCAAGCGCCTCCACTGGGTGGTGGACCTCAACCCTGGCGCCTACCGCTTCTATTTGATGGCAGAAGACACAATAACAGGCATGAAGGGCTACTATCAGGTCCAGCCCAATTATACTTCAGTGACACAGAGCGGAAAGCAGAGCGGACTCTACCTGCTCACCGAGCGCGACGGAAACACCGACATCGAGATCTTCACATCCGACCTCATGCTCATCTACGGCTCCGGCACCAACTGCCACTACGGCTACTACCACAACCTCACCGGCAAGTATCTGGAGGGCAAGCCGCGCTGGATAAGGGGTACACACACTGGCAGCAAGACCAAAGACGGATACCTCGTGGCTACCGACAAGAACCTCTACCGAATCAACTCGGTGGGCCTGCAGACCATGAACGACTGGAGCACGATGTTCTATGACACACCCGAGACATTCGACCCGCAGTGTGCATGGCTCAACAATAACGTGAACTGCGAGTTCCTCATCAACAACGGCAAGCTCCACGTGCTCTACAACGGCAAGTCAAACGACCGCAAGTTCTCTTCGGCCATTGCCGGCGACTACGAGGCGTACCCTTACTTGATGTATAACACCGTCACCACGTGGCGTCCGGTAACCGGAGCCATCAACGCCTACAATGTGATCTACGACAAGAAGAACCACAAGTTCTTGCCCTATTACAGCTCGGCATCGAGCCTCTCATCTTTCAAGCGCACCAGCTCTGATGCCTATGTAGATGCCAACGCCGTGCCGGACAATGTGAAAGCCGTGTTCAATGGTGGCGGTAACAATACTTGCGTGGTGGCCGAAGATGCCGACGGCACAACATGGCTCTACCGCTACTTGTTCTACAACCGGGTAGACGAGGGCGACCTCTCGGCCTCCGGCACCCGCAGCAAGCTCGATCTGAGCAAGTGCACCGACATCAAGAATGCCAAGCTCTTTACGGCCAGCACAGCCGGCTATGCCGTATACTATGCCACCGACAACGCCGTGTACAGCTTCTCTATGTCGAGCGGCGACGAGAGCTCCAACACGCTCTACACCTGCGAGCCAGGTGAAACGGTCACCGCGGTGTATGCCGGCGGAAGCGTGGGCGGCGGATGGCCCACCTGCAGTTGCATACTCTGGATAGGCGTATGGAACGAGAACACCAAGGAGGGCAAGCTCATACAGTATGAGGTAGACAACAACTACGGTGTGGTACAGAGCTACTGGGGCCCGATGTTCGGAGCCAACGAGAACCCTGTCGTCACAACAGGCTGGGGAAAGATCGTGAGCATGAGCTGCATCGATGCTGAATAAGCATATTAAACAACCTATAAATATCTCTCAACAAAAAAATGAAGAAAAAAATGTTCATGGGTATGGCAGCCGCTTTGGTTGCCCTATCCGCCACAGCCGGCAACTACAAGGTTTCCGGCAGCATCAAGGGCATAGCCGACGGCACCCAGGTGGTGCTCGTGCCCGTAACCCACGACGACGAGAAACCCATAGCCGAGGCTACCGTGCAGAACGGCAAGTTCGCCATCCAAGGCACCGTGTCTGAGCCCATCTGCGTGAGCCTGCGCATCAAAGACACCTACGGCGGCGTGCAGCTGATGGTGGACAACGAGAATGCCACTGTGACAGCCACAGCCCAGAAGAGCGGTCGCTCTGATATTGACTATTATGAATACACCGACAAAAAGGTGACAGGTTCGCCGCTCACCGACAAGCTCTACCAGCTCACCGCCGTGCGCGACAGTCTCAATGAAGTGCGCATGGCCTTCGAGAAACGCTACAGCGAGCTTAACAAGAAGTTGGGCGAAGCCTACAATGCCAAAGACCAGGCAAAGATTAAAGAACTGAAGGAAAGCGACGAATACAAGGCTATGGGCAAGGAAGACAACGAGTTCTTCTATGCCGTGAGCAACGCCTACACCAGCCGCATGATTGCCAACAAGGACACCTATTGGGGCCCGCTGCTGATGGTCAACTTCACCAGCTATCTCTCGCCCGACATGCGTTCAACCTTCGAGCAGTTCTCCGACGCTGCCAAAAACTCCTACTATGGCAAGAAGGCCAAGGACGAGCTTTATCCCGCCGGCGGTGTCGGCCAGAAGGTGCCCGAGTTCAGCGTTACCGACGAGGCCGGAAAGACCCACACGCTGGCTTCTCTGCTGAAAGGCAAGAAATACTTGCTGCTCGACTTCTGGGCAAGCTGGTGTGGTCCATGCCGCCGCGAGATTCCTAACGTGAAGAAGCAGTATGAGCTCTACAAGAGCAAGGGATTAGAGGTGGTGAGCATCTCCATCGACAAGAAGGCTGCCGACTGGAAGAAGGCCGTGAAGGACGAGAACCTGCAATGGCCCAATTTCCTTTCGCCCGATGTGGCCACGCAGTATAAGGTGCGCGCCGTGCCCACCATGTATCTGCTCGACAGCGAGGGCCGCATAGTGGCCGAAAACGATGAAGCCCGCGGCGAGAAGCTGGCCGCCAAACTGGCCGAGCTCTTCAAGTAAACACGAATAGAGACCTGCCCAAACGGGCACAACGCCAACAAGGCGCGGAAGACACGATGTCTTCTGCGCCTTGTTCCGTTTGTCGAGGCATGCCAAGGCTCGGGGGGCGTCTATATACTGCAGCAATATTTCTAAAAAAGATTCTTAACACGGCAGCTCACTTTCGCCAAAAAACACTATCTTTGCAACTGACAATATATTAATATTATCCATCGGTTTATGCAAGAAACAAACAATATATTGGCAATATTGGACAACTATCTCCACGTCAATCCCGACGAGATTGCCAGGGAGATGGCTGCCGACTTCAGAAGGCGAAGGATAGAGAAGAATCTGACACGGGAACAGGTGGCAGACAGGTCGGGCGTGGCTGTGAGCAACATCACCCGTTTTGAGCAAAAGGGGTTGATTTCGCTCAAAAACCTGATAGGCATCGCCATGGCTTTGGAATACACTTCCGAAATAAGGCACATTTTCTCACAACCCAAGTATGCTACCATGGAGGAACTTCAGCAGATCAAGCGCAATGCCAAAAAGAAAAAAGCGTATAGACTATGAAACGGATAGACTCTTTAGTGGTGAAATATCACCGGCAGACGGTGGGGATACTGGCCTTGGGTGTTGACGGCAAATGCTGTACCTTTGAATATGACAAGCAATGGCTTGCCATCGGCTTTAGCATCTCTCCGTTGGAATTGCCTCTCAAACCAGGACTGTTTATAGCCAAACCGTCTCCTTTTCACGGCAACTTTGGCATCTTCGAGGACAGTCTTCCTGATGGTTATGGCAGATATTTGTTGCACAAAGCTTTGCAGAAGGAAGGCATCAATGATTTCGAACTGTCCGCCTTGGACAGGTTGAGTATTGTGGGCAACGGGGGCATGGGGGCATTGACTTATGAACCTATGACTTCTATCCAAACGGAAGAAGAAACCTTGGACTTCGACTTGTTGCAGGCCAAAGCCCTTGAAGTGTTGGGAGAGCAACAAGATACAGATGCGGGGCTACTCTTGTATAATAGTGGTAACAGTGGAGGCTGTCGCCCAAAAGCTGTATTTAGCGACGACGAGGGACATTGGCTGGTGAAATTTCGCCATACTTATGACCCGAGCGACATGGGACTGCAGGAATACCGATACAATGAACTGGCAAGACGATGCGGCATCAGTGTACCTGACTTCAAACTGGTAAACGGCAAGTATTTCGCAAGCCGCCGTTTTGACATTTCATCAAACGGCGAGCGCATACATACAGCTACGGCAGGAGGTTTGCTTTCCGTCCCGCTCTCCAATCCAATGCTCGACTATCTCAACCTCTTGGCTCTTACCGGCTATCTAACCCAAAGCAAAAAGGCGGTTGAAGAAATGTACAGACGCATGGTCTTCAACTACGTGATGGACAACAAAGATGACCATTGCAAAAACTTCAGCTTTATGGTGGAAAAGGGTCATGATGGCAAGTGGCATTGGCTTCTTTCCCCAGCCTACGACTTGACACGATGCACCGAGGGTTATAATGGCGAGCATGCTACATCGGTGAATGGTACAGGCCACCCTACCTTGGAGGATATGGTAGCGGTAGGTGCGAAGAACAAGATGCCTGAAAGCAAGTGCCGTGAGATTTATGAAGAGGTTAAGAGAAGT
This sequence comes from uncultured Prevotella sp., assembly GCA_964640415.1. GTDB lineage: Bacteria > Bacteroidota > Bacteroidia > Bacteroidales > Bacteroidaceae > Prevotella. The sequence continues at coordinate 12,735 of CAZXGQ010000084.1, forward strand.
CTAAAAGCAGACTGACCGCAAAAATCAACACAAACCATTTTACAATGACAATAGAGACAAAAAACATGTGTGATGAAAAAACTCAACAAAAGGCTTTCTGAAAATCGATTTTTTTGAAAAACGTTTCCTCTCGTGCGTATTTGAGCGATTTTTGAGCCGTTTTCGTAACATCCTCTTAAACAGGCGGTTATATTTTTTCATCCTAAAACACAGCTGAAATTTCAGCTTTCGGGTCGGCTTTACGTTAGAATCGCGACGCCTTTACGTTAGAATCGCGGCGGCTTTACGTTAGAATCGCAATGCGATAAGGCTACTATCGCGACCCGATTTCATGGTTTTTGAGCCCAAAAATGGCTTGAAGGCGCCCCTTTTAACACTTCTGAGGCTCTTTGGCCGTTCTGGATGGTGTGCCCCCCAAGTGTTAAAATCTTGTTATAATTCTTTACATTTTCTGAACTCACGCAGTCGTTTCAGCCAATCCGGATTCGGAGCAAGGCACCGTTTGGCAACTATTGCTTTCCGGTAAAATTTCGTCATACCAGAGTAAGAAGATGATGTGACAGCTTTATATGAGTGCTGGTGTGTAGGCTTTCAACAATGAACTGGGTAATTGTTGGGCAGTGTATAAATGGCTGATATACCGCACGTAATAGCCAATGCAACATTTAGTGCATATCTTGATAACATAACATGCATCTCTCTGATTTCACATTTTTTAGGAATATGTCCATTTATCTGTATCTTTGCGGCGAAAACCATATAAGGCTGGGAAGAGATGTAGAATACCCTTGTCAGTCGGGGGGAAACCCAACTAAACCTTTCACAAATTAGAAACATACAGATATGAGAAAAAAACTATATAGCAAAGAGTGCAGAGATGCGCTTTATGCATCTTTGCACACGTTTCCACATTCCTCCTCCCTGCGACGAGTGTTTTTTCATTAATTAAAAAAATAATGAAGAAAAAAGCGTCGGGGTAATCATTTTATTTGTATATTTGCCAAAATTAAAGACCAAAAACCAGAACACAAAGTTCAATTATTTATATTTAAACCTAAAAATTATGGGAAAAGCATCTCGGTATTTCTCTCAGAGTAACCCGCTCTGTAAGATTGCTTTGGTTGCCTTTTTGCTGGCTTTCCAAGCAATGTTAGGAATCGGAGCAGGTGTACTAAAAGCTCAGAATGTAGTAGGTACTGTCGTTTCGGGCACAGACAACGAACCGCTCATCGGTGCGAGTGTTCTTGTGAAAGGAACCACAGTCGGTTCAGTGACCGACCTCGACGGTAACTTCAGCATCGCAGCCAAAAGTGGACAGACGCTCGAAATTTCTTACCTGGGTTTCATCACCCAACAAGTGAAAGTGTCGGGCGACGGCTCGAAGCTCAACATTATCCTCAAAGAAGACAAGCAGTCGCTCGATGAGGTTGTGGTTGTGGGCTATGGCGTTCAGAAAAAGAAACTCGTCACCGGCGCCAACATCAACGTCAAGGGCGAAGACATCGCCAAGCTCAACACCAGCAACCCCTTGCAGGCTCTGCAGGGTCAGACACCGGGTATGAGCATCATCTCCGAATCTGGTCAGCCAGGCTCGGGTCTGAAGGTCAACATCCGCGGTATGGGTACAGTGAGCGGTTCAGACCCTCTCTACATCGTTGACGGTATCCGCGGCGACATCGCCAGCCTCAACCCTGCCGACATCGAGAGCATCGACGTGCTCAAGGACGCTGCATCTGCCGCCATCTACGGTTCGCAGTCGGCCAACGGTGTGGTGCTCATCACCACCAAGAGCGGTAAGGAAGGACGCACAGTCGTTAGCTTCGACGGCTACATGGGCTGGCAGAACAAGGCAAGAAGCGTCAACATGCTCAATGCACAAGAGTACATGACCATCCTCGACGAGGCTGCCCTCAACTCGGGCAAGAAAGTGTACGACTGGTCATCTTACAAGAGCATCTACAACGAAGACGGAAGCCTCATCGACACCGACTGGGTCGACGAGATGTTTGTGAAGAACGCCAAGACATCTTCTTATAATGTAGGTGTGAACGGCGGCAGCAAAACGGTCAACTACGCCATGACCCTGGGCTACATGAACCAGGAAGGTATTGTGGGCGGCAAGGACGTGAGCAACTATGAGCGCTACAACCTGCGCGTCAACTCCGACTGGAAGACGAAAGAATGGCTGAAGGTGGGCGAGCAGATAAGCTTTGTCTACACCAAGAGCAAAGGTGTGCGCGTGGGCAATGCCTACAACAACTCATTGCGCAGCGCATTCAACACATCACCGTTCGCACCCATATACAGCGACAACAACCAGTACGACTCGCCATACAACGACACAAGCAGCAGCGACTGGTACAATGCCGACGGCAACCCCTACGGCTTGATGATGACCAACAACAACAACCAGACCAATGCCGCACGCCTCACAGCCAACGTGTATGCCGAGGTCGAGCCCATCAAGAACCTGAAGTTCCGCACAGTAGCCGGCTACGAATACTACGCCAGCGACTACCGTTCGTTCACCCCACTCTACAAGTTCTCCATCTATTCTTACAACACCTCGGGCCGCACCAGCGTGAGCCAGAACATGAGCCACAACTGGCAGCTCACATGGACCAACACTCTGTCGTACAACTTCGACATCAAGGACCATTCGCTCTCTGCCCTCTTGGGTATGGAGTCGTACCGCTACGACGGCGTGGGCGTGGGTGCTTCCAACGCAACACTGAAGAGCGGATTCGACGACTGGTATCACGCCTACGTGAGCAACGGCACAGCTGCCACAAAGACCGACGGTCTCGGTGCATCGGGCTCACCGTCTTTGTCGCAGCGCATGGTCAGCTACTTCGGCCGCGTGAGCTGGAACTGGAAAGAGACCTACATGGCAACAGCCACACTGCGTGCCGACGCCAGCTCCAAGTTTGCAAAAGGACACCGCTGGGGCTACTTCCCTTCAATCAGTGCAGGATGGATCCTGACAAACGAGAAGTGGGCACGGCCCATCACCAAGGTGGTCGACTACGTTAAGATCCGCGCCAGCTGGGGTCAGGTGGGTAACCAGAACATCGGCGACCTGATGTTCGTTTCGCCTATCACCACAGCTATGACTTACTACAACTTCGGTACCGCACTCGGTTCCGACGGTCAGTCAAACTACTACGGCGCATACGAGAGCCGCCTTGCCAACACAGAAATCAAGTGGGAGACATCAGAGCAGATCGACCTCGGTGTTGACCTCCGCCTGTTCGGTAATCTCAACTTGAACATCGACTGGTATCAGAAGAACACCAAAGACTGGCTCGTGCAGGCTCCTATCCTCGCAACTGCCGGAACGGGCGCACCTTATATCAACGGCGGCGACGTGAAGAACACCGGTGTTGAGGTCGGACTCGGATGGAACGACAAGCTGGGCAAAGACTTCAACTACTATATCAACGTCAACGGTGCCTATAATAAGAATAAGGTGGGCAACATTCCTACCGAGGACGGCATCATCCACGGCACCGACGGCGCCGGACAGCTCTACGACAACTCTACCGAGTTCTACCGCTGCAGCAACGG
>CAZXGQ010000085.1:0-16232 GCA_964640415.1 uncultured Prevotella sp.
ACGTTAGAATCGCGACGCGATAAGGCTACTATCGCGACCCGATTTCATGCTTTTTTCGGCAAAAATCGGGTTGGAGGTGCCCTTTTTAACACTTCTGAGCCTCCGCGGCCGTTCTAGATGGTGTGCCCCACAAGTGTTAAAATCTTGCTATAAATCTTTACATTCACAATACACGGAGACGTTTTGTCTTATACGACACATCACTCCAACCGTCGGATGAACCTCTATAATCTCTGCGGCTCTGCGTGAAATAACATCATCTCACCATTCGGGGTTGCGGACAGCCCTGACATTCCTACCAACTCCCTGCTTTGTAGTTGATGTGTGTCGGCGGCTTATGTTACGCGTAATCGGCAAAGCCGAAATTTCATGGCTTTGAAGTTTCGTGCTTTTTCGCGTACTTCGTGGACAAGAAAATACGAACAGAACGAACCCGAGGCAAGAAATCGGGCACACAACATTTGCCCAACTAATCAATGCGTTTCAACGCTAAACCGCAGTGGTATTTTAACCCAAAGGGCTTAACTCTTTGATAGACAAAAGAGAACGAAAAAGTTGCAAAAAAAGAGCTCAAAACCCCTCCGAGTTATCCAACTTTTCAGTAATTTTGCAGTCGCAAACGAACAAAAATCGACAACTTCGGGAAAAGAAAAAGAAACAAAGTTATCCAAAATGGAAAACTTTGCCAGCTCGAATTCTGAAAAAGTTTCCCGTTTTTGCACGTGAAAAATATTACAAAACTGCCATGACCCAAGTTAGAAAGCGCGACGGCAAGGTAGTGCCGTTCGACTTGACAAAGATCCAAGTCGCCATTTTGAAAGACCTCAAGGCTATAGGCCACGAGGGCGACATAGAAAAGATATCCTGCAAATATGCCGACGAGGTATACGCCCTTTGCGAGAAGAAATACCTTCCCACAACCGACACCTTCGAGATCGAGAACATACAGGACACTGTAGTCGAAGTGCTTGCCAAGCAAGGCGAGACACGCGCCGTCATTGCCTATTGCGAGTACCGCTACCAGCACAAGCTGGAGCGCGAGCAGCGCGTGAAGAAGGCCTACGAGGACAAGCTGATGGCGAAAAACGTCGTCAACCAGAACGCCAACATCGACGAGTATTCGGGCGGCGGACGCTCGGGCGAGGCTGCCAACGTGTATGAGAAGCAGTACGCGCTCGACCACTGCATGTCAGACCTGGCCTGCAGAAACCACGAGAACAACGAGGTCTACATCCACGACCTCAACAAATACGCCATCGGTTTCCACAACTGCCTGTCGATACCTTTCGACGACCTGCTCTCCAAGGGCTTCCACACCCGGCAGGGCGACGTGCGCCCGGCAGGATCGCTCAACACGGCCATGCAACTCGTGGCGGTAATCTTCCAGCTGCAGAGCCTCGACCAGTTCGGCGGCGTATCGGCTACGCACCTCGACTGGACCATGGTGCCGTATTTCCGCAAATCGTTCTTCAAACATTATATAACAGCTTGGGCGAAAGACCAGAAAGAGTTTTCGGGCGCCGACTTCCTCGCACTCTACGACAACACATACCAGGACAACGTAGGCGTAACGAGATCGACCTTCGAACGTTGGAGCGACAAGGTAAAGGAAACATTCTTCAAGGAGACACGCCTGACAAAAGACGACTTCAAGCTCTCCAACAAGGACAAGCTTGACCAGAAATATTACAACTCGGCACTGTGCGACACCATCCAGGAGCTGCACCAGGCCGTGGAGGCCATGTACCACAACCTCAATACGCTGCAAAGCCGCTCGGGCGACCAACTGCCTTTCACGTCGATCAACTACGGCACCTGCACACTTGAGGAAGGCCGACTGGTGACACGTGCACTGCTGCTCGGGTCGCTTGAGGGCATAGGCTTCCACCATAACACCCCGATATTCCCATGCGGCATCTTCCAGTATATGAAAGGTGTGAACGACAAACCAGGAACGCCCAACTACGACCTCAAGAAGCTCGCCATGCGCTCAACGTCGCAGCGGCTGTATCCCAACTACGCCAACGTCAACTGGAGCGGCAACGAGGGATTCGACATCAACGACCCGCGCACATATTTCTCAACAATGGGATGCCGCACGGCCAACGGATGGGACGTGAACGGACTAGGCCAGCTGAAGGACGGACGCGGGAACATCTGCCCGACAACCATCATCATGCCTACACTTGCCATGGAAGCGGGAAGAGACGTGGAGAAGTTTATGGAGATTCTCGACCAGAAGATTCACGAGGCAAAAGACACGCTCATTGAGCGTTTCGACTGGATCTGCTCGCAAGACCCCAAGACTGCGCCTTTCATGTGGGACAACAACACCATGGCAGGATACATACCCGAGGAGGGAATACGCTCGGCCATGAAGCACGGCACACTTGCCATGGGACAGCTCGGACTGGCAGAGACATTGCAACTCCTCGTGGGATGCAACCACACCAAGCCGGAGGGAATGGCACTGGCCAAGCGCATAGAGTCGCTGTTCAAGAAGCGTTGCGCAGAGTTCAAGGAAGAATACAAGCTCAACTTCGGTGTCTACTATACGCCTGCCGAGAACCTGTGCTACACTGCCATGAAGAAGTTCAAGGCTAAATACGGCGTAATAGAAAAGGTGTCGGACCGCGACTACTTCACCAACTCCATACACGTGCCCGTATGGGAGAAGATGACTCCGTTCGAGAAAATTGACATCGAGAGCCAGCTCACCGGCTATTCGTCGGCAGGCTGCATCACCTACGTGGAGCTTCCGTCGACCACAAAGCACAACGTCGGAGCATTGGAGAAAATCATCGACTATGCCATGGAGAAGGACATTCCTTACTTCGCCATCAACGTGCCCAACGACACGTGCATGGACTGCGGCTACACCGACGAGATAAACGACACATGCCCGATATGCGGCTCCAGCAACATCAGGCGGCTGCGCCGCGTGACGGGTTACCTGACAACCGATTACCACAACTTCAACCTTGGCAAGCAGGCAGAGGTGCACGACCGCGTGAAGCACCTGCGCTCGTTCGCCAACGACAAGCTGAAGTGTGGCGGGAGCACCGGAGAAGCACTGGCCGAGAAAACCAAAAAAGTGGCAGCACCTTTCCAAGACATGTAAGCCACGGCAATATAGGGTTACAATTTACATTGCCGCCCTATATTAACATAGTACAACTATAGCAAAGAAAAAGGACGATGCGATTTCACGACATAACAAGTTGCGACGTAAACAACGGCGAAGGATTCCGCGTCACTCTATGGGTGGCGGGATGCACACACCATTGCCAAGGATGCCAGAATCCGGAAACATGGGATTTCGAAGGCGGACAACCATTCGGTGAGGAGGCGCACGACTACCTTTTCGCCGAGCTCTCAAAGCCCTACATTCAAGGAGCGACATTCTCCGGCGGCGACCCACTATGCTCACCCGACGACGTAACCGCATTGGCAAAGGAGATAAAGGAGAATTTGCCGGGCAAAGATATCTGGCTTTACACGGGATTCACCATTGAGCAGATAGAGGCAGACAAAAAGCTCAGCCAAATACTGCCATACGTCGACGTGATTGTCGACGGCGAATACGTAAGAGCCCAGCGAGACGTCACCCTTGCATTCAGAGGGTCGCGAAATCAACGTATAATTTCGTTAAGAAACGGCAAAACTGTTAAAGAGTAACAACGCGGCGCAAAAACACAGAAAATTGTTTGCGCCATTCAAATATTTTGCTTAATTTTGCAGCGTTATCGTGAGATAACATCCATTTAAGTTTCATTAGGTTAGTAGTTTGATAGATTTTTAAGGTAAAACGGGATTTATGTCATTGTTTAAAAATTGTGACATAAATCTAACAAAAGGCAGTGCAAGTGATTGTATTGCCTTTTTTTAGTATTGATATGCAAACATTACAAAACAAACATAACATTTTATATTAAAAATCATAATAAAAAGGAAAAACCGCTCGTAATTTGGCTATTCTTAGTAAATTTGCAGATAAAAAGTAAATTAGCGCAATGAAAAAACTGTTTTCGCACGTCGTTATCATCATGGCAGCCGTGCTCTCGTTAACATCCTGCCTGGGTGACAACAGTGATAATGACACGACATATTACACCGACACCGCCATCTCAGCGTTCTCACTCGGAACGCTGAACCTCATCAACCATACAACGGCGTATGACGGTGTAACAGACTCAACATACACCACTACTTTCTCTGCAAGCGCCTACACGTTTGACATCGACCAGTATGCCCAGACCATCAACAACACCGACTCACTGCCAAAAGGCACTGACCTGGAGCACGTCCTGGCCACAATCAGCACCACAAACAGTGGCTCTGCAATACTCGTGTTGAAGGCTCAAGACGGTCTGGACAGCCTCGCATATTATTCATCATCAGACTCAATCGACTTCACCAATCCCGTGCGCATACGCGTTTACAATATGACGGCTTCGGCATACCGCGAGTACACCATCAAGGTGAACGCACACAACGAGGAGGAGAACGAGTTCAGCTGGAAAGCCACTCCAATCGAAGACTGTGCAGGACTGGAGAACCGCCAGTTCGTGAACGACGCCAACGAGCTGTTCCTCACTGGCCTTAACGATGGCGCGACAAACGTGTTCGGCAACAACACAACATCGTGGAAGAGAGTCAACAAGTATATAGCTAAAGACGACAACGTGATCGGTACGACAACGAAGTACCGCTACGCCATAACAGACGGCAAGCTCATGCGCGTCTCTATAAACGGCGGCGAATGGACAAAGGAGACTATCGACGACGACGCATCACTGTTGCCAACAGAGAACGTGAACTTCATCGCATCACCCATGGCCAACGACCCGTCATACAACAACCTGCTCATCATAGGCAACGCCAACGGCAAGACCGTGATGTGGAGCAAGGTAGAGGACGACGGCGACAAGTCGCAGGTCTGGATGTACTATAACGAAGATGAGTATAACCAGAAAAAGGCGTTGCCCTATCTTGAGAACGTGAAAGCCGTGCTCTACGGTGACAGCATAATAGCCACCGGCGGCGACTTCTCTGAAGTATACACCAGCCCCGACTGGGGACTGACGTGGAGCAAGAGCACACTCTTCAAGTTGCCTACCGACTTCGGAAGTCAGACGGCCAAGTTCGACATGGCTGTCGACAAAGACAACATTCTCTATATCACGCGCGACGGCTCATCGACCGTATGGTCAGGACGCCTGTCACAGCTGGGATGGAAAGAAGATCAGAAACTGTTCACAAAGAGCGCTTCGAGGCGCAAATAGCTGAAAGGCGCAACCGGCTATGGGCATCTGGGCCAAGACAATAGCTATAACGGCAATGACAATGCTGCCGCTGGCATGCGCAGCTCAAGACGATCCGGAATATCGTTATGAGATAGGTGCAGGCGTGGGCATGGCTGGTTATCTCGGCGACTACAACGGAAGCCTCGCAAGAGGCATGCAGCCGGCAGCAAGCATCGTGGGGCGATACAACATGAATCCCTGGATGGCACTGAGGCTGAACATAGGCTACGGCAAGATGAAAGGAGCTTCAAAGAACGTCGATACATGGTATCCCACAACTGACCAGCTCGGATACACGTTCAACAACAGCCTCTACGACCTCTCCGTCGTCTACGAGTACAACTTCCTGCCATACGGCACAGGCCGCGACTACAGGGGAGCCAAGCGGTTCACGCCTTTCCTCCTCGCCGGATTGGGACTGGGAATGTGCAGCACCACGGAGAAGACCCGTACGGCGATGACGCTACCTCTGGGAATAGGTGTGAAATACAAGATAAGTGAGAGGCTCAACGTCGGACTCGAATGGGCCATAAACTTCACCACAAGCGATTGGCTCGACGGCGTGAAAGACCCCTACGACATAGAAAGCACCGGCATGTTCAAGAACACTGATGCATTCCACAGGCTGCAACTGTCGTTAACCTACAGCTTCTCGCCAAAATGTCTAAATTGTAACAAAGAGTAACATTATACGAAAAGAGCATGACTTCGTGCAGTAACCATCAATCACCCACGGCAAACGCCACTGTTCCCGAGAACATTGCCATCATCATGGACGGCAACGGCCGTTGGGCTACGGAAAAGGGCAAAGACCGCTCGTTTGGCCATCAGGCAGGTGTTGACACAGTAAGGCGCATCACCTCAGAATGTGTGCGTCTTGGAGTGAAACATCTGACGCTCTACACATTCTCCACGGAGAACTGGAACAGGCCGCAGCCGGAGATACATGCCTTGATGGGCCTCGTGCTGACAAGCCTCGAAGACGAGATCTTCATGAAGAATAATGTGCGCTTCCGCGTCATAGGAGATGTGGAACGTCTTCCCAAGGAGGTTCAGATAAAACTGCACGAGACAGAAGAGCACACACGCGACAACACGGCAATGACAATGGTGGTGGCGCTGAGTTATTCATCGCGCTGGGAGATAACCCAAGCAGTGAAAGACATTGCCAAAGAGTGGAAAGACACGGGGAAGTCGTTCGACGACATCGACGAAGACACCGTAACGCGCCATCTCCAAACCAACTTCATGCCGGACCCTGACCTGCTGATACGCACCGGCGGGGAATACCGCATAAGCAACTACCTGCTATGGCAGATAGCATACACGGAACTATACTTCTCGCCTGTGTATTGGCCCGACTTCTCGGAGGAAGACCTTCGCGAGGCCATTGAGAGTTACCAAAAGAGGCAACGCAGATTCGGCAAGACCGAGACACAAGTTGACCCCACATTTAATAAGTAAGAATAAGAACAAAGAAGAATTTGGGAGAGGACCTGACGACATCGCGACACAAACGAGCCACAGCTTTCCTGTTTTCAATCCGCAACAAGTAATAAATGCACTACAACAAGAAGAAAGTAGCAGCTGCAATCGTCGCCATGGCATGCAGCCTTGGCTTAGAGGCACAAGAACGCATCGTATACCCCGACATCACTTATGCCGGCACGCCACGCAATCTGACTATCGGAGGCTTTTCCGTCTCCGGCATGGAAGGCTATGAAGACTATATGCTGACTGGCATATCAGGACTTACTGTCGGCCAGCAAATCTCTTTGCCCGGCACTGAGATAACAGATGCCGTGAAGAGATACTGGAAACACGGACTCTTCTCTGACGTGCAAATATCAGCCGACTCCATCGTAAACGATAAGGTGTACCTGCATATCGCCTTGAAGCCAAGACCAAGAGTGTCGACAATCAACTATTTCGGATTGAAGAAGACAGAGCGCGAGGACATGGAAAAGAAGCTCGGCATATTGAAGGGCGGACAAATAACGCCCAACATGATTGACCGTGCCAAAATCCTCGCAAAGAAATACTTCGACGACAAGGGCTACAAGAATGCCGACATTGAGATAAACCAGAAGGACGACCTCTCAAAGAAGAACCAGGTCATCCTCGACATCGTCATCGACAAGAAGTCGAAGATGAAGGTGCGCTACATCGTGCTTGAAGGCAACGAAAAACTGAAGACTTCACGCATCAAGGGCGGACTGTTCAAGAAAGGTGCGTTCGCAAAGACGCACGAAGCCGGCAAGCTGTCATCATTCCTCAAGTCGAAGAAGTATACACCTGAGCGTTGGAAAGAAGACAAGGAGAAGCTCATTGAGAAATACAACGAGCTTGGCTATCGCGATGCCGCCATTCTCGGAGACAGCGTGTGGAACAACGACCCAAAACACGTGAACGTGTGGATCAAGGTCTCAGAAGGACAGAAATACTTTATCCGCAAGATTCACTGGGTGGGAAACACCGTATACACTACAGAAATCCTGCAGCGCGTACTGGGCATGAACCCCGGCGACGTGTATAACCAGAAGCTCCTCGACAAGCGACTCAAGAGCGATGAGGACGCAGTGGGCAACCTTTATTATAACCACGGCTACGTGTTCTCAAACATTGACCCTGTGGAGCAAAACATCGAAGGCGACTCCATCGACCTCGAGATGCGCGTACAGGAAGGTCCGCAGGCCCACCTGTCGCACGTGCGTATCTACGGTAACAACCGCCTTTACGAGAACGTGGTGCGCCGTGAGCTGCGCACCAAGCCGGGCGACCTTTTCTCAAAGGATGCCATCATGAGATCGTATCGTGAAATAGCCAGCATGGGACACTTCGACCCTGAAAAGATCAACCCGGATGTGAAGCCTGACTACGAGTCGGGAACGGTTGACTTGAACTGGATGCTGGAACAGAAGTCAAACGATCAGATCGAGTTCTCGCTCGGTTGGGGACAAACGGGCGTCATAGGTCGTATCGGCTTGACCCTCAACAACTTCTCAATGGCGAACCTGTTCCGCAAGAACAAGGAGCACCGTGGCATAATGCCTATCGGTGACGGTGAGAAGCTGTCGATTAGCGCACAGACCAACGGCACATACTACCAGAGCTACAATGCGACCTACTCAACCAACTGGTTCGGCGGAAAACGACCCAACCAGCTCTCTGTAGGTGTCTACTACTCAAAGCAGACCGACATCAACAGCAACTATTATAACCAGTCGGCATACAGCAACTACTATTATAATCTGTACGGCTACAACTCGTACGGCTACAACTATTCCAACTACGAGAACTATTACGACCCCGACAAATACATACAACTGTTCGGTGCATCTCTCGGTTGGGGTAAGCGCTTGCGTTGGCCAGACGATTACTTCACACTCTCAGTGCAGGCTGCATACACACGCTACATGTTGAAAAACTGGCGCTACTTCTACCTCATGACAAACGGTAACGCCAACAACCTCAACTTCAGCATCTCGATCAGCCGTGCCTCTACCGACAACCAACTCTATCCAAGAACGGGTTCCGAGTTCAGCGCAAGCGTTACTCTCACCCCGCCATGGTCGCTCTGGGACGGCAAGGACTACAAGAACCTCGCCACAAACTCGAACTCGCCAACTTACGTAAGCGAGCAGAAGATCAAATACAAATGGATTGAGTATCACAAGTGGTCGTTCAAGTCGAAGACTTACACTGCCCTCACCAACGGACAGAAGTGTCTCGTGCTCATGACAAGGGCCGACCTGGGATTGCTCGGCAACTACAACAAATACAAAGAGTCTCCGTTCGAGACGTTCTACATGGGTGGTGACGGCATGAGCGGCTACTCATCATACGCTGGCGAAGAGACAATCGGACTCCGCGGTTACGAGAACGGCTCAATTGCCTACAACGGCTATGCATACGACCGCTTCACTCTGGAGCTTCGCTATCCGTTCCTCCTCGGCAACACAACCATCTACGGACTCACCTTCCTTGAGGGTGGTAACGCATGGAGCAAGATAAAGCAGTTTAACCCGTTCGACATGAAGCGTTCAGCAGGTGTCGGCGTACGCATCTACCTGCCGATGGTGGGACTCATGGGTATCGACTGGGGTTACGGCTTCGACAAGGACAACACGAACAACCGCAAGGGCGGTTCTCAGTTCCACTTCGTCCTGGGACAGGAGTTCTAAATATTTCATAGCGTAGAGCGTAACAAAACACTCAAATCATTCGTCTAAAAGAATAAAACAGAAAGAAATGAAAAACAGAAACATTTTCAAATGTATTGCGCTTATGGCGATGATGCTTGCGATGCCTTTGATGGGGCATGCGCAGAAGTTCGCTCTCATCGACATGGAATATATACTGAAGAACATACCTGCCTACGAGCGTGCAAACGAACAGCTGAACCAGGCCACAAAGAAGTGGCAGGCCGAGGTGGAGGCTCTAAACACTGAGGCCTCTACCATGTACAAGAACTACCAAAACGAGCTGGTGTTCCTCTCGAAAGAGCAAAAGAAAGCCAAGCAAGAGGAGATAATGACCAAGGAAAAGGCTGCGGCTGAACTCAAGCAGAAATACTTCTCGCCCGAGGGTGAATTGTACAAGAAGCGCGAGAGCCTCATGCAACCCATCCAAGAGGAGATATACAACGCTGTGAAGGAGATATCAGACTTGCGAGGATACAGCCTTGTGCTTGACCGCGCCTCCGACACTGCCATAATCTTCGGTTCTCCAAAGATAGACATCTCTGACGAGGTGCTTCGCAAGCTCGGTTACTCGGCACGCTAAACAAAACAAGTCTCACTAAACTGTACACACCTACACAGAGGACACTAACCTTGCTAAAGGATCTACCTAACAGGACAGTAGCCTCGCCAAAGCAAGAGAATAAATCAATAGAATAGAACACAAACAAATAAAACAAACAACAATGAAAAAGATTTTATTATTCGTCATGCTGATGGCTCCGCTTGCCACCTTCGCACAGAAGTTCGGCAAAGTAAACACACAGACCATCATGGGAGCACTGCCCGACATCGCAAAGGTTAACGGTGAGCTTCAGGCAGAACAGAAGACTTACGAGAACGAGCTCAAGAACATGCAGGACGAGCTCACACGCCAAAGCGAGGCATACGAGAAGGGAAAGAGCACAATGAATCCTACTCAGCAGAAGCAGAAAGAGCAGGAGCTCCAGACTCTTTACCAAAAAATCCAGCAGACCTATCAGGACAACTCTCAGGCTCTGCAGAAGAAGCAGCAAGAGCTCATGCAGCCCATCGTGACAAAGGTGCGCAACGCCATTGAGTCTGTGGGTAAAACTGGTGGCTACACGTTCATCTTCGAGGAAGGCGTGGCTGTTTACACTGGCACCAATGTCGAGGATGTAACTTCTAAAGTTCAGGCCGAGATTACCAAAACAAAGTAAACTATACCTTCGGGTAAAAACAAGGGCGGCATAGCACTGCCGCCCTCATATTTTCAGACTTTTAACCACCATGAAGAAACTCATCCTCTTTTTCATCGCCACGGCAACAATGCTTTCGGCCAAAGCGCAAACAGAGAACGCAACCATTGAGCAAGCAGCAATGACCATCAACCAGAATGGCCACCAGCCCATCATTCGCTTCGGCTATCTCAGTTGTGACAGCGTTCTCCATGCAATACCCGAATACCACACGGCTATGAACAACCTCAACGACCTGAAGGCGAAATATGATAGCGAAATGAAGCGCGTGGAAGATGAGTTCAACAGCAAATACGAGCTCTTCCTTGAGGGACAGAACGACTTCGCGCCGTCAATCAGACAGAAACGCCAAGCCGAACTGCAAGAGCTCATGGAGAAGAACATGGCATTCAAGAAAGAAGCTGCCAGACTTCTCGAGCAAGCCAAGAAAGACGCCCTCGGCCAACTGAAGAAGACCATACAGGCGACCATAACCCGCATTGGCCAGCAAAGAGGTCTCGCTTTCGTCGTCAACACTGATGGAGGCAACATGCCCTACCTCAATACCATAATGGGCGAAGACATTACCGAAGAGGTCATCAAGGCCTCAAAATAATTGTATGCAGCAGGAAAATACTGTTCTATTTCCACAAGAGCCGGGACCTATCGGCATATTCGACTCCGGCTACGGTGGCCTGACTATCCTTCACGGTATCAGGCAGACATTGCCCCAATACGACTATATCTATCTTGGCGACAATGCCAGGGCGCCCTATGGGCCCAGATCCTTCGACGTGGTCTATGAATTCACGAGGCAAGCCGTGGAGCGGTTGTTTTCCATGGGTTGCCAACTTGTCATATTAGGCTGCAACACAGCATCGGCAAAAGCCTTACGATCTATACAGCAAAACGACCTGCCCAGATGGGACAACAAAAGGCGCGTGTTAGGCGTCATAAGGCCGACGGCTGAAATAATAGGAAACATCACACGAAACAACCATGTCGGACTGTTTGCAACTGAAGGAACAGTGAAAAGCCAAAGCTACGACATGGAGATACAAAAGCTGTGGCCAGACATCAAGGTCACAGGACAAGCCTGCCCCTTTTGGGTGGCATTGGTAGAATACAATGAGGCAGACTCTCCCGGAGCTGACTATTTTGTGAAAAAACGAATAGACCAGCTACTGAAGAAAGACCCGGACATCGACTCTATCATCCTCGGCTGCACGCATTTCCCACTGCTTATGCCGAAGATTCTCAGATACACTCCACCAGGGATAACTATAGTGCCACAAGGCGAATACGTAGCCAGCAAGTTGCAAGACTACCTGAAAAGGCATCCTGAGATGGAGGAACGAATCACCAGGGGCGGAGACGTAAACTATTTCACAACGGAGAACACAACAAAGTTCATGGAATCAGCCTCCATTTTCCTCCACGAAAAAGTAGAAGCTACACATATAGAATTATAACTCTAAAATAACACAATAGAAATGCAAGAAACAAGACAAAACAAGATAGCACGACTGCTGCAAAAGGAACTCGCCGAGATTTTCCAAAGCCAGACTCGCCAAACCCACGGCATCCTCGTAAGCGTGACACGCGTTAAGGTAAGCCCAGACTTGAGCATCTGCACGGCATACCTCAGCATCTTCCCGCCAGAGAAAGCAAAAGAACTTCTCGACAACATATGCAAGAATGAGAAGACCATACGCTACGACCTCGGCAAGCGCGTACACAACCAGCTGCGCATCATCCCAGAGCTGCGTTTCTTCCAGGACGACAGTCTCGACTACCTAGAGCGCATCGACAGCCTGCTGAAAAACTAATAATTCTCCGGACAAAAACCATCACCCAAGGTGAATTTCCCATTTTTCATAGCGCGACGTTATCTCTTCTCAAAGAAGAAGACCCACGCCATAAACGTCATTTCCCTTATATCCGTCATCGGTGTGGCGGTAGCCACCATGGCTCTCGTCATAGTCATGTCGGTGTTCAACGGTTTCCATGACCTTGTGGCTAGTTTCTTCACAAACTTCGACCCACAACTCAAAGTGGTGCCCGTCACTGGAAAATCCGTAGCGGCCGACGACCCTGCACTATACAAAATCAAGCAACTGCCGCAGATAGAGGTGGCAACGGAAACCTTCGAGGACATGGCGCTTGCCGTCTATAAAGGCAAGCAAGCCATGGTCACGATAAAAGGTGTAGACGACAACTTCGCTGATTTAACCCACATCACCGACATTCTTTACGGCGACGGGCAATTCGAGCTCCACACCGCAAACCTTGACTTTGGCACGCCAGGCATCCGCCTTGCCAACAGTTTGGGTCTTGGTGCCCGATGGGACGACTACCTGCGCATCTATGCCCCACAACGACAAGGACAGCTCGACATGAGCAACGTGGAAGGAGGATTCGTACTCGACTCCCTGCTTTCAACCGGTGTTGTGTTTACAGTGAACAACAGCAAATACGACAAGAGCTATATTCTTACATCGCTCGGTTTCGCGAGAAGGTTGTTCAACGCACAAGGGGAAGTGACGTCTCTGGAGCTTCGGCTGAAGCCCGGTTCCAACTTCGATGCCGTGAAGAGCGAGATTAAGGACATTGCAGGAAAACGTTTCAAAGTAGAGGACAGATACGAACAGCAAGCCGACACATTCAAGATAATGGAGATTGAAAAGCTCATGGCTTATATCTTCCTGACATTCATCCTTGTGGTAGCCTGCTTCAACATCATCGGCTCTCTGTCTATGCTCATCATCGACAAGAAAGACGATGTCACTACGCTTCGTAACCTTGGTGCCAGCGACAAGCAGATAACGAGAGTTTTCCTCTTCGAAGGCCGCATGATATCAGCCACAGGTGCTCTCATCGGTATTGGAATCGGACTGCTCCTCTGCCTGCTCCAACAACAGTTCGGTTTGGTCAGCATGGGTAGCGGTGACGGCTTCGTGGTCTCCGCCTACCCGGTAAGCGTGCACTATTCCGATGTGGCCGTCATATTCCTAACCGTCATTGCCGCAGGATGGTTGGCCGTTTATTACCCCGTAAGAGAATTAAGCAAACGGCTATTGAAATAGGTTGCAAAGACAAATACACTTATCGGGTAAGAGTAGTTATAAGATTTTTAAGTTGGCTCGTATCGTTCGGCATGAGCACTTGTTTCGAACGGCATGGGCCAACTTCCACTGTATTCCGGCACGACTTCTGTTAGTTTGACATGCTATATTTGGAAATTTCTTGTGTCTTGGAATCGTATGTGTAGAGGATATGAGATTTCATGTCAATGTCAAAAGATGTAGCTTGTCTTTTAAGCTTTATCTCGGCAATAGGCTTTCCCTCAAGCGTGAACAGCAATATTGACGGAACTTTTATACTTTTTGTTTGATATATGCCTTCTGCCTCATTTATATACATGACGGCAAAAAAAGTGTCAAATATCCTTATGTCAGAAAATGTGTATTTCCGCTTTGCTTTGTTTGTTGATGTTATATCATCAATATCATCAAGTTTGTCTCCTATGCAAAGGGTTTTTGCAAATGAACCGTCGGATTTGTATATGTTCAAGTAGTTCAAACCGATAGGCATTTCTATAATCCTGCCTTCTTTGTCTATTCCTGTGATTGTAGACAAGATGTTGAAATCTTCACCATCTTTTATAGAAGCCTCGTTAAGTTTTTTCATTATCGGAGTGCAAGTAGTGCTACCTGATTTTAAATCTACGATAGCTCTTGTTTGCCGTGTTTCTTTATCATCAAGTTCCTTGACAAAATATTTCCCATCCGGCAGTCTGGCAATGTTGAAAACATCATTTGAAAAGCTCTTGTTTTCAGCCTTCAGTATACTTTGCTTCTTTTGCAGACATTCATCCACATTAAATGTGAGCATTCTTCCCTTCTGCCCGTCGAAGACATCTACATAAAGGCTATCTGCATTTCTGTAGAAATTAACAGAAGTCGAGAGCGTCGGCCCAAACAAGACTTCTTCTTTGCTATTGCCTATATTTAGGAATCTTCCCAAGGGTTTCATGTCACTTATCCTATAGAATGCCAACAAGCCATTGTCCCCCTGTACGGAAAAAACCATTACAGAGTCTAAAATTTTAAAGCCTCTTATTCCTATAAGTTCGGTATTGATTCTTTCTGGCGACGAAAGGTGGATTTCTTTTGGAAATTTATTTATATATTCAATATCAGATGTGGTCATAAACCTCTCGTTTTGAGGCCTTTGAGATTTTTTGCCACAACTTGTCACCAGAATTGCAAAAACAATACAAGTGAAGATTGCCCTTACCATCTATTTTCCTCCTCTACTGGTTCGACGTTTGGATAGGCAAAACAACTAAAAGCTGCTGCACCTATCACTGTAAATGTAACAGCTGCAAAAAACAATTTACGTTTCATCATTATAACGATTAATAAGTTAATGTTTTTTTGCAAATGTACATGTTTTTTGTATCGAAAACAAATAAAGAGGCCTTTTTTTGTATTTTCAATAACTTTGATTAATTTTGCCACACAAAACAAAAGCCAATATTAAAAATCATTTTGACTACATCTGTACTATATGGAGTCTCAACAGTCTAAAATAAACCATAATTCTTCTGCTATTTGTTGATGGCTTTTAATGTTGCAGTTAAAATCGCTGCAAAAATCATAAACTACAAGATGATGAAGAAACTGGCATATATAATTACACTCGCATTGTTCTGCCTTGGCATCAAAGCGGAACAACATGCCTTGTCGCTCAGCGACGCCATACGCATAGCCCAAGTGAATTCATACGATGCCAAGCTGGCACGGTTTCGCTTCAAGTCGAGCTATTGGGCTTATCGGTCCTTCCGCGCTGAACTCCTGCCATCGATGAGCCTGAGTGGAGACTTCGTGAATTTCAATCGCTCACGTGTGGAAGCGCGCAATTCCGAGGACGGACGCATCAACTATGTTGACAATAATTCGCTCAATAACTCACTGACGCTCTCGCTCGACCAACAGATAGCATCGCTCGGCGGTACAGTGTCACTGCAGTCCTATCTCTACCGCCTTGACCAGTTCAACTACAACCTTACAACCTACAAGTCGCTGCCAATACGCATAAGCTACTATCAACCTCTGAAGACATACAATGAGCTGAAATGGCGCAAAAAAACAGAGCCCAAAGAATACGAGAAAGCCAAGAGAACATTTCTTGAGGACATGGAGAATGTCACTATCAATGTTACAAAATACTATTTCGATGCCATTGCCGCACAATCCAACTATACACAAAGCTTGAACAAGCATCACGATTTGGAGACCCTTTACAAAATTTCAGAGAAAAGGCTAAAACTCGGAACTATAACCAAAGCCGACCTTCTGCAGCTGGAACTGTCAATGCTAAACACACAAGTTGAGGTGAACAATGCCAAGACTACTATGGACGATGCACTGTACAACCTTTTCTCATACATACGCGTTAACAACTACGATAACGTAGCACTC